>JANOAD010000159.1:0-25060 GCA_031410955.1 Novosphingobium sp. | reverse complement strand
CACGCAAACCTTTACCGATTTCGCCCGCGAAGGCGTGGGTGACTGGGCCGGCTATATCGTCGGTTGGCTCTACTGGTACTTCTGGGTCGTGGTCATTGCGGTCGAAGCGATCGCGGGGGCCAAGATCATCAACAGCTGGTTCCCCCAGTTCGCGGTGTGGCAGATCGGCGTGGCCCTGATGGCGGTACTGACCGCAGTGAACCTGCTCTCGGCACGATCTTATGGCGAATTCGAGTTCTGGTTCGCCTCGACCAAAGTGGTCGCAATAATTGCCTTCATCCTGATCGCGGCGGCCTATGCGTTCGGGATCACTTCACCGGGTGGACCGACCTTTGCCAACCTGACCAGCCATGGCGGCTTTGCTCCGGCCGGGGTCACTGCAATCTTTGCCGGGGTCGCCACCACGATCTTTTCGCTGTGCGGGGCCGAGATTGCCACGCTGGCTGCAGCGGAATCCGAGGAAGGCGCGCAGACCATCGCGCGCATGACCATTTCGGTTTCGGTCCGGATCCTGGTGTTCTTCGTGCTCTCGATCCTGATGATCGTTGCGGTCGTGCCGTGGAACGAAATCGTCGTGGGGGTCTCGCCGTTCGCGCATGCGCTGCGCGTGATGGGTTATCCGGCTGCCGATCTGGTCATGAATTCTATCGTTCTGGTCGCGGTGCTGTCCTGCCTCAACTCGGGCATCTACATCACCAGCCGTGCGATGTTCGGCCTCGCCCAGAACGGCGATGCACCGACCGGCTGTGTCAAGCTGAGCCAGGCGCGCGTGCCGGCCCGGGCGATCCTGATCGCCAGCCTGTTCAGCTATGGCGCACTGGCCGCATCGGTGCTTTCGCCCGACATGGTGTTCAATTTCCTGGTCAATTCCTCGGGCGCGATCATGCTGTTCATTTACCTGCTGATCGCCTGGGCGCAGCTGCGCCTGCGCGCCCGGTTCGAAGCGGAGGCGCCCGAAGCCCTGAAGCTGCGGATGTGGTTCCACCCCTATGGCACCTGGGCAGCGATGGCCGGCATGGTCGGCGTGCTGGTCCTGATGGCCCTGTCGCCGGGCCACCGGATCGAACTGTGGGCCAGCGTGCTGGTCACCGCCGGTTTCGGGATCGGCTATTGGTTAAAATCGAGGGTTGCCGCCGCCTGATCGCCCCGACCCGGCAAGGGAAATTTTCCGATCGCGACATTCTTTTCAATCGCAAGCTGCATCCTGATCGCTGAAGGATAGGAAGAGCTACAAGAACCGCGGGAGCCGAGGCGTGAAACTGGAAAACGATCCCCTCGCGGCATTCTGGATGCCGTTCACTGCGAACCGCGCCTTCAAGGACCACCCACGGCTGCTGTCGGCGGCCAAGGACATGCATTACACCAGCAGCGACGGGCGCCAGATCCTCGATGGCACCGCAGGACTGTGGTGCGTCAATGCTGGACACTGCCGCGCGCCGATCGTCGAGGCCATCCGCAAGACTGCGGGCGAACTGGATTTCGGACCGACCTTCCAGCTCGCCCATCCGCTGGCGTTCGAGCTGGCCTCGCGGGTCGCGGCGCTAATGCCCGAAGGGCTCGACCGGATCTTTTTCACCAATTCGGGTTCGGAATCGGTCGATACCGCGCTCAAGATCGCGCTGGCCTATCAGCGGGCGCGCGGCGAAGGCACCCGCACCCGGTTGATTGGCCGCGAACGCGGCTATCACGGGGTCGGGTTCGGCGGCATTTCGGTTGGCGGGATCGTCAACAACCGCCGCCAGTTCGGCACGCTGCTGGCGGGGGTCGATCACCTGCCACACACGCACAACATGGAGCACAACGCCTTCACCCGCGGGCAACCTGCCTGGGGCGGACATCTGGCGGAGGAGCTTGAACGGATCGTGGCGCTCCACGGGGCCGAGACGATCGCGGCGGTGATTGTCGAGCCCATGGCCGGATCGACCGGCGTGCTGATCCCGCCAATCGGCTACCTTGAACGGCTGCGCGAGATTTGTACCCGGCATGGCATTGTCCTGATTTTCGACGAAGTGATCACGGCGTTCGGCCGGCTCGGCGGGGCAACGGCGGCAGGGGTGCTTGGCGTGACCCCCGATATCATCACCATGGCCAAGGGGCTGACCAATGCCGCCGTGCCGATGGGCGCAGTCGCGGTCAACCGGGCGATCCACGATACCGTGGTGGAAGGCGGGCCGGACGGGATCGAGCTGTTCCACGGCTACACCTATTCGGGCCACCCGTTGGCAGCGGCGGCAGGGATCGCCTCGCTGGATCTCTACCGTGACGAGGGCTTGTTTGAGCGGGCGGCGGACGTGTCGGGATACTGGGAAGACGCCGTCCACAGCCTGCAGGGCAAGCGCCACGTGATCGACGTTCGCAACCTTGGGCTCGTCGCGGGCATCGAGCTCGAACCGCGCCCCGGACACCCCGGCAAACGGGCGATGGAACTGTTCCACCAGTGCTTCGACACCGGCCTGCTGATCCGCGTCACCGGGGACATCATCGCGCTGTCCCCGCCGCTGATCCTCGAGAAGGCGCACATTGACGAGATGATCGGACGGATCGGGGAGTTGGTTGAGGGGGTGGAGTAGCCCGGTGGGGCCGGATCCGCTATGTCTCGAGTGGGGTGGTTAGCGGACGTTGGGGCTGGGCAATGATCCGGTCTGAAAGCTGCGTTGCCATCCCTGTGCTCTAACAACGCGCCCATTTTCGAAGGTAAACGTTACTTTCGAAATAATCCCGTTCGCACTGTCGTTGAAGTCGATATCGACTTCCCCTTTATCGCAACCATTCGCAGGGCCGACCATGTGGTCCCAGCCGAGATAGCGATATTGATCAGCATTCATCCGCTGAGCCATAGCCTTGGCTCCAGACACGCCTTCTCCTAGCGGCATGCCCACATCTCCGCCTCCCAGTCCAAACGGCGCAGAAGGATCGATCAATCCTTGCAATCGCTCTTCGTTCTCTTTTCCATTGAGTGCGGCGAGAGTGACGATTTCGACGGCGCGACGGGCGAACGCATCATGTGCGGCTCGGTCAGACGTGATTGCCGACAGATCGCAGCTGCTCACTGTCGAGGCGCTCACTAGGAGAGCGAAAAGGATCATGGGTGTTTGCTACATCAAAATAACTTTGTACGCTATCGTGTCGCATGCGGACTTTCGAGACCTATCCCTCCCCCACCAAAACAATCTTCCCGACGTGGCGCTTGGTCAGGAACGCTTCCTGTGCCGCGACGATATCGGCCAGCGTGAAAGTCGCTGCGATCACAGGCTTGATTTCACCGCGTTCGATGTAGCCGATCAGGCCCGGGAAGACCGACCGATCCAACACTGTGCAGCCGATCAGGCGCAAGTCCTTGAGGTACAGCGTCCTGAGATCGAGCTCGACCAGCGGGCCCGCGATTGCGCCGGCCACCCCGTAACGCCCACCATTTTTCAGGCATTTCAGGATGGCCGGGAATTGCGCACCACCGGCGACATCCACCGCAGCATCGAACGGATTGTCCGCGAACATCGCCGCCAGATCCGCATCGCGCGGGATCACGTGATCGGCACCCAAGGCGCGGACCGCCTGGGCCTTGTCAGCGCCCGCCATCGCGGTCACTTTCGCGCCGCGCCGCTTGGCCAATTGCACCGCGGCCGAACCGACCCCGCCCGATGCGCCGGTGATCAGCACCCGCTCGCCAGCCGCAAGGCCGATGCGCGTCAGCATGTTTTCTGCCGCCGAATAGGCGCAAGGGAAGCTGGCCAGTTCGGCATCGCTCAGGCTGCTTTCGATGCCGTGCGCATGTGCGGCGGGGACGCAGGCATAGTCGGCAAAGGCACCGTCCACTTCTGATCCGAAATAGGTGACATCGAAGGGCTCATCGCGCCGGAACACCGGTTCGACCAGCACCCGCTGACCAATGCGCCGCGGATCGACACCCGCCCCCACCGCAACGATCCGCCCGCACGCATCGGCGCCTTGAATGCGGGGAAAATGAAACGCCGCGCCCGACCAGCCATCGTCTTCGGCCCCGGCAATGCCCGCTGCCGCGCCGACCTCAGTCGCTTCGGCAACCGCCTTGGAATACCATCCGATGCGGGTGTTGATATCGGTGTTGTTGACCCCGGCCGCAGCGACCCGGATCAGGACGTCACCTTCCCCGGGCACAGGCACCGGCACATCATCACGCAATTCGAGCTTGTCGAACCCGCCATTGCCGGTCAGCAAGACCGCACGCATGACGGCCGGAATGGTCACTCGGCCCGGCTCAGGCCGAACTGGTTGAGGTACCATTGCTGGAACTTGATCACGCTGCCTTCCTGGTCGGAATAGCGGCCCGGGCGATAGCGGCTCGACATGATCCCGGCCTGGTTGTCCTCGGTGATCACCTTGTCCTGCGTCGTCGTGGCGTGATAGCCCCAGATCATCTTGGCCACATCGATCTCGGCCGCAGCCGCGCGGCCATCGACCAGCCAGATCATCTCGACGTCCGAGCGCAGCGCCGAACGGGGCGTAAACTGGAACAGGATCGCGAAATGATCGTCCGCCACAATCTGCGTGAACGGGCTGAAGCTGAGATGCATGCGCCCGCCATCGGGCTGGCTGCGCTGGCCCATCAGCGGCGCCGGAGCGCTCCCGTCCTGCGTTTCGGCGGCCCAGCCGTCCTTGTTCATCCGCTGCATCAGCAGCCGCAGGTGGCTGCTGCCGGGCGGTTCATCGATATTGCCGATCGGGCGGCCGAGCGCAGCGGCGCGGGTCTCCCAGGCCGCCAGTTTGGGCGCGAAAGCGGCGATTGCCTCGGCCGGCCCGGAACTGGGGCCAGCGCCGACTGCAACGATTGATTCGGCGGCGTGCATCGAGCAGAATTCAGGGTGCGACGGCACGCAGTGATAACATTCGAAGAAGTTCTCGACGACCAGCTTCCAGTTGGCATCGGTGGGATAGCTGCCGGCGTGGGCAATCCGGGCACCCGCGATGCCGTGATAGTCCAGGATCGGCCCCATATCACCGAATGTCGCGTCGAAATCCTCCGGTTCATCCTCGCTCAGGTTGATGAAGATCAGCCCGTGGAAGACCCGGACGTGGCAGGCGAACAGGCTGTTGTCCGCCTTGTCGAAATCATCGGGCATCAGCCGGGCGGCAAGCAGGCGGCCATCCAGCCCGAAGGTCCAGGCATGGTACGGGCAGACCAGCCTTGGGGCATTGCCACTCTCGGCCGAACAGAGCGTTGAGCCGCGGTGCCGGCAGACATTGAAGAACGCGCGGACCTTATCTGCATTTTCGCGGATCACGATGATCTGCTCCGCGCCGATCTTGAACAGGAAATAGTCGCCCTTGTTGGGCACGCGCGAAACATGCCCGGCGACGATCCACTTCTTGCCGATCACCTGTTCAAAGTCAGCCTTGAACACCGCTTCGCTGGTATAGAATTCCTGCTCGAAGCTGTAGCCAACCCGCGTGTTCGCGGCGAGGCGCTGCATCAGTTCGCTTGATGTTTCTGTCATTACACTTTGATCCGGGCACTGGCGGGGTCGTACAGCGGCTTGAGCGAGGCGGTGGCGGGATAGCGCACCCCCGCGATCTCGATTTCATAGTCATCGGCGCCGACCGGGCCAACTACACCGCCATCGGCAGCGGTCACATAACCAAGCCCGCAAGCGGCGCCGAGGGTATGGGCATACATGCCAGAGCGGATGTAGCCGGCGATCCGGTTACCCTGCCAGATCGGCTCGTTATGATAGAGCATCGGCTGGTCCGACTTCAGCAGGAACTGGACGAGGCGCTGCTTAAGCCCCTCCTCCTTCTGCCGCAGCAAGGCCTCGCGGCCGATGAACCCGCCCGGCTTGTCCAGCTTGACCGCGAAGCCAAGGCCCGCCTCCAGCGGCGTATCCTCGTCGGTAATGTCATGACCCCAGTGGCGGTAGGCCTTTTCCATCCGCAGCGAATTGAGCGCGTGGTAGCCGGCGTGCTTCAAGCCAAAAGCCGCTCCGGCTGCGACGATCTCGTCGTAGACCCCGGCCAAGAATTCCGTCGGCACGTAGAGCTCCCAGCCAAGCTCGCCGACATAGGTAATGCGCGAGGCCCGGATGATCGCGTAGCCGAGCTCGATCTCCTGACTGGTCCCGAACGCGAACGCGCCGCCGGACAGGTCATTGGGGCTAAGCGACTGAAGCAGGGCGCGTGAATGGGGCCCCATGATCGACAGCACTCCCATGCCCGAGGTGATGTTGGTCAGCACGGCATGGGCATCGTCTGGTGTGTGGCGGCTCAGCCAGTTGAAGTCCCTGGTTTCGGTCTCGGCCCCGCCGATGATCAGATAGGCATTTTCGCTCAGTCGGGTAACGGTCAGGTCGGCTTCGATCCCGCCCTTGTCGTTGAGCCACTGGGTATAGACCAGCTTGCCCGGAGCAACATCAACATCGTTCGCGCAGACCCGGCCCAGCACCGCACAGGCATCGCGGCCTTCGAGGCGGAACTTGGCAAAGCTCGATTGGTCGAACAGCGCCACGCCCTCGCGCACCGCCTGGCATTCAGCGGCGCTGGCGGCGAACCAGTTCTGGCGGCCATAGCTGTATTCGTAGCGCGGCGATGAACCCGGTTCACCATACCAGTTGGCCCGTTCCCACCCAAACGCCTCGCCAAAACAGGCCCCCGCCGCGACCAGCCGGTCATGGATCGCTGATTTGCGCACACCGCGGGCGGTTTCGTATTGTTTGAACGGGTAGTGCGTCGCGTAAAGCAGGCCGAGGCTCTCGGTGACCCGTTCGCGCAGATACTTCCGGTTGTTCTGGAACGGCATATTGCGCCGGATATCCACGGCCCACAGGTCAGCCGGCGGGATCCCGTCGCGGATCCATTCGGCCATCACCTTGCCCACCCCGCCGGCCGATTGCAGCCCGATCGAATTGAGCCCGGCCGCAACGAAACAGCCCTTCAATTCCGCACTTTCACCCAGATGGTACCGGACATCCGGGGTGAAGCTTTCGGGACCGCAGAAGAACTTGAGGATACCTGCGTTTTCCAACGCCGGCACGCGGCGCATGGCGTCGATTAGCAACGGCTCGAAATGTTCGAAACTGCCGGCGATCTCATCGAAACAGAAGTCTTCGGAAATCCCGTCCATGCCCCACGGCCGGGCATTGGGTTCGAACGCCCCGACCAGCAACTTGCCGGCGTCGTACTTGTAATAGCCGCAGGAGTCATAGTCGCGCAGCACCGGCAGGCTGGGATCGATGCCTTCGACGCCGTCGAACAGCACGTAATAGTGCTCGCAGGCGTGGAGCGGCGCGGTGACCCCGACGCTGGCGGCCAGATCGCGGGTCCACATCCCGCCGCAGATCACCACATAGTCGGCATCGATCGGGCCATCGGCGGTGTCCACGCCGGTCGCCCGCGTCCCGTCATGGCGGATCCGCGTGACCTTGGTGTTCTCGAAAATCCGCGCCCCGCGGCTGCGCGCACCCTTGGCCAGCGCCATGGTGATGTCGACCGCATTGGCATAGCCGTCGCTGGGAATGTGGATCCCGCCGACCACGTCTTCGACGTTGACGATATGGGCCAGGTCCTTGATCTCTTGCGGGGTGATGACGTGGACCGGCAGGTCGAACACCTTGGCCATCGAGGCACTGCGTTTCAGTTCCTCGAACCGCTCCATATTGGTCGCCATCGAGATCGAGCCGCACTGGCGGTATCCCGTCGCCTGCCCGGTCTCCGCTTCGAGCCCGCGATAGAGCTCGCCGGTATATTTGGCGAGCTTGGTCATGTTGATCGAGGGGCGCAGCTGGCCGACCAGCCCGGCCGCGTGCCAGGTCGTCCCGCTGGTCAACTGCTTGCGCTCGAGCAGCACGACATCGTCCCAGCCGATCTTGGTCAGGTGGTAAGCAATCGAGCAGCCGATCACGCCGCCGCCGATGATGACGACGCGGGCTTTGTGCGGGAGTTCAGCCACCGCGCTCAGACCTTCATCTTGGCGTTGTCGGGATCATAGGCGGGATGCTCGAGCACCGTTGCCAGGCGCAGTTCACCCTGCAACTGGATCGCAAATTGCGCGCCCGGCGCCGCGTGCTCCAGCGGCACACAGGCAAAGAACAGGCTCTTGCCAGTCCGGTGGCCATAGCCGCCAGAAGTTGTCAGCCCGATGCAGGCATCCCCGACCATGCACGGTTCACCGCCGCGCACATCGACTTTGCTGGCAGCAACCTCGCCATAGACGATCCGGAAGCGGTCGGGGGCATCCAGCGTCGCCTGCTTGCCGACGAAATCGTCCTTCTTGAACTGGATGAAGCGGTCCATCCCGGCTTCGATCATGGTCAATTCGTTGGTCAGTTCGCTGCCCCAGGCCTTGTAGCCCTTTTCCGTCCGCATCGTGTTGACGGCATAGAGGCCGTAGTTGGCGATCCCGTAGTCCTGCCCGGCCGCCCAGACAGCGTCGTAGAGCTTGGCCAGATCGTCCATCGCCGGATGCAGTTCCCAGCCCAGTTCACCGACATAAGACACCCGCAGCGCGCGCACCGGCAGGCCGGCGATCACGATGTCCTGCCCGCTCAGCCAGCGGAAGCCGTCGTTGGACAGATCCGCATCCGTCAGCTTGGCCAGCACCTCGCGCGAGCGCGGCCCGCTCAGCACCAGCACGCCGCGATCCATGGTGACATTGGCGATTGTCACGTCTTCATGCGGCAGCTTGCTTTGCAGCATGTGGTCCTCGTCGCGCTGCTCGGCGGCGGCGGCGGAAAGGCAGTAGAAATGATCGTCGGCCATCCGGGTGACGGTCATTTCGCCGTAGATCCGGCCAAGCCGGGAGAGCGGATGGACCAGCCCGATGCCGCCTTGCTTCCTCGGCATGCGATTGGCGCAGATGCGGTTGAGGAACATTTCGGCGTCGGGGCCGGTAACCTCGTACTTGGCAAAGCCCGACAGATCGAGCACGCCGACCCGCTGTTCGACCGCCTGAACCTCGGCGGCGACCACTTCGAACACATTGGTGCGGTGATATCCGGCCTCTTCGCTGCGGCCATCGAGCGAGAACCACTTGGGGCGCTCCCACCCATAGGTTTCGCCATAGACCGCACCTGCCGCCAGCAGCCGGCCGTAAAGCGGGCTGATCTTTTGCGGGCGTCCGTCGGGCTCCTCCTCGCCCGGCGGGCGAGTGGTGAAGGTCAAGCGGTAATCGAGGAAGACCTTGGCACGGCTGTAAGCCTCGTCGGCAAACGGCCCGTACCGGCGCGGATCGAACTCGGCCATGTTGATGTCGGCATCGCCATAGACCATCGACTGTGCGAGGTATTTGCCCGAACCGCCGCCCTGCGCGATCCCGAACGAGGTGCCGCAGCACTGCCAGAAATTGCGCAGGCCCGCGGCGGGGCCCAGCAGCGGCCCGCCGTCCGGAGTGTGGGGAATGGCCCCGTTCACGATCCGCCGGATGCCGACTTCGCCGAAAATCGGCATCCGCTCGATCGCGCGCTCGAGCCATTTCGAAATCCGGTCGAGATCGTCGATGAACAGCTCGCTGGTCGATTCCCATTCGGGCATGCCCTTAGGCGCCCAGGCCTCGGCCAGACCGGTGTTTTCATACACCCCAATCAGACCACTCTTCTGCTCCTGCCGGAAATAGCCCGAGACATAGGGGCAGCGCATCACGGGAATTTCCTCGTCCCGCTCGACGAAGGCGGGGATCGGGTCGGTAACAATGTAATGGTGTTCCATATTGGTGACCGGGATCTCGATCCCGGCCATCTGGGCGACCTGACGGGCATAGCAACCAGCCGCGTTGACCACCATCTCGGCCCGGACGGTGCCCAATTCGGTGGCGACATCCCATTCGCCGCTGGGGAGCTGGCTTAGCCCGGTCACGCGATTGCGGCGGACGATCGTCGCGCCCATTGCCTTGGCCCCGATTGCCAGGGCATTGCAGATGCCTGACGGATCGGCGTGACCATCGCCGGTCGTGTACGCGCCGGCGATCACCCCATCGGTGGTGACGAAGGGATTGATCTGGCGGATTTCCTCCGGCGGGATAATCTCCATGTCGAAGCCGATGATCCTGGAAAAGCCGTGGATGTATTTGAACCAGTCGAGCTCGCGCTCATTGGTGGCAAAACGGATTCCGCCCGATTTGTGCCAGCTGACAGATTGCCCGGTCAGCGCTTCGAGACGGGGGTAAAGATCGTTGCTGTAGGCGTGGATCTTGGCGAGGTTGAAGCTGCCGGTGATGCTCGGGCATTGCCCAGCCGCATGCCAGGTCGACCCCGAAGTGAGCTCGTCCTTCTCGATCAGCATGCAATCGGTCCAGCCCAGTTCGGCCAGATGATAAAGCAGACTGGCCCCCATGATGCCGCCGCCGATGATGACCACGCGTGCCTGTGTCTGCATTGAAATCGGTCTCACTCCCGCGGCATTTTGAGCCTAACTCTAGGGCGTGTCAGGTGCGCAGGACAAATGTGCAATTCAGCGCCATTGGTTCAAAAAATTTTCAGGTTCTCCGGCCGCTGCCCGATACTTCCTGCGTTCAAAAAATTTAGCTGTAATCGTAAAATTTTCATTTGTGGCTGGTCGGCCGCGTGGCTCTAACTGTCAATGAAGAGGTGCCTTAAGAGCGCGGAAAGTCATTATGAAAATTGGATTTATTGGCCTGGGCAATGTCGGCGGCAAGCTTGCTGGCAGCCTTATTCGCAATGGCCATGATGTTACCGTGCGCGATCTCGACGATAATCTTGTCCGCGAATATGTCGGGCGCGGTGCGAAACCGGCTGAGTCGCCCAGGGCCTTGGGTGAAGCTGTCGATCTGATCGTGACCTGCCTGCCCTCGCCAGCGGCCAGTTCGGCCGTTGCCGAGGGGGAAGACGGCTTTCTCGCGGTGATGCGCCCTGGCCAGGTCTGGCTGGAAATGAGTACGACCGACTATTCCGAAGTAATCCGGCTCGGCGCCCTGGTCGAGGCGCGCGGTGCGATGTTCATCGAGTGCCCGGTTTCGGGCGGCTGCCACCGCGCCGATACCGGAAATATCGCGATCTTCGCGGGCGGACCGCGCGCCGCCTTTGAAGCGGTGCTGCCAGTCCTGACCACGATGGGCCGCCGCATTCTCCACACCGGAGAGCTGGGCACCGCATCGCAGCTCAAGGTCATGACCAACTACCTGTGCACGGTGCACCTCGTCGCTCTCGCCGAGGCGCTGACCACCTGCAAGGCGATCGGGCTGGACATGAACACCACCTACGAAGCGATCCGCATTTCTTCGGGCAACAGTTTTGTCCATGAAACCGAAAGCCAGGTGATCCTCAACGGCAGCCGCGACATCAACTTCACCATGGATCTGGTCAGCAAGGACATCGGGCTGTTCGACAAAATCGCGCATCAAGCCGGTGTGCCCGTTGAAATGTCGCCGCTGATCGTGCGGCTGTTCAAGGAGGCCGAGCAGCAGTACGGCAGCCGCGAGCATTCGCCCAACATCATCCGCCGCTATGAAGAGCCGCTCGGTGTAAAGGTTCTCGGAACCGGATTCCCTGACCAGATGGTCGACGACGAGCCTGAGGAGCAGGGCTACGAGGTCGTCCCCAGGCGCTAGCTGCGCCGTCGGACTTAGCGGCTCAGCCTGGATTGGCCACGTGATCCGCCATCCAGTCCATGAAGGTCCGGATGCGCAGGTTTTCCTTCATGTCCTTGCGGCAGATCAGGCCCCATGATCCCGGGCAGGTCTCGACATGGTCGGAGGGCCGGACCAGTCGCCCGGCGGCCAGATCCTGATCGACGAACGGGCCATTGACCAGGGCCACGCCTTCACCGTTGAGCGCCATTTCCAGCGCGACCGCCAAGGTATCGACCATCAGGTACGGCACCTCGGGTTCGAAGTGGACCCCGGCCGAGGTAAACCAGCTATCCCAGTTCTGGACCTCGGTATAGATCGCCACCAAGGGTTGCCGCATCAAGCCGGCAAGGCTCGTATTCGGCTGCATCCGGGCCAGGAATTCGGGACTGCACACCGGGAACAGCGCGTAGTCGAACAACGGCATCCAATGGTACTTGGCCGGATCGGGCGCCGTCTCGCAATAGACCAGCCCGACGTCGGCATGGACATCGTCAAACTCCCATTCGACCGCGCAGGTGCTGAGCGTCAGCTTGATTTTCGGATGCGAGTGCAAAAACTCCGGCACCCTCTTCGCCAGCCAGCGGATCGATGCGGTCACATAGGTCTGGACCCGGAGCGGCTTGTCGAGCGCATGGCGATGGACCGCCTCAACCCCTTCGAGCAGCGATTCAAACGCGCTGCGCACATAAGGGTAGAGCACGCGCCCTTCATCGGTCGAGACGATATGGCGGCCTTCCTGAGCGAACAGGGCCACCCCCAGCGCTTCTTCGATCAGTTGGACCTGGTGGCTGATCGCGGGGTGAGTGAGGCACAGTTCCGCAGCGGCATCGCGAATGCTCTGATGCCGCGTCGCCGCTTCAAAGCCCTTGAGCGCTTTCAGCGGTGGCAGCCGCCTGAGTTCGATCTTGCCCGACATTCGCACCTCCCCCGCGCAGAATCGTCCCCACGGAAGCTAGCAGGCCAAAATGCTATCGGTAAATTAAATTTACGCGTCTTCGCGGATCATGGCGGCCCCTTTTTCCGCCACCATCACCGTCGGGGCATTGGTGTTGCCCGAGGTGATCGTCGGGAAGATCGAAGCATCGATCACGCGCAAGCCCTCCACCCCGTGGACGCGCAGCCGCGCATCGACGACACTGGTGCGGCCGTCCGGACCCATCATGCAGGTCGAGGTCGGGTGATAGACCGTGTCGGCACGGTTGCGGAAATCGTGCAGCAGCGCTTCGTCACCTTCCACCGCAGCACCCGGAACAAGCTCTTCGGTGATGATATCGGCCAGCGGCGGCGCCTGCGCGATCTGGCGCAGTAACCGGTTTCCGGCGAGCACGTCGTCGATATCCTGCTGGGTCGCCAGATAGTTTGGCTGGATCAGCGGATGCGCTGCGGGGTCCGCCGATGCGAGTTCGATATGCCCGCGGCTCGTCGGGCGGCACGGATTGTGCGAGAGCAGAAAGGCCGAGAACGGATCGGGATTGAGCAGCTTGCGCTCGGACAAGGGCGTCTTGGTATAGCTCACCGGGCTGAAATACAGCTGCAGATTGGGGTACATCCGGTCCAGACTGCTGCGCACAAAGCCGCCACTTTGATTGACGCTGAGCGACAGCGGACCCGCGCGATCGAACATGTAGCGCAGGCCCGCCATGGCCTTGCCGAGCGCGGGAGAGAGCACGTCGTTGAGCGTCGCGGTGCGGGTCTTGTAGAAATAGGAGACCGCGAGGTGATCCTGCAGGTTGCGCCCCACGGCCTTAGCCGGGACGACGACTTCGATGCCCAGAGCTTTGAGCTGATCCGGATCCCCGATACCCGAAAGCATAAGCAACTGCGGTGAATTGATCGCGCCGCCGCTCAAAATAACTTCGCGCCGCGCCCGTACCTGGTTCGTCTTCCCGCGCGCGGTGTATTCAATGCCGACCGCACGCGTGCCATCGAACAGGATGCGGCTGGCCAGTGCCCTTGTGCGCAGTGTCAAGGTGCTGCGCTTGCGCGCCGGATGGAGGAAGGCATTGGCGGTGGAAGCGCGCCAGCCGCCGCGGGTGTTGATGTGATAGAACCCCACACCTTCAGGCTGATTGCCGTTGAAATCGCTGGTCGGCGCGAATCCCAGCGCGCCGGCAGCCTCGATGAACCTGTGGCAGACCGGATGCACATGCGGCGTAATGTCGGTCACGTGCTGCGGGCCGCCCTGGCCATGGAACGCGCTGGGCCGGTCGAAATCCTCTGACTTTTTGAAGTAGGGCAAGACATCGTCCCAGCCCCAGCCGGGATTGCCCAGGTCTTTCCAGTCCTCGTAATCGTGCGGCTGGCCGCGGACATAGACCATGGCGTTGATCGAACCCGATCCCCCCACCACCTTGCCGCGCGGCCAATAGCTGCGCCGTCCGCCCAGCGCTGCAACTGGCTCGGTATCGTACATCCAGTTGATCCGGCGGTCGAAGAAGGTCCGGCCATAGCCGATCGGCACCTGGATCCAGATCGAAAGGTCGCTGCCGCCGGCTTCGAGCAGCAGCACGGTCGTCTTGCCGTCCTCGGTCAGGCGGCTGGCGAGCACACAGCCTGCGGTTCCGGCACCGACGATCACATAGTCGAATTCGTCCATTAGCTGACCGGGCTTTGCGTCATTTCCAGATGCAGCATGGTGCCGGTGTAGGGGTTGGCCAGGGCGACCGCCTCGTCGAGTTCGACCCCAAGTCCCGGCGCGGTTGGCGGGATGACATGGCCTTGCTCGAACTGCATCGGGACCTTCAGGATCTCGCTGTGAAACCCGCCCCAGCTTTCGATGCTTTCCAGGATCAGGAAATTGGGTGAACAGGTCGCCAGCTGGACGTTGGCCGCGCCGACCACCGGCCCGCAGTAAAGGTGCGGCGCAATCTGGACATGATGCACCTCGGCCATCCCGGCGATCTTCTTCGCCTCGAGCAGTCCGCCGACCCGCCCCAGGTTCAGCTGGAAGATCGCGGCGCTGCCGGCTTGCAGCAACCGGGCGAAATCATACTTGGTCGCCAGCCGCTCACCCGTGGCGATCGGGATGCTGGTGGCCCGGGCAACCTTGGCCATTTCTTCGGGAGCATCGGGCGGCACCGGTTCTTCAAGCCACAGCGGGTCATAGGGTTCGAGCCGTCTGGCCAGACGGATCGCGCCGGCGGCGGTCATCTGGCCATGGGTCCCGAACAGCAGGTCGGCCTTGTTGCCCTCCGCTTCGCGCAACAGCCGGGCGAAGCGTTCGCACAGCTCGAGCGCATCGAGCGACAACTGCCGGCCATCGAACGCCGAATAAGGCCCAGCGGGGTCAAATTTGAGCGCGGTAAAGCCTTGCGCCAGATATTCGGCCGCGCGCACCGCCGCCAGATCGGGATCGTGATAGACGTCGCTTTGATCGCCCGGCTTGGGATAGATGTAGGTATAGGCGCGGAGCCGTTCATGCACCTGCCCGCCCAGAAGCTTGTAGACCGGCTGGTTCGCGGCTTTGCCGACGATATCCCAGCAGGCCATTTCAAGCGCGCTGAGCACGCCCATCACGGTCAGGTCGGGGTGCTGGGTAAAGCCGCTCGAATAGACCCGGCGCCACAGCGCTTCGATATCGTGCGGATCGCGCCCCTCGGCATAGCGCGCGAAGACGTCCTCGATCATTTTCGCGACCAGATGCGGATCGAACGGCACGCAATAGGCCTCGCCCAGACCGCTGATGCCGCAAGCGGTGGTCAGCTTGACGAACACGAAATAGCGTCCGCCGAAGTGCGGCGGCGGATTGCCGACCACGAAGGTCTGGATGCCGGCCAGCTTCACGGGGCGCGGTACCCGCTGATCGACTTGATCTCGAGGAAATCGTGAAGCCCGAATTTGCCGTATTCGCGGCCGTTGCCCGATTGCTTGTATCCGCCGAAAGGCGCCATGTAGTCCTGACTGGTACCGTTGATGCTGACCCCGCCCGCACGCATCCGGCGGGCCACCCGGTGAGCGCGGGCCACGTCGGCGGTCTGCACATAGGCATAGAGGCCATAGGGCGAGTCATTGGCGATCGCGATCGCTTCAGCCTCGTCGGCGAAGGGGATCATCACCAGCACCGGGCCGAATACTTCCTCCTGCGCGATGGTCATCTTGTTGTGAACCCCGGCGAACACCGTCGGTTTGACGTAGTAGCCGCGATCGAAGCCGTCGGCGCGGCCGGTACCGCCTGCGACCAGCTGTGCACCCTCATCGATCCCCGCCTGGATCAGCCGCTGGATCTTGTCGAAATGGGCCTTGCTGACCACCGGGCCGAGATGATCGCCCTTGGCCGTGGGATCGGCCAGCGCCGTTTCCTTCGCTACGCGGGCGGCGATCGCGACAGCTTCGTCGTAGACCGTTTGCTCGACCAGCATCCGTGTGGGCGCATTGCAGCTCTGGCCGGTATTGTTGAAGCACTGCTGGACCCCGCGGGTGACCGCCGCTTCGAGCCCTGCATCGGCAAAAACAATATTGGCCGACTTGCCGCCCAGTTCCTGTGCCACGCGCTTGACCGTTTCGGCAGCGACCTTGGCGATCTGGACCCCAGCGCGGGTCGATCCGGTGAACGAGATCATGTCGACCTGCGGGTGGCTGGTCAGGGAGTCACCGATCGCGGCTCCGGTGCCGTGGACCATATTGAACACGCCACTTGGGAATCCCGCCTCGTCGATCATTTCCGCAAAAAGCTGGGCGGAAAGTGGCGCCACTTCGCTGGGCTTGAGCACCATGGTGCAACCCGCGACCAGTGCCGGACCAACCTTGCAGACGATCTGGTTGATCGGCCAGTTCCACGGCGTAATCAACACGCAGACGCCGATCGGCTCGTGCGTGACGATGCCGTCCTCGCCCACATCGTAATCCCACGCCATCTCGCGTGCCGCGCGGACGGTTGCCCGGAGATGGCCGGGACCGCTTTCGGCCTGGGCATCGTGGCTGAGATCGTGAGGCGCGCCCATTTCAGTGCTGATCGCAGTGACCATCTCGTCATAGCGCGCTTCGAACACCCCAATCAGTTTCTCGACCAGGGCAAGGCGTTGTTCAAGCGGGGTCTGCCCCCAGCCCTCGAAGGCCGCGCGCGCGGCGTGCACCGCGCGGTCGACATCGTCAGGGCCGCAAATGGCAACGGTGGCGCAGACCTCTTCGGTCGCCGGATTTATCGCGTCGATCGTGGCGGTCGAGCTAGCGGGAGCGACCCAGCTTCCCGCGATATAGGACTTGAGCAGAGCAAACTCAGACATAACCCACCGCGCGCTTCTGGTCTTCGACAATGTACTTTTCGGCGCGCCAGTAGTGCCACGCTGCCCAGAGGCCCGATGGTGCGAGGATCATCTGTGCCAGACGCAGCGAATCTGCATCGGCCGGGCCCGCACCGGCAAAGTAATCGCTGAGCGATCCGACGATCCATGGTGCCACGATCAGGTTGAGCACGTTTGCTATCAGCAAGGAAATGGCGACTGCCATGGCCCGCATCCGCGGTGCCGCGAGATTCTGGCACAGCGCGAAAGCCGGGCCGATGTAGAAATAGATCGCCGGGATAAACAGCCACCACATCAGCTTCGCGAAGCCAAGGTCGTGGGTCCAATAGGCGAGGAACGACGGAATTGTTGCCAGCGCGGTTACCGCGGCCAGCAGGCGCGCGATCTTGCGCGGGTCGGTGTAGGTCGGCCGGGCGACGACATAGGCGGTTACCAGCGATGCGCCGATGCCGCCGACCAGGTAGATCTGCCCGAGCAGGCCCCCGGCGGCGCCTTCGTCCATCGCATAGGTGCGCTGCAGGAACAGCGGAGTAAACCACATCAGCCCCCAGCCCCAGAATGCAGATAGACCGCTCCCGGCCATGGCATGGACTGCCGACTTCTGAGACCAGAGGAACTTGATAGTTTCGGCGACGGTCGGGGTTTTATCGTCACTAACCGCATCGAGCCGGCCGCGCTTTGGCTCCTTGACCGTGACCATGATGATCAGCGCCAGCACGATCCCGGGAATGCCAAGGACCATAAAGGCCGCGCGCCATCCGTGCACGGTTGAGACGTAGCCCGCGATATCCGAACCCAGCCAGGCACCGATTGGCGCGCCCAGGGCAAAGACGGTCATCGCCATTGAGCGGCGGTCCGCCGGGAAGTAGTCAGCAATGATCGAGTTGCAGGCGGGCGTGCCCCCCGCTTCACCGACGCCGACGCCGATCCGGGCGAGCAGCAAATCCACATAGCCGCGCGTATACCCGGTCAGCGTGGTCATCAGCGACCAGACTGCGACCGCCGCGGCCAGAAGCGTGCGGCGGTTGGTCCGGTCGCATAGCCACGACAGCGGGATGCCCATCGTCACGTAAAACAGCGCCAGGGGAATCCCAAGCGATGCCGCTCCCTTGTCGCTGAGGCCGAGCTCCTTGCTGATCGGGCCGAGCAAGGTGGACAGCACATAGCGATCCGCGATGCTGATCGTGTAGACCAGCATCATGACAAACAGCACGTACCAGCGCTGGCCCAGCGTGGATACGTCGTCGACTTTCACTGGTGCTGCACTCGCCATTGTCATTTCCCTCACTCAGTAACCAGTTCCGGTCCCAGAATATCACGTAGCGGTTCAAGCCATGGGCTAAAATTCTTCCACTGATCGAGCCCGTCACGGAAGATCGGTTGGCGAACCTGCTCGGAACTCGGCGTGCGCACGCTGCGCTTGGTCTTGTGAAACTCGATGCATCCCGCCTCGAAGGGCAGGCCGCAATAATCCAAAATGCGCCGCACACTGCCTTCGAGATCGTCGATCACGTCCTCGTGCTGCACGCGCAGCACCCGGCCGGGCAGCACCGCGTCCCAATGGTCCATCAGTTCGACATAGGTCCGGTAATAGCGGGCGATATCCTCGATCCTGTAAGTGAATTCCTGCCCCTGCGCGAACAGCTGCTTGAAGTTGCTGAAGCAGCACGCCATCGCATCGCGCCGCGCATCGATGATCCGGGCATTTGGCAGGATCAGATGGATCAGGCCCACATGCCTGAAATTGTTGGGCATCTTGTCGATGAAATAGGGGCGGCCGAGGATCCGGTTGGGCATCGTATCGGCAATGTATTGTTCGCCGAAACGGCGGATGGCCGCCGCATCGAGCTCGGGCAGCACCCCGGGATAGCGCGGCTCGTCGAAGTTGAGTTCGCGGCCCTGCAATTCGTGAACGATGCGCTGCACATCGGGCAACTCCTGCGTGCCCTCGACCATGGAGTGCGAAGCGAGGATCTGCTCGATCAACGTCGACCCCGAACGCGGCAGACCGAGCACGAAAATCGGCGCCGGATCGTCGAGGCCCCAGCCGGCCCGTTCGGCGAAAAAGGCGGCTGTGCACACGCGCTTCTGTTCGCGCGTGTTGGTTTCGAAGACCTCAGGAATGAAGCCGTTATCCGCGCGGTGCATGGCGTTGCCCTGCTCGTAGGCCGCCCACGATCCAGCGTAATCGCCATCGTCCTCAAGCGCCTTGCCCAGCGCGAAGGCGATGTGGACCCGGTCGTTCTCTGCGGTCGCGGGGTCGTCCAGCCGCCCGCGCATCACCGCGATGGATTCGGGCGCGAAGCGATAGGTCTTCAGGTTGGCGAGACTCCACCAGGCGTCGCCGAAATCGGGCCGGTCGGCGGTCGCTGCCAGGTAGGCCTTGATCGCCTCGTCGGTTCGGCCCTCGGTCTTGAGTGCGTGGCCGAGCCAGAGGTTGAGATCGGCGCGATGGACCCGCGCCTGTGGCGAGTCGCCGATCGTCTCGCCCAGCATCGCGCGATATTCCGGGATTACCCCTTCGAAATCGCCCAGCCCGACCTGGATGGTCGCCGCCTGAATGCGGTTGGCGTGATGGGCCGGATCAAGCTCGAGCAATGGCTCAAGCGCGGCCCTGGCTTCCGGGAACTTGTGCCGCGCGATCAGCACCTGGACATATTCGTGGCGTGCCTCGTTATGCTCCGGCACCATGGTCAGCATAGCGGCATAGAGCGTTTCGGCATCGTCGAGCACATTGCGCACCTGGCCGATCTGCGCGAGCAGGCGCATCGCTTCGGGATGATCGCCGACTTCAAGCAGAAACTTGCGGATCAGCTTCTCGGCCTGATCGATCTCGCCGTCGTAGAACAGCACTTTGGCTGTAACGATCGGCGGCGGAAGGCCGGCGAGATGTGAGCAATGCTTCACTGCCGTGAAGGAGCTGGCCTGGTCGCCCGTCATGCGAAGCAGCCCGTCGAGCATGTGCCAGCCCATCGCCAGGGCTGGATTGATCGCCACCGCGGTGCGCAAATCCGCGATCGCGGCAGGCGCATCCCGCCGCGCGACATGACATAACCCGCGTTCGAGAAACATCTGGCTGAAGCGCGGATGGTGCTGTGCCAGCCGGTCAAGCATGGCCAGCGCCAGGTCGGTTTGCTGCGTCATGCGCAGCGAGTGGGCGGCGAGCAGCAGCAGATCGCGATTTGCCGGGTGCGCTTCAAGCAGGCGGTTCGCACCCGCAACGACGGCGGCGTAGTCACCCTTCGCCTGAAGTGCGTGCAGGTGAAGCAGCTCTGCGTCCAGCGGAGAGGCAGTAGACGACTGTGGCGACCGGGCTGGCTTGTCGCTGGAAATTTCGGCTTGGGCGATCATTACGCACTATCCGTCGGCAATGGTCGGGCGCTTGTCAAACTTGCAGCGACGGAAAAACAAGGGGCGGTGCTTGCGGCACCACCCCCTGCATTGCAAACTAACGACATTCGATCAGATCTTGGTGCTGATCTTGATGCCGTAAGTCATCGGACGGACGATCGTCGAAGTCTTGATGTACTGCGACGAATTGGTGAACGTCGATGCGTGGCTGTTGAACAGATTATCGCCGAAGATGGTCACGGTCCAATTGTCGCGGGAGAAACCGATCTGCGCATCGGTCAGCGCATAGCCCGGCATCTTGTAGCGCAGCACGGTGGTGGCCGGCACGATGATCCCGTTGGGGCCGAGCACACTGCCGTTGCCGGCAACCTCGCCCGACGGGTAAGTCGCAGGCTCGTTGAACATCGAACTGGTGTAGTTCATACCACCCGAAATGAACCAATCCATCCCGCCCGGACCAGCGAAGTCGTATCGGATCCGCATGTTGCCCTGGAAATGCGGGCTGAACGGCGTGATTCCGCCAACGTTACCGAACGGGCTTTGTACCGGTATCACTCTACCGCCCGTAAAGGTCTGTGTAATGCACTTGCCGAAGCTCGATGCGGCCGGGTTGTTGGCAATGAAGCAAGGCGAGTTTGACTGCTTCGAATCATTGTAGGTCGCTGAGCCCTGAATCGTCAGACCAACTGACGGTCGCGCCACGATCTGCACCTCGGCACCCTTGATACGGTAGTCCGGGCCGTTGGTTCCAAACGCAGTATTGCCGAAGCCGGCCGCAGGATTGAAGAAGCCGATCTGCGTGTCTTTCCATTCCATCAAGTAAGCTGACGCGTTGAACGTCACCTTGCGATCAAACAGTTCTGTCTTCAGACCGACTTCCCAGTTGGTCAGGGTGTCCGGGCGGTAGGCGGCCGAAACCAGGAGCTGCTTGGGACGGGTGCCATTCGCGGCCACTACCGGGTCCGATAGACGCGACGAAGGCCCGCGGTTGAAGGCACCCGGACGGAAGCCCTGGCTGAACAGACCGTAGAGCAGTGTGTGCTCGCTCGGCTTCCAGGTGATCACGCCCTTGCTCTTGAAGCCGTGGAAGGTGGTCTTGAGATTGAGCGCGTCGAGGTTCGAGCCGGTTACGCACACCGGAACCTGATAGCATCTCGCGTCGAACGACGAATAGACCGACCCGGTCTCATATTCCTTGTAGTTGTAATAGCGGGTTCCGGCGGTGATCGTCAGGTTCGGCAGGATATCAAAATCGAGCGAAGCGAAGGCCGCATATTGCTTGTAGCCGCGCTGGGTGTCTTCACCGAAGGCAACCGCCGGTCCGCGCGGACCGGGAATGTTGAGCGTGGCCGCCGGGTTGGGAGCGACTAGGCCAAGGCAGACATTGCCGGCCAACTGGTTCTGGGCCTTGGTCAGCGTGGGACTGCACTGCGGTATGGTCTTGTAGTCCCAGTCCTGGTTGTCCTGGATCTTGAACGATTCGTAGTAGGCACCTGCGATCAGGCGGACCCGCTTGTCAGCTGGTGTGCTGATGCGGAATTCGTGGCTTTCATGCGTGTTGCGAACCTTGTCGAACCAGTAGCCGGTCGGCTCATGACAGTACGGAGGGCCACCGTAAGTGCCGAAATAGTAGTTCGCAGCACCGGTGCACTGATAGAAGATGCCGTAGGTCGCGCGGGCATAGTTGGTATAGTCACCCTGCTGCGAGATATGGCGGGTCAGGTAAGCGCCGGTGTAAATCAGGTCGAGACCGCCAATCTTGCCCTTGAGCGTCCAGGCGGTATTCGAGAAATCGTCCTTGTTGTACTGCGGCACGAACAGGGTCGATGAGAGGCCCGTGAGCGGGGCATAATCGTAGCTGTAGGTCTGGACTGCGAATGTGCCCTTGGATTCCAGTTTCTGATACGATTGCGACACCAGCAGGTCCCAATCGGGGGCAAACTGCCAATCGACCGAAACGCGGCCGCCGGTGTAGTCCACCGGGTTGAAGTTATCTTCGACCTGAGCATTGTTGTTATAAAGACCGTTGTTGACCTGCTGGGCCGGCGTCAGCTGGTTGCCGTTGCCGTTGTAGGCCAGGTAGTACGAACCCAGATCGGACGGGCGACGGGTGAAGGTCGAGTACTTGTTGTCGATGTAGCCGCCGTGGTGATCTTCATAGATAACCGCACGGATGGCGAGCTTGTCCTCGATGATCGGAATGTTGACCATCGCATTGAACGAACCGTTTGCTGCCCCGCCAGCGGTACCGCCGAAGCTGCCCTCGATCCGGCCTTCGAACTTGCCCAGCTTGGGCTTGTTGGTGATGTAGCGCACCACACCGGCCTGCGCACCGCCGCCAAACAGGGTCCCCTGCGGGCCTTCGAGCACTTCGACGCGTTCAAGGTCGGCCACATAGACGTCGGCGTTGCGGGCAGGGAACTGCATCGATTGGTCATCGAGATAAAGCGCGACGTTCGGGAAGCCGCCGATCGTGGCCGACGACTGCTGGCCGGCAAAGCCCGCCGACAGGCCGCGCATGAAGATCGCGCCTGCGCCCGGGCCGTTGTTCGAGAAGGTGACGTTGGGGGTGTATTTCAACAAGCCCTCGATCGAAGTTATGTTGAGCCGACTGAGCGTTTCGGTACTGAACGCCTGCAGCGTCATCGGCACGTCCTGCTGCGACTGGTCGCGGCGAGTCGCCGTCACGACAATGTCGGCGTCGCCCCGGCCGCTGACCTGCTCATCGGCGGGTTTGGCGGCAGCTTGAGCGCTATCCTGCGCGAACGCCGGCGCCGCGCCTGCCCCGAGCACCGCGATCGCAACGATTGCCGACGACTTTTTCCAGCTGGCTTTCAATTTAAATCTCCCCATTTCACCCTGTGCCCGCGGGATCTTCGCAATCCTTGTTCGGGCTTTGGCGGAGGCTGTCCCCCCACCGCCAAAGAGGCAATTCACCAAAATTTCCCGACCGGTAAATTAAATTCGCGGATCGATCATAACTTCTACATGTTGCAATCAGAAGGGCTAATGTAGCCACCCCCCAATGGACCGGCCCGCCATCCGCGGCTAGCCGCAGCCGCCATCGCTCGTTCACCGGGGAGTGTGATGCAAAAAGGTGCTGATTTCGTTCTGTTGATTGCGACGGAAGACCGCAAGGGGATCGTTGCGGCGGTGGCCAATTCGATCGCCAGCCAGGACTGCAATATCGTTGAAAGCTCGCAATATGGCGATGGTTCGAACGGGCGCTTCTTCATGCGGGTGGCCTTTGCCGGACCCGCCCCAATGTCGATCGAGAGCTTTACCGAGGCGTTCACCCCGGTTGCCACGGCGTTCCGGCTGGACTGGCGGGTCCACGATCTGCGGCGCAAGCTCAAGGCCATGATCATGGTCAGCCAGGGCGGCCATTGCCTGAACGATCTGCTCTATCGCACCTCGACCAATCGCCTGCCGATGCAAGTCACCAGTGTCGTTTCGAACCACACCACCTGGCAGCGCCGCGCCGAGCATGAGGGTATCTCGTTCCAGCACCTGCCGATCACGCCCGAAAACAAGCTGGAGCAGGAAGCGCGGCTGCTGCAGCTGGTCGAGGAGCAGGAGGTCGATCTGATCGTCCTGGCGCGCTATATGCAGGTCCTGTCCGACCAGCTGTGCCGCAAGCTCGATGGCCGCGTGATCAACATCCACCACAGCTTTTTGCCGGGTTTCAAGGGCGCCAAGCCGTATCACCGGGCCTACGAGCGCGGGGTCAAGATGGTCGGGGCGACCGCGCACTATGTCACGCCCGATCTCGACGAAGGACCGATTATCACGCAGGACGTGTCGATCGTCGATCACGCCGACACGGTCGAAGATCTGATCGCGCAGGGCCAGGATACCGAAAGCCGGGTCTTGGCCCGCGCGGTCAAGCTGCACCTTGAACACCGGGTCTTGCTCAACGGCAACCGCACGATCGTTTTTAAGTAAAGCCGCGAGGGAACCGGGTTGTGCCGCCAGAGCAATCACTGCTGAACGCGCTTGACGCCGCGGGCATTGGCTGGACCATGACCGAGCATCGGGCGGTCCATACGGTCGAAGAAAGCGCGCAGCTGCACGCCGAGATTTCCGGGGCGCACACCAAGAACCTCTTCCTCAAGGACGCAGCAGGTCAATTCTGGGTCGTCAGCGCCCCGCACGACGCACGCGTCGATCTCAAAGCCCTGCCCGCCGCGATCGGATCAAAAAAGGTCAGCTTCGGCAAGGCCGAAGACATGGTCCGCCTGCTTGGTGTCGAGCCCGGATCGGTAACGCCACTGGCGGCCTTCAACGATGCAGCCGGGGCGGTGAAGGTGGTGATCGACAGCCGCCTGGCCGCCGCGGCCTGCGTCAACGTCCACCCGCTCCGCAACACCGCGACATTGGGCCTGGCGGGAGCCGACCTGCTAACATTCCTCAGTGCAACCGGGCATCCGCCTGTGGTAGTTGCACTGCCTGCCCCGGAATGACTACTTTCGAACGCCAAAGATCAGGAGAGAGACCCAGTGAAGACCCGCGCCGCAGTCGCCTTTGCTCCCAAGCAGCCGCTCGAGATCGTCGAGCTTGACCTCGAAGGCCCCAAGGCGGGCGAGGTGCTGGTCGAGATCATGGCGACCGGGATCTGCCACACCGACGCCTATACGCTCGACGGGTTGGACAGCGAGGGACTGTTTCCTTCGGTGCTCGGCCACGAAGGCGCGGGGATCGTGCGCGAGGTTGGGCCGGGGGTCGCTTCGGTCAAGCCGGGCGATCACGTGATCCCGCTCTACACCCCCGAATGCCGCCAGTGTAAGTCGTGCCTTTCGGGCAAGACCAACCTGTGCACCGCGATCCGCGCGACGCAGGGCAAGGGCTTGATGCCCGACGGGACCAGCCGGTTCAGCTACAAGGGCGAGACCATCTACCACTACATGGGCTGTTCGACTTT
>JANOAD010000158.1:0-2983 GCA_031410955.1 Novosphingobium sp. | reverse complement strand
GGCGGGCGCAGGGGCCAGGGTCGCGATTTTCGACGTGAACGAAGCCGCCGGGCAGGAAGTTGCGACGGCCATCGGCGGGCTGTTCTGCAAGGTTGATATTACCAGCGAGGAATCGGTGGTCGCCGGGTTCGCCGCGGCGCGTGCGGCGCATGGGCAGGAACGGATCACGGTTCACTGCGCGATGACCAGCAAGCGCGGCAAGACGCTGGCCTGGGACAAGGAAGCGGGCCAGCTGAAGCGCCTCTCGACCGAGGATTACATCTACGGGGTGCAGGGCATTCTGGTCGCCAGTTACCGGATCTCCTCGCTCTCAGCCGAAGGCATGGCCGGCCTTGAACCCAACGAAGACGGCGAACGTGGCTGCATCACGCTGACTGCTTCGGTGGCGGCGCAGGATGGGCAGATCGGGCAGATCATCTATGGCTCGGCCAAGGCCGGGGTGAACGGACTGGTCCTGCCAATGGCGCGCGATCTTTCCGACCTGGGGATCCGGGTCAATTCGATCATGCCGGGGATCTTTGCGACCCCGCTGATGCTGGGGGCCAAGCAAAACGTGCTCGATAGCCTCGCCGCATCGGTGCCGTTCCCCAAGCGGCTCGGCAAGCCCGAGGAATTCGCCTCGCTCGCGCTCGAACTCGCGCGCAATACCTATTTCAATGCGCAGTGCATTCGCCTCGACGGCGCGATCCGCATGGCCCCGCGCTGAAAAAGCTCCTCTCCATTTTTGCCGAATGGCACAAATGGGGAGGTGGCATTTGCGCAGCAAATGACGGAGGGGTATCGAACCTCGAGCCATTACCCCTCCGTCAGTTCCTTCGGAACTGCCACCTCCCCATTTGGCTTCGCAAAATGGGGAGGACCTAGGAAAGGAATTTTACGATGGCATCACCCTTCAAAGATGGAATTCTCGACGGCAAGGTCGCGTTCGTCGCGGGCGGAACTTCTGGGATCAACCTCGGGATCGCCAAGCGCTTTGCCGCGCTCGGCGCCAAAGTTGCGGTGCTCGGCCGCAATCCCGAGAAAGCCGCTGCCGCCGCTGCCGAGATCGGCCATGACGCGATCGGGCTGACTGCCGATGTGCGCGATTTCGGCGCAATCCGCGGCGCGATGGAGGAGGTGCGCAACCGGCTTGGACCGCTCGACATCGTCGTGTCGGGGGCGGCGGGGAATTTCCTCGCCCCGGTGCTCGGGATGAGCGCCAATGCCTTCAAGACCGTGGTCGATATCGACCTGCTCGGCACCTTCAACGTGTTCCGTGGCTGCCACGATCTTCTTGCCCCCGACGCCTCGCTGATCGCGATCACCGCCGGGCAGGCGGTCAACCCGATGCAGCTTCAGGCGCATGCCTGCGCCGCCAAAGCCGGGATCAACCAGCTGGTCCGCGTGCTGGCGCTCGAATGGGGGCCCTCGGTGCGAGTCAACGGGATTTCGCCGGGGCCGATCGAAGGCACCGAGGGCATGGCTCGGCTTGCGCCTGACGCTTCGACCAAAGCCAAGCACTTCGAGCGGATCGCAATGAAGCGCTGGGGGTTTGTCGAGGAGATCGCCGAGGGCGCGGTGTTCCTGTCGAGCAACGCAGCCAAATATGTGACCGGGGCGATTCTCGACATCGACGGCGGCAGCGGGCTCGGCGATGCGACCCAGCGCAACGTGGAGAAGGGGCTGGCCTAGGAAAATCCTCTCCATTTTTGCGAAGCACAAATGGGGAGGTGGCAGACGCCGAAGGCGGCTGACGGAGGGGTAATGCGGACAGGTCGAGACCCATCCGTCTGGCCCTGACGGGCCATCCACCTTCCCATTTGTGACATTCGTCAAAAATGGAAAGGATCGTAGGGGTCAGATCAAACTATCCCCCATCCCCACTTGCTTGCCACGGGTGATGTAGACCTTGTCGCCCAGCTTGGTGATCGCGAACAGCTTCTTGGCGAACGGGGTCGGCGTGCCGATGCAGCCGTGGCTGGCGTAGCCGAGTTCGACCGTTGTACCGTGGATCGAAACCCCGTCGTTGGTGAGCCGCTGGGTGAACGGCATCGGCGCATTGTCGTAAGTGCTCGAATAGTGGTCCGCATGCTTGAACATGATGGGAAACACGCCGGTCGGGGTGGGTGTTTCCTGCGTGCCGAGCAGCACGGCGGTCGCGCCGATCTCATAACCGGCGCGGAATACCGAGAGCACCCGCGCATCGAGATCGACGGTGATCACGATCGGGCCGTCTTTGGGCGCGCCGGCCTCGTCCCAGTGCCATACCCCGTATTTGATCGGGCCGGTGATCGGCAGGATGTGCTTGATCACGAAGCGCTCGTCCGCCGGCTTGGGTGCGGGCTTTGGCGCCGGTTTGGGGTCCGCGAGCGCCACGCGTTGCGCCGCCGGCGAGCGCACCGGTTCCTGCTGCAACAACAGCGCTCCTGCGGCGATCACCAGGCCCACAAACAGCGCCAGCACTCCGGTCCACAGCTTGCCAGTCCTGCCATTGGTCGTCATCGCGTTCCCGGTCCCTTGCGAGCCTGCCCTATGCATTGCCGCGCCACGCTCCACCAGCGGTTCGGCGCGCGCGTTTCAGCGCGGGACTTTGTGCCAGACAAGCGTTAACGGCTGCTCTCCAAGGGTTTACCAAGTGGCGGGGGCATGGCGAAATACGAATTGCTGGTCGGCTCCGCCAGGTTTCTGGCGCGCGCGGAGCAAGACATGGCCTCGGCGCGAAAGCGCGTGCTGGTCCAGGCTATGACCTTCGAAGGCGACGCGGCGGGATTGTCGGTTGCGGCAGCGATCGGCGCGAGTCCGGCCCCCGACCGCCGCGTGCTGGTCGACGATTACACCCGGCATGTGATCAACGACCGCT
Source organism: Novosphingobium sp. (assembly GCA_031410955.1). GTDB lineage: Bacteria > Pseudomonadota > Alphaproteobacteria > Sphingomonadales > Sphingomonadaceae > Novosphingobium. The sequence continues at coordinate 144 of JANOAD010000158.1, read as the reverse complement.
TTCTCGCGGTGACCCGCGATCCGGTGCTCCACGCCGAAGCGGCGGCGACCACCGCAATGTTCGAACGGCTGATCGCAGGCGGAACCGGTGTGCGGGTGACCAACCCGGTTGGCGGCAATCCGCTGCGCTATCCCTTGCGCAACC
>JANOAD010000157.1:0-10518 GCA_031410955.1 Novosphingobium sp. | reverse complement strand
TATTTGAAACGCTGCTGGTAGCTCTCCAGAATCTCGCGATTGGTCCGCAGCACATTAAGCATGTGGAGCAGCAGATCGCCAAAATCGCAGGCGTTGAGCGCTTTCAGCCGGTCCTGGTAAAGCTGGTAGAACTTCTTGCCCAAGCCGTTGGCGTAAGCCTCGCTCTCCGCCACGCCGAGGTCGGCGGGATTGAGCCCCTTGTTCTTCCACCGATCGATCAGGCTGGCGAGCAGGCGTGGCGGCCAACGCTTTTCATCGAGCCCCTCGGCCTGGATCAGCTGCTTCAGGACGCGTAACTGATCGTCGGTATCGATGATCGTGTAGTTCGACTGCAGCCCGACCAGCTCGGCATGGCGGCGCAGCAGCTTGGCGGCGATCGAGTGGAAGGTGCCGAGCCAGGGCAGGCCTTCGCTGCTCGGCCCGAGCAGCTGCGCGACCCGCTCCTTCATCTCGCGCGCGGCCCGGTTTGTGAAGGTGACGCACAGCACCTCGCTCGGCCAGGCGCGGCGGGTGCGGATGATATGGGCGAGCCGGGTGGTCAGAGCAGCGGTCTTCCCCGTACCAGCGCCCGCGAGCATCAGCACCGGGCCCTCGGTCGTCAGCACGGCTTCGCGCTGGGGCGCGTTCAGGCCCTCAAGATAAGGCTCGGCCAAATTAGGATCTGGTTGGGATTCGACGGGGGGTTGCACCCGCGAACAGTTAGGGAACGCAGGCCCCCTGCGCAAGCGCGATGCGGCCAGTCAGGCGCGATCAATAGTCGTCGTCGTGGTCGTAACGGCTGCGCGAGCCATATCCGGCTTCGCGGTTCATCTGCTCGTTGTGGCGGCGCAATTCGGCGTGCCTGGCTTCCCTGTAAGCCGTTTCGCTTACCGGACCGGCGGCTTCCTTGACCGCATAGGCAGCTCCGCCAAACAGCATGGAGCAAGAAGCCGCCCACAGCATCGGAAGCAGCAGCAGCGCGCCAATGATCAACTTCAAGCTCTTGAATGCCATTTCCATTGCAGCCCTCCCAGTCCCGCGGAACCTACCGCAAATCGCTTAAACCATTGCTAACGGGCGTGGATTTTGCGTCGCCTGAAATCCTGGAGATATTGATCGCAGCAATGCCACGGGCCGGCTTGTCAAAGTGAATTCAGCGGAACCGATTGCTCGCCCAAACGTAAATGCTCAGCGATCCCCCTTGCGATACCGGAGAATTTTCATGCGTAAACTGTTGTTCCCCGCCATTTCGGCCTTAGCCCTGATCGGTGCGGCCGGACCGTTGCTGGTCCAGTCGAGCGCAGCGCAGACGACCGCAACCACCACCGTTGCGACCCCGGTTCTGACCGCATCACAGCAGACCGACTTTGACAGCTGGTCGCCCGAACAGCGCACCGGCTATGGAACCTGGCCTGCGGCATCTCAGGCCTATTATTGGACTCTGACCCCGGCGCAGATGACCGGCTGGTGGCGTCTTTCCGCCGAGCAGCGCGCGCAGATCATGGCCATGACCCCCGAGCAGCAGGCTGCGGCTTGGAACTCGGTGCAAGCGCAGCTCACTGGTCAGCCAGCTCCGGCCGTGGTGCAGGCCAATCCGGTCGGCTCAAGCGCGATGCCGACCGCGACCCCGCCGGATCCGGCTATGGCCGCCGATCCGGTTCCGCCAGCTACACCGGCAGATCCTTCGTATCAGGCCGGTCCCTACAAGGGAGCGCTGACCGCTCCGCCGGCAGAGGCGATGAACAAGACCTACCCGGTCTGCACCCGCAAGATTCAGGACAGTTGCCGCAATCCGGGCGGTAAGTGAGCTCGATTTGAATTGACTTGGGCCAAGGCGCGCAGCAGCGGTGCTGCGATGCATCCGCTGCGCGCCAACGCCCGAATTCTGACCGCTGCGCTCACCGGCACGGCGGTCGAATTCTATGACTTCTATGTCTTCGCCACCGCGACTGCGCTGGTCTTCGGGCAATTGTTCTTTCCGGCGAGTTCGCCCGAGGCGCAGGGTTTGCAGGCTTTCATGGTCTTCGGCCTCGCCTTCCTGGCCCGGCCGCTCGGCGCGATTGCCTTCGGACATTTCGGTGACCGGACCGGGCGCAAGGCGACGCTGGTCGCCTCGCTCCTGCTGATGGGCGCATCGACCTTCGCGATCGCTTTCCTCCCCGGATACGCCAACGCCGGATACCTGGCCCCACTGCTGCTTTGCGTGCTGCGTTTCGGCCAAGGGTTTGGCTTGGGCGGTGAATGGGGCGGGGCGGCTTTGCTCGCGGTCGAGAATGCGCCCAAGGGTTGGGAAGCGCGGTTCGGTGCGGCACCGCAACTGGGCGCGCCGGTGGGGTTCCTCGCCGCGAACGGACTGTTCCTGCTGCTGGGCCTTTGGCTCAGCGATGAGCAATTCCTGAGCTGGGGCTGGCGCGTTCCATTCCTGGTCAGCGCTGTGCTCGTCGGCATCGGCTTGTGGGTCCGGCTGAGGCTGACCGAAACCCCCGCCTTCAAAGCCGCGCTTGCCCATGCCCCGCCGCCGGCCGTGCCGATCGGAACTTTGCTCTCGAGGCATTGGGGCGCGGTGCTTGCAGGGAGTGCCGGGGTGATCGCGTGCTTTGCGCTGTTCTATCTCTCCACCGCCTTCGCGCTCGACCTGGCGACCAAGCAGCTGGGCTACGCGCGCGAACAGTTCCTGCTGCTCCAGCTGGGCGCCAATTGTTTCCTCGCAGTCGGGATCGTCGTTGCAGTGGTTTGGGCTGACCGGACCAGCCCGCGCTGGGTTCTCCTGCTTGGCGCAATGGCGACGATGGTGGTGGGGTTGATTTTCGCCGCGGGGCTGCGCTCAGGCTCCGGCGCTTTGGTGTTCGCGACCCTGTCCTTCGCCCTCTTCACCATGGGTTTCGTCTACGGCCCGCTCGGCGGCTGGCTGGCCAGCCTCTACCCAGTGCCGGTGCGGTATTCGGGGGTGTCGGTGGCATTCAATGCGGGCGGGATCATCGGCGGCGCGGTGACGCCGTTGCTCGCCAAGCAGATGGTCAATGCCGGGATGGGCGGCTCGATCGGGCTGCTGCTGGTCGGCGCAGGAGCGCTGACACTGGCCGGGGTAGTGTTCGCCCGGCCAGCTTCAGGGCACTGATCAGGGCGGGGGAGCTGCAGCCGGAGCGGACGGGGTGTCGGAGACAATCCCCCACGCTTCCTTGAGCTTGCCCTCGCCGTCGCGCTTCCATCCCACAATCCAGTTTCCGACCTCGGTCTTGGGCTGCTTGGTTGCGGGATCGGTGTAGGTATAGCTGTACTTTGCGCGCCACACCGCCAGATCGCCCGATGCCGCCGTATCGACGACCGCGTCGCTGACCGAGAACTTCATCGCCGGATCTGCGACCTGCTCCTTGGTGATCGTCCGGTCAGCTTCCTGGCCAAGGGCATCGGGGTAGCCGTGGAACATCCCGACAAAATCGGGCGCATCCCACGAAACCGCCTTGTCCGCATCGCGCGCGGCAAAGGCGGCGACCATCTCGGTCATGTTGGCGTTGACCTCGGCTTCGGTCTTTGCCCCGTCGGCGTTCGTTTTCTGGCTGCAGCCGGTGATCAGCGCCATCGCGGCTACGGCGGCCAGAAGCCGAGCGGTGTGCCTTGTGTGCATGTGAGTTTCCTCCCCAAAGCGACCCAGGAAGAGGGCTGCGCCTATTTGGCGGCCCGGTCAAGCTGGGCCTCAGGCGCTTGGCGCCACCCGCATCAGCGTAATCCGGGCCTTGCCGACCTTGCGCTCCGATTCGGGCTCAAGGCCCTTGACCGTGGCATCCTCTTTCAGCGCTGTTTCCAGGCTGATCCAAGTCGCCGGACCGATCCAGCCGAGCCGGTTGAGCTTCTCCAGCGCCACCACTCCCGCGCCGGAACCGTAAGGCGGATCGAGCAGGATCAGGTCGAGCGGGGCGGGGGCGGGGCCGAGCGCGAGTACCGACGCGGCGCGCACGTCTGAGCGGGCAGCGACCTGCAAATTGGCGATATTGCTTCGCAGCGCGCGGATCGCAGCGGCATCTTGTTCGACAAACAGGCAAGAGGCCGCGCCGCGCGACAGCGCTTCTATGCCGAGCGCACCTGAACCGGCGAACAGGTCGGCGACCTTCAGCCCCTCAAATGCGCCAAGCCGGCTGACCAGCATCGAGAACAGCGTCTCGCGGGTCCGATCGGATGTCGGCCGGGTGATCTCACCCGTCGGGGCGACAAGCTTGCGCCCGCGCCATTCGCCCGCAATGACCCGCATCAGCGCTTGCCGCGCAGCACGCGATTGCGGGCGTGTTCGTGCGCAGACTTCTCGCTCGGCGCGCCCGGCATCTTGAGCGTCGCGACAAACTTCTCGACTTCTGCCGGGCGCAGCTCAACCGCCATGCCGCGCGGCAGGTCGAGCAAGCGGAACGGGCCATAAGCGGTGCGGATCAGGCGGCTGACTTCCAGCCCCAGGTGTTCGAGCACGCGCCGCACTTCGCGGTTCTTGCCCTCGGTGATGGTCACTTCGATCCAGCGGTTGCGGCCGGTGCTGCGCTCGATGTTGGCGTTGATGTTGCCATAGCGCATCCCGTCGATCTCGATCCCTTCGGACAGGGCCTCAAGTTCGTTCTGCGTGATGTCGCCAAAGGTGCGCGCGCGGTAAGTGCGCGGCACGCCCGAACTGGGCAGTTCCATCGCGCGCTTGAGCCCGCCGTCGTTGGTCAGCAGCAGCAGCCCTTCGGTGTTGAAGTCGAGCCGGCCGACCGGCATAACCCGCCCGGCGCCTTCGGGCATGGCATTGCGCAGCGCGGTGTAGATCGTCGGGCGGCCAGCGGGATCGCGCTCGGCAGTGATCAGGCCTGGCGGCTTGTTGAAGGCATAGAGTTTGGCTGCTTCGGGGGCTTTGACTGGCTTGCCGTCGACCGTCACGCCTTTGAGGCTTGTCAGCACGGTGTTGGGCGTGGTCAGCACTTCCTCGCCCAGCTTGACCCGGCCTTCGGCGATCATCCGCTCGACCTCGCGGCGGCTGGCGATGCCCGCACGGGCGAGGAGCTTGGCGATGCGGTCGCCCTGACGAACTTGATCGGAATTACTCATCGCCGCGCCTTAGCGGGATAGCAAGCCAAGGTCACCCCGCCTTAGGTCCTCTCAATTTTCACTAAGTGCAAACGGGGAGGTGGCAGTCGGCTTGCCGACTGACGGAGGGGGTTTGGACGCCAGCGTCGATACCCCTCCGTCTCGGCTTCGCCGATCCACCTCCCCATTTGTGGCATTCGCCAAAAATGGAGAGGACCTAAGTGGCGGCGACCATCTGCTCATCAAGGATTTCATGAAACCGCCGGATCCCGCCTTCGAGGGTGCCCAGCGTCAGCTCGGGGATAACCCCGGTGCTCAGCCCTTGCTGGCCGAGTTCTGCCGCGCGGAAGTCTTCGCCGGCGAACACCCCGCCGTCGAGCAGGTCCCAGCTGCGCTGCCAGTGGCGCTGGGCCTTTTCGTCCTGTGGCGGCACGGGGATAAGCATGAAATCTTCGACCATCGTGCGATCATGTGCCTGCGGCCACAGCGCCATCACGTTGATGTAATCGGGACTGATCACCAGCACCGTCGCCGGGAACAGCTGGTAGGCAAAGGTGCCGACCCTGCGCAGCTCCGCCATCTGGGTGAAATCCACCCCGCCAAGCTCTTCGGCGCGGCACACCAGACTACGCTGATGGGGCCCGATCTGGTCACCGCTCGATACCCCGTCTTTGAAGAACGGCCCGATCGTGGCAGCGTGGAGGCGGGTGACGTGGTAGCTTTCGAGGAACGCGTCCATGATCAGCTTCCAGTTCGACGCGACGCTGTGCGTGCGCCGTTCGAACAGATGGAGGCCGCGCATCCCGAACCGGTCGAAATCGTCGCCCAACTCGCGGACCAGCGAGAAATCGGCCTCTGCAGCCGGACTGAACCAGATCAAGCCGCCCGCTTCGCAGCTCGGCAGCTCCACCAAGCCGTAAGCGCTCTTGTCGAGCCCCTCAAAAGTCTCGGGCCGGGGCAGGGCCAGCAGGCGCCCGTCGGTGGCATAGGTCCAGGCGTGGTAGGGGCAGGTCAGCCGCTTCGAGCAATGGACTTCGCCGCCTTCGAGCAACCGTGTCCCCCGGTGCCGGCAGACGTTCATGAACACGTGCACTGCGCCCGCATTATCACGAGTGACCAGCAGCGGACGGCCGCTCGCATCGTGCGGCACGCTCATGTTGTTATCCGGGATCAGCGCCGATGGGCACAGCACCTGCGGCGCGCGGGCGAACAGCAGTTCGGCCTCACGGCGCCAATGCGCTGGATCGGTGTAGACGCTGGCGGGGACCTTCTGGATCCCGCGATTGGGCCGCGCTTCGCCCGCAGCGTTTTGCCGCGCCAGCGCTAGCTGGCCGGGGGTGGGGCTCATCGCATCGGCGGTGTGGATCGTCGCCATCGGGACTGGTCATAGCGCGTTTGATCGCTAGTCTCGCCAAAAATCTGCAAGGGGTAGGGACGCATGGCCGAACAAGCTGCACCGAAGGAACGACCAAAGGGGCTCAAATTGCTCGCAGCAGCGGTGGGCAACCGCAAGGCGGCGACGATGCTGGGGTTCGGCTTTGCCTCGGGCCTGCCGTTTGCGCTGCTGGTCGGTACGCTCAACGCCTGGCTGGGCGAGGTTGGGGTCAACCTTGCCACTATCGGCGTGCTGTCATGGATCGGGCTCGCCTATTCGTTCAAATTCCTGTGGTCGCCGATTGTCGACCGGGTCAAGCTGCCCGGGCTGGAGGCGCTGGGGCGGCGCAAGAGCTGGATCCTGCTGTGTCAGGGTATTTTGGTGCTGTCGTTCGTTGTGCTTGGCTTCACCGATCCCACCGGCGCCATCGGGCGGTTCGCGCTGGTCGCCTTCATCGGCGCGATTGCTTCCGCCACGCAGGACATCGCGATCGACGGCTGGCGGATTGATCAGGCCGATGAGGACGCACCGATCGAGCTGCTTTCGGCGCTCAACCAGTTCGGGTACCGCACCGCCTCGATCGTCGGCGGAGCAGTGGCGCTGGTCATGGCGAGCACGATGCTCTGGCCAGTAGTCTATCTGGTGATGGGCGGGGTGCTGTTGCTGACTGCGCTGGTGGTAACCCTGCGCGCGCCCGACAGCCCCCGGCCCGATCCGGGCAAGCTGCACGGCGTGCTGGCCGAACCGGGTGCGTTACTACCGCGCTACCGCTCGATAGCCCTCGTCATTGTCGGGCTGGCGTGGCTTTGGGCAATCTCGATGATCGTCAACTTCATGATCGGGATGCTCGCGGCTGGGGCCGCGCCTGCTGGCACGCCACCGCCATCGGCGGGCGATTTCACCAAGCACTATGGGCCGTGGATCATCTTTGCGACGGTGCTAGTGCCGCTCGGCGTTGCCGCCCTGACCAACTGGATGGGCAGCCGCAGCCTCTATGTGCTGAGCGCGCATGACGACACCCATCATCCGGTGCGTACCGCGACCAACCACCTCTATTCCGCCTTGGTCGCCCCGCTGGGCGAACTATCCGGGCGGCTGCGCTGGGGAGTGCTGAGCGTGATCGGGTTCATCCTGACTTACGCGATCTGCTACAATATCTGGGCGAGCTTCGCATACCCGTTCTACCTCCAGGAAATGAAGTACTCGAAGGAGGAAGTGGCTTTTGCGTCCAAAGTCTTCGGGATTTTCATGACCATGCTGGGGATCAGCCTGGGCGGGATCTTGTTCGCCAAACTGGGCCGGTTCCCGACGATCCTGATGGGCGCGATCCTGCCGCCGCTCGGCAATTTCCTCTACGCCGATCTGGCCGAGGGCGGCGCGGGGCTCGATACGTTCTCGCACCTGCTGCGGCTTGATGCCTTGGCCGTATCGATGGGCTCTGATGAGCGGATCGTGCGGCTGCTGCTGGCGATCTGTTACGAGAACATCGTCACCGGCCTCGCGCTCACCGCCTTCGTCGCTTACGTATCCAGCATCGTCAGCAAGCAATACGGCGCGATCCAGTATGCGCTGCTCGGCTCGCTGGTCTCGCTGGTCGGCACGCTGGGGCGCGGCTGGACTGGCGAGGCGTTCCAGCAATACGGCTATCCCGCAGTGTTCCGCTGGACCGCGCTGACTGCGGTGGTTTCGGTAGTGTTTGTGTTGCTCGAATGGGTGCGGGTGGCGCACCAGGAGCGCAAGGTCAGTCCGGCACTTCCCGGTTGAGCCGCAGCACTTCGCCCGCGAGGTAGAGCGACCCGGCGATCAGCACGTCGCCTTCGGGTGGTAGCGCGGCAAGTGCGGTGGGGACATCGGAGAAGCTGCGCACCGGCAGGTCGGAATGCGGCGCGAATTCCTCGGGCTTGTGCGCCTCGTGGCCGGGGGCGGGGACCACCGAGAGGCTCTTCAACATGCCCCGCAGCGGCGCAACGATGGCCGCCGGATCCTTGCTGGTCAGCATCCCGGTGATGAGGTGGAGCGGTGCGCGATGCCCGAAGAAACGCGCAATCGCCAGCCCGGCATCGGCATTGTGCCCGCCATCGAGCCACACGTTTCGCCCCGGTCTCAATGCAGTCAGCGGCCCTTCGCCCAGCAACTGCAACCGCGCGTGCCAGCGGGCCTCCCGGATACCTCGCTGCATCGCGGTGGGCGCAACTTCGATTTGCCGCTGATGCCGCAGCATCGCCACCGCCAGCGCGGCGTTGTCGGCCTGGTGCAATCCGGCGAGCGTGGGGAGCGGCAGGTCGAGTTCGCCGTGGCGGTCGCAGTAGGCGATGCCATCTCCTGCCGCGGCAAACCAGTCGAGATCGCGGATCGCGGGTCTGGCCCCGACCAGCATCGCCTGTTCGATGATCGTGCGGGTCATGTCGGGGCGGTAGGCCTGAGTCACCAGCGGCACCCCGGGCCGGGCAATCCCGGCCTTCTCGAACGCGATCCGGCACAGCGGGTCCTGCGGCACGCCGTCCTCAGGCACCAGCAGGAACGCCTCGTGATCGATCCCGAGCGAGGCGATCCCGCAGGCGGCTTGCCCATCGAGCACATTGGTCGCATCAAAGCGGCCGCCGAGCCCGACTTCGATCACGCAGGCATCGGCGGGCTCGCGGTGGAAGGCGAGGAATGTGGCGGCGGCGGTGACTTCGAAGAAGCTGGGAGCAAGATCCTCGCCCGCGTCGAGCACTTCGTTGAGCAAGGCGGCGAGATAATCGTCCTCGATCAGCTTGCCGGCGATGCGGATGCGTTCGTTATAGCGCACCAGATGCGGCTTGGTCGCGGCGTGAACGCGGCAACCCTGCGCCTCGAGCATCGCGCGCAGGAAGGCGCAGGTCGAGCCTTTGCCGTTGGTCCCGGCGACGTGGAAGGTGGGCGGGAGGCTGCGCTGCGGGTTGCCGAGGCGGCCGAGCAGCGCATGGATTGTCTCGAGGCCCAGCCGCCCTTGTGGCAGGCTCAGCGCGGCGAGGCGATCAAGCTGGGTCTGGACTGCAGGCGAATCGGAAGTGGCGAAGTCGCGCAATTACCCCTCCGTCAGCGCTGCGCGCTGCCACCTCCCCATCGCAAGTCGATGGGGAGAAACTGAGCTATAGCTGAATCTCCCCAACGACTTGCGATGGGGAGGTGGCGCGCCCGAAGGGCGTGACGGAGGGGCATCTAGGCCGCCCGCGCCGCGCCCAGATAATCGAGCACGCTCGCCAGCGTATCGCGCAGCTTGTGCCGGTGCGTCACCATGTCGATCATGCCGTGCTCAAGCAGGTACTCCGCCCGCTGGAAGCCTTCGGGCAGCTTCTCGCGGATCGTGTCCTGGATCACCCGCTGCCCGGCAAAGCCGATCAGACAGCCGGGTTCGGCGATGTGGATATCGCCCAGCATCGCATAACTCGCCGTCACCCCGCCGGTGGTCGGGTCGGTCAGCACCACGATGTACGGAAGCCCGGCCCGCTTCAGGCGCTGGATCGCCACGGTCGCCTTGGGCATCTGCATCAGGCTGAGAATGCCCTCCTGCATCCGCGCGCCGCCCGCTGCGGTGCAGATCACGTAAGCGCACTTTTCCTTGATTGCGCGGTCGGCCCCGGCGACGAAGGTTTGCCCCACCGCCATGCCCATCGATCCGCCCATGAAGCCAAAGTCCTGCACGCCGAGCACGCATTTGTGCCCCTCGATCGCGCCGAACGCATTGGTCAGCGCATCGGGGTGCGGGTTGGCGAGGCGCGCCGCCTTGAGCCGGTCGGGATATTTCTTCTGGTCGCGGAACTTGAGCGGGTCTTCCTTGACGCGTGGCGTCTCGAGCACGGTGAAGCCTTCGTCGAGCAACTGCGCAAACCGCGCGTCGGCCGCGATCCGCCCGTGATGGTCACAGCGCGGACAGACGTACTGATTGGCCTCATACTCTTGCGTGAACAGCATTTCCTTGCACGAAGGGCAGCTGATCCACAAGTTGTCAGGGGTATCGCGCTTGTCCTGAAAGGGCAGCGCTTTGCGAACACGATCGATCCAGCTCATGTTGGTGGCTTTAGCGCAGTGTTCGGGCGTTTGCGAGTGGGGAAGGAAGGAAAAATTGGGCGTGCGCAAAGGACGCAGAGATGCTG
>JANOAD010000156.1:0-6211 GCA_031410955.1 Novosphingobium sp. | reverse complement strand
CCCCCGACCGCGAAATCGCCTGGGCGCAGGTGAGTAATACCGAGGTGTTTCTGTATATCCCTTATGGGTTTACGGTGGGGAAGTAGGCCCGAAGCCTAGAAATCCCGGCCCTCGTAGAAGCAGACGTCCTTGTCGGCATTGACGCTGTGACCGCGCGGGATTCGCATGCCGTCCTCATTGGGCTGAAACCACGATTCATCGAGGCAGACCTTGCCGTCTTCGACACTGCCAATCAGGACGCCGCGGCGGACACCGTTTGAAGCGGGAATCACCACGGCCGCAAGCTGGAGCTGAGCGCCACGCCGGTACGGCACGTGCATCCGGTGCCGGAATCGCAGTTCGTCGCTCACCCGGTTGCCGGCAAGCACTCGCACATCGGACAACCGAGTTTCGATCATCGCATCGATGCAGAGGTCTTCATCCAGCTCGCAAGGATTGCCAGGGGCTTCTTGTTGGCTGACCAGGTCGCCGACGACGAACGAATATGATGTTCCGGCGGCCTGCGGAGTCGTTGCGCCGATTAGGCCGAGACAGCCAATAGCAAGGGCCAGTCGCTTCCACCCCATGGCAATCTCCCGTGACCCGATGCCGCGCGGAGACTATGTGTTGTACGCAAAGCCGTCAAACGTGCGGCTTTCCTACATGCGCGCGCTCTGTCAAAACATCTTGGTTCTTTGACTTCGTCGATCTCTACCAAGACTGCGGCAAACCGCGCCAGGTGACACTCCAGTTTTCTTTCTCTGAACTGTGTCCAGAGTGTCCACCCAACGTGTCAGCTTGGCTCAATCCTCGAACGGATCGCGCACCAAGATCGTATCTTCGCGCTCGGGCGAGGTGCTAACCAAGGCCACGGGTGTCTCGATCAGTTCCTGCACGCGCTGGATGTACTTGATCGCCTGGGCGGGCAGGTCAGCCCAAGACCGCGCGCCGGCGGTCGTTTCGCTCCAGCCGGGCATCTCCTCGTAAATCGGCTCGACATTGGCCTGGTCGGCGGCGTGGCTGGGGAAATAGTCGAGGATCTGGCCGTGGAGGCGATAGCCGGTGCAGATCCTCACCATGTCGAACCCGTCGAGCACGTCGAGTTTGGTCAGCGCGATCCCGGTCACGCCCGAGATCGCGCAGGACTGCCGCACCAGCACCGCATCGAACCAGCCGCAGCGGCGCTTGCGCCCGGTGACGGTGCCGAATTCATGGCCGCGTTCGCCCAGCTTCTGCCCGGTCTCGTCCTCCAGCTCGGTCGGGAACGGGCCCGAACCGACGCGGGTGGTATAGGCCTTGACGATGCCGAGCACGAAGCCCGCTGCGCTCGGCCCCAGCCCCGAGCCCGAGGCGGCGGTGCCGCTGACCGTGTTCGAGCTGGTGACGAACGGATAGGTGCCATGATCGACGTCGAGCAGCACGCCCTGCGCGCCTTCGAACAGGATCCGCGCCCCGGCCTTGCGCACCGTCTTCAATCGCCGCCACACCGGCTGGGCATATTGCAGCACCGAGGGAGCGATCTCGCGCAGCTCGGCGAGCAATGCGGCGCGGTCCACCGGCGGCTGGCCGAACCCGGCGCGCAATGCATCGTGGTGCGCGCAAAGCCGGTCGAGCTGCGAATCCAGCGCATCCAGATGCGCCAGGTCGCAGACCCGGATTGCGCGGCGGCCGACCTTGTCTTCATAGGCGGGGCCGATCCCGCGGCCGGTGGTGCCGATCTTGCCCGAACCCGCAGCGGTCTCACGCAGCCCGTCGAGATCGCGGTGCAGCGGCAGGATCAGCGGGCAATTGTCGGCAATCGCGAAGTTATCGGGCGTGATCACCACCCCCTGCCCTTCAAGCTTGGCAATCTCTGCCTTGAGATGCCACGGATCGAGCACAACCCCGTTGCCGATGATCGACAGCGTGCCGGTGACGATGCCCGACGGCAGCAAGCTCAATTTGTAAGTCCGGCCATCAACCACCAGGGTATGCCCGGCGTTGTGCCCGCCCTGGAAGCGGACCACGGCGTCGGCGCGGCTTGCCAGCCAGTCGACGATCTTGCCTTTGCCTTCGTCGCCCCACTGGGCGCCGATAACGGTTACGTTGGCCACGGTTCTGGAGAATCCTTATCTCGAAGGGCTTAAAACCGTGCCGCCCCCTAGGGTAAGCTCAAGCCAAGAGCAAGGCGGGCCTGCCACAATACGGGGACAATCCGCGACAATTCGCGACTCGCCTCGCAACGCTTGCACAATAACCTTGTGGCAAAGGGAGTGCGTCATGAGGAAAACCATCATTCTATCGTGCGCCGCTATGGCGCTTGTTGCAGGAACTATCGCCGAGGCCCGTCCGGGCGACCGGCTGCGCGAACGCATCGCCGCGCGGCAGGCCGGCGGCGGGGACCGCGCGAAGATTCCCGAGCCCCCGGGCAAGCAGACACTGTCCTACGGGCCGGACCAGCTGCAGGCGCTCGATTACTGGCCGGCGCAGAGCGGCAACAAGCGCGCGCCGCTGGTCATTTTCGTCCACGGCGGCGGGTGGAAGCGCGGGAGCAAGGACAATGCCGGCGGCAACTGGAAGGCCCCGCACTACACCGGCGAAAGCTATGCCTACGCCGCGATCAACTATCGCTTGGTCCCGGACAATAAGGTTGAGGACGAGGCGGCGGATGTCGCGCGTTCGGTCAAATACCTGATCGACCATGCCGCGCATCTCGACTTCGATCCCAGACGGATCGTGCTGATGGGCCACAGCGCCGGCGCGCATCTGGTCGCGCTGGTCGGCACCGATGAGCGTTATCTGCACGCCGCCGGGCTGAGCTTCGCCAACTTGCGCGGCGTGATCCCGATCGACGGTGCCGCCTACGATGTCGGCAAGCAGATCGCCGCGGGTAACGACTTCATGCACGATACCTATGTCGAGGCCTTCGGCACCGCTCCGGCGCGGCAGCAGGCGCTATCCCCGACCTTGCAGGCACTCGCCCCCAATGCACCCAGGTTCCTGCTGATCCACGTCCAGCGCAAGGACGGGGTGGCGCCAAACGTCGGGCTCGAAAATGCGCTCAAGGCCGGCGGCACCCCGGTGGTGCGACAGGGCTTTCCCGGCGACGGGCTGCGCGGCCACATGGAGATCAACCGCAGCCTTGGCGATCCGGGCTATGCCGCAACCCCGGTGGTCGATGCGTGGCTGAAGCGCGTGTTCGGCTGATCGGAACACCAGTAGCCCGGCCCCCAGGAGAAAGGGCCGGGCTGGGGTGACGAGGGCATTTTCGGGCATCCCGTCAAGGTCAGGCGGGGACAACCTCCTTGACGGCTCCCTGGTCGGGAAGCTTGTTGCTAGCTGCGTAGGCACGGAAATCGAACTGCTCGGGCGCTTGCTCGCGCACGCGGTATTCGTGCTGCTTCATCAGCCACCGTACCCGCGCCCGGCGGCGCTTGATGCCCTTGAACGGATTGTTTGCATCGGGCGCGGCCAGCGCCATGCGGTTGAACAGGTCGACCAAAGCCTGTCCGGTCGGCAGCGGCCCTGGCGGGATAATCGCAGCTGAGCCTGCGGCCCATGCTGAAGCCGGTTCGGGCTTGCGCTTGAACATCACGGGAGCCGCACCGACCACCGCAGGCGTCCAGCCGGGCACGGTTTCGCGAACGACGGCCGGCTCGATCGGCGCAGCAGCGAACTGGCTATCGCCCTCACTCACTGTGCGGCGGCGGCGGTTGGCGGAATAGATGCCCAGCCCGCCCAAAGCGACGAGGCCAAGCACACCCAGCCCGATTTCGGCGGCATTGTCTCCAGACGTGACTGCCGCCGACTGGACCGCCGGTTCAGCCGAGGTGACCGGCAACGGGGCTTCGGAAGCGATCACGGGCGCTGGGTCAGTAAGGGGCGTTGCAGCCACGGGTGCGGCCGACCGTGCGGCAACCGGAGCGGAAGCTTGAGCCGGAGCTGCGCGCGCTGCGGTCCTTGCCGCCGCGCGTTCGGCTTTCGGCGCTGCGGTCATCGCCGCAGCAGCTTTCGGTGCGGCGCTTGGCTCAGGCGCGGGCTGGGCGACCGGCGCAGCCTTGAATTCGGGCAGTACGATCGGTGCCGGAGCTGCCGGCGCAGGATCGGCGGCCGGCGCTGGATTCGGCACCGCGGTGTCCTGCGCGAAAACCGGGGTTGAGACAGCGGCAAGGACAGCGGCAATCGCGGTGCAAGCCAAGGGCGATCGGTTAGTTTGCTTCGTCATGCCCTAAATATGAGGAGGCAATGCGCGATGCAAAACCTTGACAAGGGCCTTTTGAGTTGAGCCGTGAACCGTCGTGAGACGAGCCGAAACTGAACGAAATAATCGTTCAAATGCATATATTTAAAGTTCCGCCTCTCTGAACGGCGGTTCAGGTTCGCAGCGAAGCTGCCGGTCTGGCGCAGGGCGTTCGCGGCGAGCGATACACGGTTCGGCGCTAACCCGTTCAAAGCTTGATCGCCTCGCTCCCTTCGAGCCGGTGCGTGCAGCCCATTTTTGCCGCAGCACAGCGGGGACCCAGTGCTGCCACGGTGCGCCAGCCGATCGCGCGCAGCCGGGCGGCGTGGTCCGGATCGTGGCCCAGCGGGAGGAACAGCCTGTCCCGCGCTGGCTCTGCCGCCGCCAACGCGTCGATCAGACGATCGGGATAAAGCGAGAAGCCGATCGCCGGCTCGTCGCTCGGGCTGATCGTGTAGCTGCCGCCGCGCCCCAATGAGTCGCGCACGCCGTCGGCATAGATCATGAAGCCGAACCAGGTCTGGTATTCGAAGCCGTGGCGCTCGGAGGGGTCGAGCGTCAGCCGCGCCTTGCCCTTCACCCGCGCGGCGATCTCGCGCAACGCAGCGATCCGGCTCGCCAGCGCGCCGCCCGCATCGATTTCGGCGAGTCGCTCGATCGCAATCTCGAACGGCCCGATCGCGGTGAGCAGCGGCAGGTAGGCGGCTCCGCCCGCCGCAACCAGACCGCCGGCATCTTTGGCGTCGAGCTCGCGCCGCACCGCCTCGATCTTGTCGGTCTCGAGCGGGAGCGCCTTGGCGGCGAGAGTATCGACCAGGTCGGGCAAGGTGAAATCGACCGATAATCCGGTTGCCCCGGCCGCGCTCAGCGCTTCGATCGCGGCGGCCACCACTTCGCCTGCGGCGGCCACGCTGTCATCGCCGATCAACTCGGCGCCAAGCTGGAGACGTTCGCGGGTCGGGTCGAGCCCGTCGCCCTTGATCGTCACCACCTGCCCGGCATAGCATAGCCGCAAGGGCCGGGCCGCGCGCGTCAGGCTGGTCGAAGCGATCCGCCCGATCTGCGGGGTAATGTCGCTGCGCAGCGCCAGTGTGCGCAGGCTGGCGGGATCGACAAAGCGGAACATCCGCCGCGGGCTGATCCCGGCCATGCGGCTGGCGAGCGACTTTTCGAACTCGATGCTCGGCGGCTGGACCCGGTCGTAGCCGTGCCCGTCGAGGCAATCGAGCACCGCGCGCGTGACTTTGGCAGCGGCTGCAGCGCTGGGCGGCAGCCGGTCTTCGAGCCCCTCGGGCAACAGATCGCGGTCGTTATCTTGCATTGCCAAACCCAGATTGAACATCACTGCGTGGCCTTCGACAGGCTCAGGCTGAGCGGGTGTTGAGACTACCCCAAAGTCCGCTCATGCTGAGCCTGTCGAAGCACACGCGCCGCGCTTGCCCCAATCACCGTTAAAATGCCAGAGCCATGACCCGCTTCACGCCGGGGATCGCGCGGGCCGCTTCCAGCACCGGGGCCGGGACCGCGCTATCGACCGAGAGCAGCAGGACCGCCTCGCCGCCGGCATCGCGGCGGCCGAGGTTTAATGTGCCGATATTGATCGCGTTTTCGCCCAGCAGGGTGCCGATCCGGCCGATGAAGCCGGGGGCGTCCTCGTTGACGATATACATCATGTGCCCGGCGAGTTCGGCTTCGACCTTGATCCCGAACAGTTCGACCAGGCGGGGTTCGCTGTTCGAGAACAGCGTGCCTGCAACCGAACGCTCACCCGCCTCGGTCTTGACCGAAACGCGGATCAGCGTGTGGTAATCGCCGGCCTTCTCGGTCTTGACCTCGCGCACTTCCATGCCGCGCTCCTTGGCGAGGAACGGGGCGTTGACCATGTTGACCGTGTCCGACTGGACCCGCAGGAACCCGGCCAGCACCGCGGCGACAATCGGCTTGATGTTCAGCTCGGCCGCCGCGCCTTCGGCGTGGATCGAGATGCGCGGAATCGCCCCGGTGGTGAGCTGG
>JANOAD010000155.1:0-15246 GCA_031410955.1 Novosphingobium sp. | reverse complement strand
TACCTGTTCCACGTCGACACCAGCTGGGGCGACTTTCAGCTGCGGTGGTACAGCCTCGCTTACCTCGCCGGCATTGTCTTCGCCTATTGGCACGTTTCGAAAACCTTGAAGGCCCCCGGCGCGCCGATGGCACAGCGCCATGCCGACGACCTGTTTTTCTATTGCACCTTGGGCGTGATCCTCGGCGGGCGGCTCGGCTATGCGACCTTCTACACCGGCGGCAGCACCGGTCTGCCCAGCCTGTGGACCCAGCCGCAAGAGCTGATCAAGCTATGGAACGGCGGGATGAGCTTCCACGGCGGGCTGATCGGCGTGCTGATCGCGATCGCCTGGGTGTGCTGGCGCAATGGCCTCAGCTTCCTGCGCATGTGCGATTACGTCGCGGTCCCGGTGCCGGTGGCGATGCTGTTCGGGCGGCTCGCCAACTTCATCAACGGCGAGCTGTGGGGACGCGAGGCCGGGCCGAACGTGCCTTGGGCGATGATCTTTCCGGGCGGGGGCGACGTAGCGCGCCACCCGAGCCAGCTATACGAGGCGCTGCTTGAAGGCGCGCTGCTCGCAGTCGTGATGCTCTACCTGTTCTGGAAGACTCGCGCGCGCTGGCGGCCGGGCCTGCTGGTCGGCACCTTCGCGCTGGGTATCGCGCTGGCACGCTTTACGGTCGAGTTCTTCCGCCAACCCGATGAGCAGCTGACCGAGTTCGCCCAGAGCACCGGGTTCTCGATGGGTCAGTGGCTGACGATTCCGCTGATGCTGGTGGGGTTGTTCTTCATCGTCCGCGCGGTGCGTATGCCGGCGCTGGGTAGCGCCGAAGCGCCGCCGGCACCCGCCGCTGAATGAGCGAAGACGCGCCACCGGAGACGCTGGCGACAATTTTCCGGCGCCTGATCGCGAACACCGGTCCGATCAGCCTGCAGCACTACATGGGCGAGGCCAACGCGCGCTATTATTCCTCGCGCGATCCGCTTGGCCTTGTGGGCGATTTCGTCACCGCGCCCGAAATCAGCCAGATGTTTGGCGAGCTGATCGGGCTGTGGCTCGCCGACATGTGGATCAACGCCGGACGCGAAGAGCCGGTGCACTATGTCGAGCTTGGCCCGGGGCGCGGCACGCTCGCCACCGATGCGCTGCGCGCGGCCAAACGCTACGGGCTCGAACCCGCGATCCACTTCGTCGAAGGTTCGACCGCGCTCAAGGACATCCAGCTGGCCAAGGTCCCCGGCGCGCAGTGGCATCATGACCTGTCCACCTTGCCGCCCTACGGCCCGATCCTGCTGGTCGCGAACGAGTTCCTCGATGCGCTGCCGGTGCGGCATTTGGTCAAGACCGAGGACGGCTGGCGCGAGCGGATGGTGGTGCCGGAGGGTGAACGGTTCGTATGCATCGCCGGCAGCCAGCCGATGGAGGCTGCAGTCCCCGAGGGCCGCCGTAATGCCGCGCCGGGCACGATCATCGAGACCAACCCCGGCGCCGCCGCCACTGTCTATGAAGTGGCCGGGCGCTTGATCGATCAAGGCGGTGCGGCGCTGTTCATGGATTACGGCAGCGACAGCATCCGCGACGGATCGACGCTGCAGGCGGTGCGCGATCACCTCAAGGTCGATCCTTTCGTAAGTCCCGGCGAGGCGGATCTGACCGCGCATGTCGATTTCGCCACCCTCGCCCCGATCGCGGAGTCGCGCGGTGCGCGCTGGCTCGGCACGGTTCCGCAGGGGCGCTGGCTGCGCAATCTTGGCATCGATGCCCGCGCGCAGGCGTTATCCGAACAGGCCCCGCAACATGCTTCGGCGATCGAAGCAGCGAAGGACCGGCTGGTTGGCGAAGGGCAGATGGGGCTGCTGTTCAAGGTGTTCGGCCTCGCCGCGCCGACATGGCCGGGGGGTGCGGGATTCTGACGGTGCGTAGCTGTAGTTGCCAGCCGCACCATTCCGCGCCACGATAGGATCGAGGGAGCCGGGATGAAGCAGGAACTGAAGGGGCCTAGCCTGCTGTCGCGCGCGGTGCGCCGGATTATCATCGTGCTCTATCATCGGCACGGGTACCGGCTGGTCGAAAAATGCCCGGTGCCGCCGCGCTGCGTGATCATCGGGGTTCCGCACACCACCAACTGGGACTTCGTGTTCTTCCTTGGCGCTACCGCGGAAATGGGGATCAGGCCCAGCTTCATGGGCAAGCACACTCTGTTCAAGTGGCCCGCCACCCGCTTCATGTACGACATGGGCGGGGTTTCGGTCGATCGCACCGCAAAAGGACGCAACTATGTCGATCAAGTGGTCGATGTCTTCTCGCGCCGCACCGAACTCGCGCTGGTCGTCGCGCCCGAAGGCACGCGCCGCGCAACCAAACCGTGGCGTTCGGGTTTCTATCATATCGCCCACAAGGCCGGGGTACCGCTGGTCCCGGCCTGGGTCGATGACGCGACGCGGCGCGGCGGATTAGGTCCGGCGATCATGCCGAGCGGAAACTACGCCGCGGATCTCGAAAAGCTGCTCGGTTATTACCGCTCGGTGATGCCGGACCACCCCCGCTGGGCCTTGCTCGAGGCCGCGATTGCCGAGGAACGGAGTGAAGCCGATGCTTGATGGTCTGCTGATCAATGCCGCTGTTGATCTCGTAATGATGGTAGCGCTCTGCCTGGTCGCGGTGCGGATCGGCGACGTGTCCTTCATCGATGCGGTCTGGGGCGCAGGGATGGCGGTGCTGGCGCTCGCCAGTTTCCTGCAAGTGCCCGATCCGGGTGTGCGCGCCGGGCTCCTGCTCGCGATGACCGCGATCTGGGGGCTGAGGCTGGGCGTGCACTTGTTCCTGCGCTGGCGCGGTCACGGCGAGGATCCGCGCTACGCCAGGATGCTGGGCAAGGCGCGCGCCGCCGGGCGCTATGGTAGCGCGGCGTTCAAGGTGGTGTTCGGTCCGCAGACGGTGCTGCTGTTCATCACCAGCCTGCCCGCGCAACTGGGCATCCTGGCGAGCGGCGCACCGGCACCGCTAACCTCGCTGGCCTGGGCCGGCTTTGCGCTGTGGCTGACCGGCATGGTGTTCGAAACCGTGGGCGATGCACAGCTTAATGCGTTCCGCACCGACCCCGCAATGAAGGGCAAGGTGCTCGATACCGGACTGTGGCGCTATACCCGCCACCCCAATTACTTCGGCGATGCCTGTGCCTGGTGGGGCATCTGGCTGGTCGCAGCCACGGGCGGACTTTGGGTGGCGCTGGGCAGCATTATCGGGCCGATTTTCCTGACCTTCACGCTGACCAAATGGTCGGGCAAGCCGCTGCTCGAAAAGGGGCTCGCCAAAAGCCGCCCGGGCTACGCCGAATATGTGCAGCGCACTTCTGGCTTCATCCCCTGGCCGCCCAAGAAGTCTTAGTGCTTTACCTCGACCGCGCGGTCCTCTGACGGCACACCGCGCAGCGGCACGGCCTCAAGCCAGGCTTGCATCGCGTCGAGATCGACCCTGCCGGCCACCGCCTCGCGCTGCTTGGCCAGAAGGGTAAAGCTGTCGCCGCCCTGCGCCAGGAAATTGTTGGTGGTGACGCGGTAGCTTCCCGCCGGATCGAGCGGCTTGCCGTCCAGCATCAGATCGCTCACTCGCTCGCCGATCGGGCGCGACAGGTCATAGCGATAGGTGAACCCGGCACTGGGTGTCAGCGCCTGATTTGGGCCATTGGCATCGAAGCCCTGTTCAAGCACCGCCTTGATCTCAGTCCCGGTCATCGTCTGGGTGACCAGTGTGTTGCCGAACGGCTGGACCGCATAAAGGTCACCGAACCTAACCAACCCGCCTTCACCCGGGACCAGTCCGGTGCGCACGCCGAACGGGTTCATCAAGGCGATTTGCGCGCCGGCATTGCGGCTGGCGGCAAGCTGCGAATCCGCGATTAGCTGCCCCAGCACCTTGCCACTGGCGGGGCCAGCCAGGTGCCCGGCGGGCTTCTGCGCGAAGGTCTTGCTGGCATCGACATAGGTCTGCACGTAGCCCGCCACGTCGGCGCGCGGGGTAAACTGCGGGTAGATCGTGGTCGGGTTCACCGGCCCCAGCGCACCGGTATACGGCCCGCTTTGCACGATCACGTTGACCGCGCGCTTGCTCACCACCTTGTGCGCCACGGGATCGATCTGGAGGGTGATGTCGCTCACTTCCTCGCCGTAAACCCCCGCGCTGGTTAGCAGCACCGGGTGCGCCGGATTAATATCGCCGTAATTGCAGACATAGCTCTTGTGGGTGTGGCCCGAGACGACGAGGTCGACCCGCGGATCGAGCACGTCGAGGATCGGGCGGATATCGCCGGTGAAGCCTGAGCAGCCGCTCGGATCGTCGGGCTTGTCCTGCGCCCCGCCCTGGTGGATCAGCACGACGATGGCATCTGCGCCCTTGGCCTTGAGCACCGGGACCACGGCGTTGATCGATTGCGCCTCGTCGGCAAAAGTCAGTCCCTTGATCCCGCCCGGGGTGACGAGGTCCGAAGTGCCCTTGAGCGTCAGCCCGATGATCCCGATCCGCACCGTGCTGCGGCCCTTGCCGAAGGTGCGGATGGCATATGCGGGGAACAGCGTCTGGCCGTTCTCGGTTGTGGTGCTGGCCGCGAGGAACTGGAACTTCGCGCCGCCGAACTGCTCGACCTGACAGGGTCTGCGCGGCGTCAATTGCGCGCAGCCGCCGCGCTGCAGGCGCAGCAGCTCGTACCGACCGCGATCGAACTCGTGATTGCCCACCGCGTTAAAATCGAGCCCGAAGCGGTTGGCCACCCCGACAGTCGGCTCATCGAGATAGATCGACGAAGCAAGCTGCGAAGCGCTGATCAGGTCGCCCGCCGAAACCGTCAGGTGATAGGGGTACTTGGCCCGCACCGTATCGATCGCGCTCGCCAAATAGGCAGCACCGCCCGCGGGTACGCGCACCGTGCCGCCCTTGCCGTCCGGCGCCGGGACCGATTGGCGCGGCGATTCGAGCGCGCCATGGAAATCGTTGATTGCCACGATCCCGACCGTGACCGGACCGGGTGCAGCCGTTGGACCCACCGTCGCGCAGGCAGCGAGCAGGGGGACAAGGACGGCGGGCATGAGGCGGACGAATCGCGCGGCACGGCTCTGTGGGAAAGTCATGCGCCTTCCTAACCCAACTGCGGCACGCGGCAAGCAAACGCGTGTTAACCGAACAACACAGTTTCTTGAAAGTGCAACCGACATGTTCTATAATGAGCCAGATCAAATTCCTTCCCCAGGAGCACTGCAATATGGCGCGTCCCCAAACCGATCTCGACAGCGGACGCGATGCGATCCTCGAACTGATGGTCGAATTGATCGAGGAACGCGGGTCGAGCGCCTTCACCATGACCGAGCTGGCCGGGCGCGCCGGCATGTCGACCGCCAACCTCTATCGCTATTTTGAGAGCAAGGAGGCGTTGATCGAGGCGGTGGCCGGATACTGGTTCCGCCCAAAGATCGAGATCATGGAAGAGGTGATCGCCAGCGACCTCAATCCCCGCCGCAAGATGTACGAATTCTACGCCCGTCGCTTCACCCGGATGAAGAACGAGTGGGAACGCGATCCGGTCGCCTTCGCCAATTACGTCGAACTGGGCAACGAGCACTTCGAACTGGTCCGATCTTATGTCGATCTGGGCGATCACTATCTCTCGGTAATCATCGGCGAGGCGATGGCTGAAGGATACTTCGCCGGGCTGACCATCGATGAGGCGCTGAGCCTGATCAACCAGATGACCAGCGTCTACGTCAACATCGGGATCATGGGTATGATCATGCCCAAGCTTAACACCGACAAGCTCGCGCGGATCATCGATGCCGTGTTTGACGGGCTGAGCGCGCAGGATCGCGGGGCCAAGTCGGTCAGCGGGCTGCGCGCCGCCTGATTTTCGGCACCTGCATCCTTGCGAGCGCGGTCGGATTCTGCTTTTGCCCCGCCAAACCCGCAGGATCCTAACCCATGTCGCATGACAAGCTGCAATCAGAGACCGGCGCAGTGCGCCGACCGGGCCTTGCACCGATCACCTCGGGCGAATGGGCTGGGTGGTACCACTACGAACCCAGCGACCAGTTCGAGGATCACACCGGGCCGTTTTTCTGCAAGCCTGACGGTGACGGTGTCGTCTGCGGCTTCATGCCCGACGCGAAGAACTGCAACGCCGGGGGCAACGTCCACGGCGGCGCGGTGATGACCTTTGCCGACTATGCGCTGTTCATGATCGCGGGCGGAATGGATGCCTCGGTCCACGGCGTGACGATGACTTGCAACGTCGAATTCGTCGACGCTGCCGAACCCGGCAGGTTGCTCACCGCGCGCGGCGAAGTTGTCCGCGCCGGGTTCTCGATGGTCTTCGTGCGCGGGATCATCAGCGACGGTGACCGACCGGTGTCGATGTTCTCAGGCACGATCAAGAAACTGCGCGTGCCGGAGAGCCTGGCCTAGCCCTTCCATTCGCGGCGTTCTTCCGCCGCGCGCAATACTTCGTAGGCGAGCTGCAGCGCACGGAACGCCTTCGCCGCATCCTCGTCTCCCGGGCGCAGGTCGGGATGGACTTCCTTGGCCTTGCTCCGCCAGGCCTTCTTGATTTCCTCGAATTCGGCATCAGGCCCCAGCCCGAGCAGGTCGAGCGCGCGCAATTCGTCGCGGCTGCGGGTGCCGTCGCCCGACATCGCCCAGCCGTAGTGCGCACTTTCGTGATAGCCTTCGTGCGTCTGCCGCTCGGCGGCTTCGCGCTCGGCGATTTCTTCGGCGTCGAGCCCCGCGAAATAGTCCCAGCCCCGGTTGTATTCGGCGGCATGGGCCATGCAGAACATCCAGCGATCAGGCTTATTCGGGCTCTTCGGCGCTGGGCAAGTGCCAGCCTCGGAGCAGCCATGCCGGTCGCACAGCCGCACCTGCGTCGCCTCACGGCTGCCGCCATAACCGCCCCAGCGGGGGAAGCCCCAGCTATCAGATCTGCGTGCTCCGACCATCGCTCCGGGCGCTACCCGCTTGGCGCCCCACTACGCAAGCGCAATGCGAACCTGCCCATTAGGTCAGGGTGCATTAACGAAGCTTGCGCTAGGGCGCGGGCTTGGCCATATTGCAGCGCAGCATCATGAGGGTTTTCGATGAGCAAGCAACTCGCACTGGCGATCAGTTTTTCCGTGTTGGCCACAGTTGCCCTGACCGTGTTCGGGGTCGATCCGGCGATGCACCGGGCCGGGCAAAGCGGCGGCGGGCCGAGCCTGATCAGCGTGCAGGCACCGTCACTGCCGGGGCTGAGCCAGCTACTGCCGAGCTTGAATTAAGCCCGAACGGACCTCCCGCACCTAATCGATCGTAATCGTCACCGCGCGGCGGTTCTTGGCCCAGGCCTCCTCGGTCGACTCCATTGCGACCGGTTGGTCCTTGCCGAAGGTCTGCGTTGTCAGGCGGCTGGCATCGACCCCCAGGCTGACCAGGTAGTTCTTGGCCGCATTGGCGCGGCGTTCGCCCAGCGCAAGGTTGTATTCGCGGGTTCCGCGTTCATCAGTGTGGCCCTGAATCGTGGCGCGCTTGGCCGGATACTTGTTCAGCCAGGCGGCCTGTGCGGCGAGCGCCTGCTGGTCGGCGGCGTCGATGTTGTACTGATCGGTGTCGAAATAGACCGTATCCTGCCCCATCAGCTGCACCACGAAATCGGCCTGGCTGCCCGGGGTCGCCGCACCGGTCCCGGCGCCGGTGGTGTCGGTCGAAACCGCACCGCCCGGATCTGGGGGCAGGATCTTGGGGGCCTTTTTGGAGCAGGCGGACAGCACCAGCGCGCTGGCAAGAGCGGCGGCAATCGCGGTCTGGGTCTTCATAAAGGTCTCCTTTGATCGGGTAGCTTCGGACATTGGGGCAGCGAGTCAACGGCGTTCAGGGACGAAGCGGTCCCCACGCGGGATCGGCACCATCGCCGGGGGTGGAAAGCTTGCGTTCGTTCTTGCCAGTGAGGTCGACCTGCCAGATCCCGGTCTGCCCCGAGGTGCGCGCGGTGCGGAAGAACTGGATTACCCGGCCGTTGGGGGCCCAGGTCGGGGCCTCGTCCTGCCAGCTATCGGTCAGGTAATGCATGTTGCCGCCTGCGGGATCCATCACCGCGATGCGGAAATTGCCGGCGATATGGGTAAAGGCGATCTGGTCGCCGCGCGGGGACCATTCCGGCGTCGCCGCGCGCCCGCCAAAGAAACTGATCCGTTTCTGGCCCGAGCCGTCGGCGCTCATCACATAGACTTGCTGGCTGCCCGAACGATCGCTTTCGAACACGATCCGGCTGCCGTCGGGCGAGAAGCTGCCGCCGATGTCGATCCCCGGCGAAGTGGTCAGCTTGACCGAGGAACCGCCGCTCGACGGCATCTTGTAGATGTCGGTGTTGCCGGCAATCGCGACCGAATAGAGAATCCACTTGCCATCAGGCGACCAGCGCGGGGCGAACAGCGGGTTCGTCGATTGCAGCAGCAGCTTCTGGCTCTTGCTGGCAAGGTCGTAGATGTAGATCCGGGGGCTGCCGTTGAAATACGACAGGTACAGGATCTGCTTGTAATCGGGCGAATAGCGGGGGGTCAGCGCGGTGGCCTGTCCGGTGGTCAGGTAGGTGTGGTTGACCCCATCCGAATCCATCACCGCGAGCCGCTTCATCCGGTGGCCCTTGGGCCCGGTCTCGGCGATGTAGGCGATCCGGCTGTCGAAGAACGGGTTCTCGCCGCTCAGCCGGGAATAGGCGAGATCGGCGCACTTGTGCGCGGCGCGGCGCCATTCTCCCGGCGGCACGGTCCACCCCGCCTTGGCGAGCTGCTGGCCGAGCGAGACGTCGTAGAGGTAGCACCCGACCGTGACATTCCCGTCCGCCTCGGCACGGACATAGCCCTGGAGCAACATATCGGCCCCGCGGCCCTGCCAGCCGGGATAGTCGGGCGCCTGGATCTGGGCGAGTGCCGGACGCGGCAAGCTGCCGGGGCCGGTCGGCTTGAACAGCCCGTTGTTCTTGAGATCGCCGTAAATGACATTGGCAAGGCCCATCCCCAACGCCGAGGTGGTCCCCGCGCTGGTTTGCGTCGCGACATCGGCGTTGGTGGCGAAGGCGGGGATGGCGATCTTGGCATCGTTGTCGAGCGTGCCGACGACTTCCTCGTCAACTTCCTGAGCGGGCGCTGACGAGGTTGGCGTGACTTGCTGGGCAAGCAAACCCGCCGGCAGCAAGGCACTGATGGCGATCAAGGCAATTAGCGACTTTCGCATCATTGGTCTCTCTTCGAAAAAGTCAGCTTGCGCTGCTTCCAGCTGTCGTAGAATTCGGGGGGCAAGCCGGGGAATGGGGCAGCGAGTTTGATCGCGCGCACCGCGCAATCGCGGAAGGGCCGGACTTGCGGTTGGTTCGAGGCTGTCACCCCCGAAACCTCTGGAGCGCTGATCGACAGGATGCTGCCGTCGGAGTTGAGCGTGAAGCGCACGACCGCGCGCAGGTTCTGCACGTCGAGTCCGCTGACCGGGCAGGAGTTCCACGGAGCGCGAACCCGGCTGCCAATCAACGAAGACCAAGCACTGACCTGTTGTGAGGAGGCCTGCGTTGCCGTTGCCGTCTTGGCCTTGCCATTTGCGGCACCGGGAACGCCATTTGCAAAGGCATTGTCAAAGGTTGAAGCGCCGCCCTTGGGCGCTGGTTTGGTTGGCTGGCGCGGAGGTTGTGCGGGTGCGGGCTTCGCTGGTTGCGGCACACGGTCTGTTTGTTGCTGAACCGGCTGCGGTTTGACGAGCGGCACGGGCGGCGGCGTCCCCTCGCCGATCACCGGGCCTTTGTCTGGCGCTGCTTCCTCAGGCTGAATTTGCAGCGCAGTCGATACCGGGCCCGTGTCTTCGCTGATCGTCACCGTTATCCGTTCGGGCAGCACGATCGGTTCGGGCGGGCGGGGCCAGACCAGCCATGCGATCACACCTGCATGGCCCACCAGCGCGAGGGCCAGTCCGAGCGATTCTTCGCGGCGGAGTGCAGTGGCGGCCATGGTTAACCGCTACGGAGCCGCAACTGAACGGTCGGTGACCAGCGAGATGGCATTGAACCCGGCATGGTTCAGCTCACCCATCACCCCCATCACCCTGCCGTATTCCAGGCTTTTGTCGGCGCGCAGCGTGACCAGTGGCGGCTTGCCGTCGGCGCCCTTGGGCACCGCCTCGAGCATCGCCCCCAGCGTGCCCGGCGCAACCGCGGTCTTGTCGAGGTACACCGTCCCGTCGGTGGCGATCGACAGCTCGATCTGGCTCGGCGTCTGGTCGAGCGGCTTGGCATTGCTGTCGGGCAGATCGATCGGCACCCCGGCGCTGAGCAGCGGTGCGGTGACCATGAAGATGATCAGCAGCACCAGCATCACGTCGACCAGCGGAGTGACGTTGATCTCCGCCATCGGCGCGCGGCCCCGGCGGGAGCGGCGGCGAGAGGTGGTGAAGGCCACTTACTGCGCCTCCAGCTCGCGGCTGAGGCTGGCGTGGAAGCGGTCTGCAAAGCGCTGCAACCGCGCCTCAAGCTGGTCGACCCGGTGCGAGAAGCGGTTGTAGGCGATCACCGCGGGGATCGCCGCGAACAGCCCGATCGCGGTGGCGAACAGCGCTTCCGAAATCCCCGGAGCGACCACCGCGAGCGACGAATTCTGCTGCTGGCCGATCTGGTAAAACGAATTCATGATCCCCCAGACCGTGCCGAACAGCCCGACGAACGGCGCGACCGCGCCGACCGTGGCGAGGAAGTTCAGCCGCTCGGCCAGCCGTTCGGCCTCCTGCGCAATGGCGCTGTCCATCGCCTGGGCGAGGCGCTGGCGGGTGCCGTCCTTGTCGAACCCCTTCCCCGCAGCCGAACGCCGCCATTCAGCCAGCCCCGCTGCGGCGACGCGCGCGACAGGCACATCGCCCTTCCCGCGCTCGGCCTGAAACGCGTCGATGTCGCCTGCCTTCCAGAACTCGCGTTCATAGACGTCGCAGCGTTTGCGGATGCCGGCATAGCGCAGGCTGAACGACACGACGATGGTCCACACCCAGACCGAGGCGAGGATCAGGCCCAGCATGACCACCTGAACCACGATATCGGCGTCCATGAACAGCTTGACCGGGTTGAGATGCGCCGGGGCAGCTGCGGGAGCGGGTGTCGATGCGGCAACGGCGAGCAGGGAAAGCAGGGTCATTGGGTTCCTTCGGAGATGATCGGGGCAAAGGCTGCACGCCAGGCGGGCGGCATCCGCGCCGGCCGGCCATCGGGCGCGACAAAGCCCACCCGCAGGCGCGCCTCAGCGAGCAGCTTGCCGTCCTCAAGAGCGGCGGTCTGATGCATCCGACACGATGCGGCGCGCAGGTCGGTGCAGCGCGTTTCGATCCGCACCG
Source organism: Novosphingobium sp. (assembly GCA_031410955.1). GTDB lineage: Bacteria > Pseudomonadota > Alphaproteobacteria > Sphingomonadales > Sphingomonadaceae > Novosphingobium. The sequence continues at coordinate 3,891 of JANOAD010000155.1, read as the reverse complement.
TATCGTCAAGCCGCGCCGGGCTGAGATAGCGGATGTTGAGCTCGGCCACCGCAAAGGCGCCCGTGCCCGCCTCGTTGACCGCGCGCTGGTCGATCCCCAGCAGCCGCACGAAGTCCGAGCGGGCGCGTTCGAACCAGCGCAGGTAGTTGGCGTGATAGACCACCCCGGACAGGTCGGTGTCCTCAAAATAGGCGCGTACCGCAAAGCGATGCACCGGGCCTTCGATCAGGCCGCAAGGCGGGGCCGGAAATGACGTCATTGCGGCAGACCCTTAGCAAGCCCGCGAGTCGCGCGGCAAGCTCTTACGGACTTACCGTGCCAGCATCGGGCCCAATGGGCGCCCGCCGAACAGGTGAACGTGGAGGTGCGGAACCTCCTGGTGGCCGTTGAACCCGACATTGGCGAGCAGGCGGTAGCCCGGTGCAACCAGATCCAGATCGCGCGCCACCGTGCCTACTGCGCGGACGAAACCCGCGATCTCCGCCTCGCTGCCGCGCGCCGAGAAGTCGTCCCAGCTGACGTAGGCACCCTTGGGGATCACCAGCACGTGCACCGGGGCCTGCGGGTTGATGTCGTGGAAGGCCAAGGCCCACTGGTCCTCATAGGCCGAGCGGTTCGGGATCTCGCCGCGCAGGATCTTCGCGAAAATGTTCTGGTCGTCGTAGGGCTGGGTAGCGTCGATCGGCATTATTCGCTCCGGTTGGCCTTTTCGAATATTCCGCTGGTGCCTTCGCGGCGTTCGAGCTCGGCCAGAACATCGGCCAACTTGATCCCACGCGCACGCAGCAGAATGAGCAGATGGAAAATGAGGTCGGCCGCCTCTGCGACCACTTCCTCGCGTTCATAGGCAACGGCGGCGATGGCGGTTTCGACGGCCTCTTCGCCGACCTTTCGCGCCACTTCCGGAAGCCCCTTCAGCATCAGCTTGGCGATATAGCTCGCCTCCGGGTCTCCCCCCTGACGAGCAGCGATCGTGGCCTCGAGACGGGTTAGCGTGTCCATGGCGCGGGGCATGCTGCGCGCAGCCGCGTCGGTCAAGTCAGTCTTTGGGGGGCTTCTTCGCGGCGCGGCGACCGATGATCACCCCAGCTACCCCCAAGGCCAGCAAGGTCAGGTCGGTCGGCTCGGGGATGGGCGTGCTGCCGGACGCCCAGGCGGGGCTGGCCGCGACCAGTGCGCTCAGTGCAATCGAACATTGAAATGCAGCCTTGCCCATGAGGTCCCAATGCACCGGCGAGGGCGGTGGCTGCAACCGAGTCGGCGGCATCGTCCCACGGTGGGACGTCATATTTCAGTAACTTAACTGCGGGCGGGCAGTCCCGCGGCGCGCAGCGCGGCATGCGCCTCGGCGATGGTGTGGGTGCCGAAGTGAAAGATCGAGGCGGCGAGCACCGCGCTGGCGTGACCCTTGGTCACCCCTTCGACCAGATGCTCCAGCGTGCCGACCCCGCCCGAGGCGACCACGGGAATGGAAACCGCATCGGCGATGGTCCGGGTGAGATCGAGGTCATACCCGGCCTGCGTCCCGTCGCCATCCATTGAGGTGACCAGTAGTTCCCCCGCGCCGAGCTTCGCCAGCCGCACCGCATGTTCGATAGCGTCGATCCCGGTCGCCTGGCGCCCGCCATGGGTGAAAATCTCCCAGCCCGAAGCCGACTTGCGCGCATCGACCGAGGCGACCACGCACTGGCTGCCCATCTTCTGCGCAATGTCGCCGACCAGTTCGGACCGTGCCACGGCCGCTGAGTTTACCGCAACCTTGTCCGCCCCCGCCAGCAACAGCGCCCGCGCATCCTCGACCGAACGCACCCCACCGCCCACGGTCAGCGGCATGAAGCACACTTCGGCGGTGCGCCGCACCACATCGAGCAAGGTCCCGCGCCCTTCGTGACTGGCGCTGATATCGAGGAAGCACAGCTCGTCCGCTCCGGCCGCATCATAGGCGCGCGCCTGCTCGACCGGGTCGCCAGCGTCCTTAAGATCGACGAAGTTCACGCCCTTGACCACACGCCCATCGCGCACATCGAGACACGGAATGACGCGGACGCAAACGGTCACAGCCGTGCCCCATCGATCCATGGGTAAACTAGAACGAACGCAATGACCGTCAACATCGCAACTTGGCCGATCCAAAAACCGATAGGATTTCTGTCGCGAGTGGTTTGCAGGAATGCGAAGTTTACTCGCCCCCTACCAAAGTCGTGCCACTGGAACGAAGCGAGACAAATGGCACCAAGAATGCATGCTGCAGTTCCAACAAGCGACAGATTCATGCCTTGGCTCCCATCTCAATCGCCGCCGCCAGATCGAGCCGCCCGTCGTAGAGCGCGCGCCCGGTGATCACCCCCTCGATCCCCTCATGCGCGTGGATCGAGAGCACGTGAATGTCATCCAGCCCCTTGACCCCGCCACTGGCGATCACTGGCAGATCGACCCGCCGCGCGAGGTCGAGCGTTGCGGCGATATTGCAGCCCTTGAGCATCCCGTCGCGGCCGATGTCGGTGAACAGCAGGCTGGCCACCCCGGCATCCTCGAACCGCCGCGCCATATCGACCACCGGCACGTCCGACACTTCCGACCAGCCTTCGGTCGCGACCATGCCATCTTTGGCGTCGACCGCGACCACGATCCCGCCCGGCCACTCGCGCGCCATGTCCTTGACGAATTCCGGGTCTTTCAAGGCAGCGGTGCCCATCACCACGCGGCTGACCCCGACGTTGAACCAGCCTTCGACCGCGCGCGCATCGCGAATCCCGCCGCCCAATTGGATGTGCCCTGGAAACACCTCGATAATCGCGTCCACCGCGTCACGGTTTTCCGCCCGGCCCGCGAACGATCCGTCGAGATCGACCACGTGGAGGAACTGCGACCCTGCTTCGGCGAACAGCATGGCCTGCGCCGCGGGATCGTCGCCGTATACCGTGGCGCGGGCCATATCGCCTTCAGCGAGGCGCACGACCTGGCCGCCCTTGAGGTCGATTGCGGGGAAGACGATCATCGGGCGCGGTCCCATCGGGCGTTCGTCGCACCAGATGAACGTTTGGACCGCCTGGACCAGTCCCTAAGCGAAAAAAATCCTTCCGTCGCAAGCTGCCCAAAGCAGCGGCGAAACGGCGGAGAGAAAGCGGGCGTGACCATTGCTCGACCATGCCACGCCACTGCGATGTAGGACAGAGCCTGCGAGCGCCTCAAGGCCGCCATTCGAGGAACCTTCCTAACAACGCCAGCCCATAGCCCTGGCTCTTCTCCGGATGGAACTGCACGCCCACAATCGTGTCCTTTGCGACCGCCGCGACCAGCCCGCCGCCGTGGTCGGTCATCGCCGCGATGTGGTGCGGATCGGTGGGGACGAAATGGTACGAGTGGAGGAAATAGGCCTCGCCCGGTTCGATCAGGGCGGCATGCGGGGTCAGTTCGACATCGTTCCAGCCCATGTGGGGGATCTTGATCGCGGGGTCGGTGCGCTCGACCCTGCGAACCTCGCCGCCGATCCAGCCCAGCCCCGGCGTGCCGCCATGCTCCACCCCGGTATCAGCGAGAAGTTGCATCCCGACGCAAATCCCGAGGAACGGCGCAGCACCAATGCGGACGCGTTCGCTCAGCGCCTCTTCCATCCCGGCAATCGCCCGCAACCCTTCGGCGCAGGCCTTGAAGCTGCCAACGCCGGGCAGGACGATGCGATCGGCGGCGCGGACCACCATCGGATCGGCGGTGACCGCAACATTGTCGGCTCCGGCGGCTTTGAGCGCATTGGCGACCGAATGAAGATTGCCCGCGCCGTAATCGACGAGTGCAATAACCTCAGCCACGATCTTTGTCCCGCTCACGCGGGAGCAACACCGGCCCACTCCCCCGGCCCGACCACCCACAGGGTACCTTCAAATGGGTGGT
>JANOAD010000154.1:0-13420 GCA_031410955.1 Novosphingobium sp. | reverse complement strand
AGTCTAGGAGACGAAAATGCCTAAGCTCAAGACGAAGAGCGGCGTCAAAAAGCGCTTCAAGCTCACCGCCACCGGCAAGATCAAGCACGGTGCGGTTGGCAAGCGGCACCGATTGATGAGCCACAATGCCAAGTACATCCGTCAACACCGCCGGACCGACACGATCTCCGATGCCGATGCAAAAGTGATCAAGAAGTGGGCGCCCTACGGGCTCGGTTGAATTTAGGAGTACTGAACAATGGCACGTGTCAAAAGGGGTGTTACCACCCGCGCCAAGCACAAGCGGATTCTCGAACAGGCTGCGGGCTACCGCGGCCGCCGCAAGAACACCATCCGCGTTGCGCGTCAGGCGGTCGAAAAGGCCGGCCAGTACGCATATCGCGATCGCAAGGTCAAAAAGCGGTCGTTCCGCGCACTGTGGATCCAGCGCATCAATGCTGCGGTCCGCGCTGAAGGCTTGACCTATTCGCAGTTCATCCACGGCACCAAGCTCGCCGGGGTCGAACTCGACCGCAAGACCATGGCCGACCTGGCGATGAACGAAAGCGCGATCTTCGCGACCGTCATCGCAACAGCCAAGGCGGCGCTTCCGGCGTAACCCGGTGACGCCTTCAAGCGTTTCGAAGGGGCGCGGATCGGGATAACCGGTCCGCGCCCCTTCCCGTTTCGGGACTCTGGCTTGCGCATGGTGCGCGGGTAAGGCACCTTCGCTGGGGTCACGATTCTGCGCTGGGTTACAGGGGTCAATCACCATGCTGAGCAAACCGCTCGACGCCTCGGTCGCGGTCCGCTTCTTCATGCCGTCCCCCGCACTCGCGCCCTATATCTCGACCTATTACCTGACCGAGGCGCACTTGCCGCCGGGCGAATTCGTCGAAGACTGGTTGCACCCCGAATGGGCTAACCTGCGTTTCGCCAGCGGCGGTCCGTGGAGTTCGGCGCTGGGCGACGGCCCGCTCGAAACTATGCCCGATGCGATCCTGACAGGGCCGACGTGCCTCGCGGCGCACTTCCACCTGGGGGGCGGAACTCGGGCCTGGGGCGTCGGCATCCTGCCGCTCGGCTGGCTGCGTCTGCTCGGCGTTCCCGCGAGTGACCATGTCGATCGCACCGTTGCCCTTGCCGACTTACCTGCGGGCGCGGCGCTTGCGGCACTGCCGGGGATTGTCTTTGGCAGTGGCACACCGAACGCAGCCGAGGAAGCCGCGCGGATCGACGCCCACCTGCTTGAACTCCTGCACCGCTCGCCGCCACATGAGGACGAACAGCGCATCCGCACCGCGCACACCGCGCTGATCGACGAGGACATATCCTCGGTCACCGATCTTGCCGAACGGCTGGCGATTTCGTCACGATCGCTCGAACGGCTCTGCCTCAGGGCATTCGGCTTTTCGCCCAAACTCTTGCTGCGCCGTCAGCGGTTCCTGCGCAGCCTTGCTCAATTCATGCTCGATCCGTCGCTGACCTGGATCAGGACGCTCGATTTCCATTATGTCGACCAGGCGCATTTCGTGCGCGATTTTCGGCGCTTCATGGGGATGAGCCCGCGCCGCTATGCCGCGCTCGATCACCCGGTCCTGCGCGCAGCTGCGCAGGGGCGGAGTGCCGCGGCCGGGGCAGCGGTCCAGGCGCTGCACCGGCCGTGACAAAAGCTGCCTACTTGGCACCTTGCCAAGCCGCGGGGTTCATGTAACCCTTGGCTTCAGAAATATAAGCGCAAACGCGGGGAAACTTCGGTGTCGCCCAATCAGGAAGTGAGTGTGCGGTTCTATCCGCCACCGGAGGATTTACGCCGGTATTTCACCACCTTTTACGCAACGGAATTCAATCCGGTCGGCGAGGAACCGCTGCGCGATTCTCTCCAGCCGGAGTGGGCCGGTTTGCGCTTCTTCGATCCGATCGGTCCCGAAGCATGGGTCGAGGGTGAAGAACCGCTCAAGGACGTAAGATTCTTCGCCAGCGGGCCCAGCTCGCGTCCAACCCATTTCATCATGCCGCGCACCCGCATGTGGGGCATCGGCTTCCTGCCGCTGGGCTGGGCCCGCTACGTTGGTCACAACGCCAGTGTTGCAGCCAACCTGATCTGCGATGGTCGCACCGAACCGCGGTTGACCATGTTCCTCCCGCTTGCCGACGGGATTTTCGGGTCCGAGGGCGACGAAGCAGCCGAGCTTGAGCGGATCATCGCGTTCTTCCGGACGATGGACGCGCCCCACCCCGTCGACGAACGCCGCATCCTGGCGGTGCATGCCGCACTGGTCGACGAGACGCTGACAACCGTCAGCGAGCTGGTTGACCGGGTGGCGGCAAGCCAGCGTACGGTCGAGCGCATCTGCGCCCGCCACTTCGGGTTTTCGCCCAAACTGCTCCTGCGCCGCCAGCGCTTCATGCGCAGCCTCGCACAGTTCATGCTCGATCCTTCGCTCAAATGGATCGGGGCGATGGACAGCCATTACCATGACCAGGCGCAGTTCGTGCGCGACTTTCGCGAGTTCATGGGGGTCAGCCCGCGCGAATATGCGGCCGCCCCGCATCCGATCCTCGGCCCGATCATGCAGGAAAGAAACCGCGTTTACGGCACACCCGTGCAGACCATGGACCGCCCCGATCCCAAGGCGGCGTAGAGCCAATAGGGTTTGCGTTGCGGCGCTGCGTGGCTAAAGCGCCGCGACAGGCGAAACGGGATTAGGGTTCCAGTGGACTACCAAGCAACAGGTGATCAGGCTCTGGCCCGCATTGCGGCGGCCGGCGAACTCGATGCGCTGGAGCAGCTGCGGGTCGAATTTCTTGGCAAGGCCGGCTCAATTTCGGGCCTGCTCAAGACGCTCGGCGGCTTGTCCCCCGAAGAGCGGCAAGTGGTGGGTCCGCAGATCCATGCCTTGCGCGAAAGCGTCAGCGCGGCCTTGACGGCGCGCAAGGATACGCTTGAAGCCGCAGCGCTCAGCGAGCAGCTGGAGCGCGACACCATTGACCTGTCCTTGCCCGCGCCGGAAACCCCGCGCGGGACGATCCATCCGGTCAGCCAGGTGATGGACGAACTCGCCGAGATCTTCGCCGACCTTGGCTTCGCGGTCGCCACCGGTCCCGAGATCGAAGATGACTGGCACAATTTCACCGCGCTCAACATTCCCGAAAGCCACCCGGCGCGGGCGATGCACGATACCTTCTATTTCCCCGAGAGCGATGCGGCACAAGGCGGCACAACCGGACCAAGCAGCGGCAGGATGCTGCTGCGCACCCACACCAGCCCGGTGCAGATCCGCTCGATGCTCGAGCAGGGTGCGCCGCTACGGATCATCGCCCCGGGACGAGTCTATCGCTCGGACAGCGACGCGACCCACACCCCGATGTTCCACCAGATCGAAGGGCTGGTGATCGATCGCGGGATCCATCTGGGCCACCTCAAGTGGACACTTGAGACCTTCCTCAAGGCCTTCTTCGAGCGCGAGGATATCGTGCTGCGGCTGCGGCCGAGTTATTTCCCCTTCACCGAGCCTTCGGTCGAGGTCGACGTCGGCTTCGAACTGGTCGGGGGTAAGCGCGTGCTCGGCGGCAATGGCGACGCACCGGGGCATGGCTGGATGGAGCTGCTCGGCTCGGGCATGGTCAACCGCAAGGTGATCGAAGCCGGCGGGCTCGATCCCGACGAGTGGCAGGGCTTCGCCTTCGGCGTGGGCGTCGACCGGCTCGCCATGCTCAAATACGGAATGGACGACCTGCGCGCCTTTTTCGATGGTGACGTGCGCTGGCTGCAGCACTACGGCTTCTCGCCGTTCGACGTGCCCACGCTTTCTGCTGGTGTGGGGGCACGGGCATGAAGTTCTCGCTCAGCTGGCTCAAAGAGCATCTCGACACTGCCGCGAGCGCCGCGGAAATCTCGGCCAGGCTCAACGCGATCGGGCTTGAGGTCGAGGGGCTTGAAAACCCCGCCGAGCGCCTCGCCGGGTTCATCGTCGCCAAGGTCCTCACCGCCGAACCGCATCCCAATGCCGACAAACTACGGGTGCTGAGCGTCGACGCCGGAACCGGCACTCCGCTCCAGGTCGTGTGCGGCGCGCCCAATGCCCGCGCCGGGATGATCGGCGTGCTTGGCACCGCCGGCGCGATCGTCCCCGGCGGCGGCTTTGCATTGAAGGTCAGCGCAATCCGCGGGATCGAATCGAACGGCATGATGTGCTCGGTGCGCGAATTGGAACTCGGCGACGAGCACGACGGCATCCTCGAACTTCCCGCCGATGCCCCGGTCGGCATGCCCTTCGCCCAATATCAGGGCAGCGATCCGGTGTTCGACATTTCGATCACCCCCAACCGCCAGGACTGCATGGGGGTGCGCGGCATCGCTCGCGATCTCGCCGCTGCGGGGCTGGGCACGCTGCGACCGCTCGCGGAAGTCTACCGGATGACGGCGCTCGAACCCGCTTCCGGCACCGGTCCCGCACCCGATGTCGCGACGCTCGACCCGCACGGCTGCCCCGCGTTTTACGCGCAGACCATTTCGGGCGTCACCAACGGCACCGCGCCCGAATGGATGCGCTCCAAGCTGACCGCGATCGGGCAGAAGCCGATCTCGATGCTGGTCGACATCACCAATTTCATCTCGGTCGATCTCGGCCGCCCGCTCCACGTCTACGACCGCGCCAAGCTGGCCGGGCCGCTGGTGGCGCGCCGGGCGAAGGATGGCGAGCAGGTTGAGACGCTCAACGGCAAGACCTACATGCTCGACGCGACGATGACGGTGATCGCCGACGACGCGATGGTCCACGACATCGGCGGGATCATGGGCGGCGCGCATTCTGGCGTATCGCCCGAAACCACCGAGGTGCTGATCGAATGCGCCTATTTCGATCCCGAGCATATTGCCCGCACCGGCCAGAAGCTCGCCCTGACCAGCGATGCACGCCAGCGCTTCGAACGCGGGGTCGATCCGGCGTTCCTCGATGATGGCTTGGCGATCGCGACCAAGCTGGTGCTCGAACACTGCGGTGGAACGGCGTCGGCGATCACCCGCGCTGGTCAACCGCCGGTAGAGCCGCGCCTAATCGCCTACGATACCGGACTGTGCGAGCGGCTTGGCGGGATCGCGGTTGCCGATGACGAGCAACGCGCCATTCTTGAGCGGCTCGGTTTCGCGGTCGATAGCACATGGAACGTCACCGTCCCGACCTGGCGCCGCGACATCGACGGGCCGCCCGATCTGGTCGAGGAAGTCGTGCGCATCCACGGGCTCGACAATGTCGCCAGTGTCGCCTTGCCCCGCGCGGATGGGGTCGCCCGCCCGACTGCAACCCCCGCGCAGAAGCTGGAGCGCAAGCTGCGCCGCGCTGCGGCCGGTCTGGGGCTCAACGAGGCGATTACCTGGTCGTTCATTTCCGAAGCCGAAGCGGCGGGTATCGGTGCCCTGACACCGGGCCAGAATGAGCGGCTGTGGGTGCTCGAGAACCCGATCAGCGAAGACCTGAAAGTCATGCGGCCCTCGCTGCTCCCCGGCTTGCTCTCGGCAGTGCGGCGCAACCTCGATCGCGGGGCTTCGTCGGTGCGGCTGTTCGAAATCGGGCGGCGTTATCTGGCGGATGGCGAGCATCCTACGCTGGTCCTGGTGCTGGCGGGCGACAAGGCAGCGCGCAGTTGGCACAGCGGCAAGGCGCAACCCTTCGATGCCTTCGATGCCAAAGCAATGTGTCTTGAACTGCTGCGCGAAGCAGGCGCTCCGGTTGATAGCCTCCAAGTCATGGGTGACGCTGGCGCGATGTATCATCCCGGCCAATCGGCCACGCTGCGGCTCGGCCCCAAGACCCAGCTGGCGAGCTTTGGCATGGTCCATCCCGCCGTGCTCAAGGCCTTCGATGTCGACGGGCCGGTGGCGGTGGCGGGCATCCACCTCGACGCGATCCCGGCGCGCAAGGCGGCGAGCTTTGCCCGCGCACCTTACGCTCCGCCCGCACTGCAGGCGGTGACCCGCGACTTCGCCTTCCTGGTCGATGCTGCGCTGCCTGCCGGTGATCTGGTCCGCACCGTGCGCTTTGCCGACAAGGACAATATCGTCAACGCCCGCATTTTCGACGATTTTCGCGGGAGCGGTGTCCCCGAGGGACAAAAATCGCTGGCGATCGAGGTCACCCTGCAGCCCGGCGAGAAGAGCTTCGACGAAGCCCAGCTCAAGGCTATTGCCGAGCGGATCACTGCTGCTGCAGTGAAGCTGGGCGCGGTGTTGCGGGGCTAATCCCAGGGGTTGCCTTTGCCTTCCTCGCGGTAGGCCTTCTCGATGTTCTGCGCCTCTTGGCGCTGATAAGCGGTCCCGGCCTTTTCCATGGCCTCAGCGGTACGGTCGTTCTCATCGGCGTTTGGCGGCAGGGTGCGCATATTGGCGGCCAGAGCATCAAACGGTCTGCCATCAAGCACCGCATCGCAGTGTTCCTTGGCGAATTCGAGGAATTGACTGCGAAAGCTGGGGTTTTGGGCCAAGCCTTCTTCCGCCTTGTTGGAAGCCCCGGTTACATCGACGTCGAACTGCGTTCCCCCGTCAACCTCGATGAAGTTAACCTTGATGCGGATCAGCGCGTGCCCCTCTTCCGATATGATCGTCCAGATCAACGAGCCATCGCCAAGCTTCGTCGTTCGGTAATTCAGCCCATAACCACCGCTGCCGATGCTTCCCACCGGCAGATCGCTTTGCGCCAGCTTGTCGCGCATGTCGGACTTGCTGATCGCGTAGGTTTCCCGCCCGCCAGTCCAGGCGCAGGCTGCAAGCGCCCAGGCCAGGACACCAGCAATCAGGAAGCGCATCAAGCCCGTCATTCTGTTTCTCCGCCGCCCCAGCCAGCTTCGGCGGGCGTTTCGTCGGGCGCCTCTGCCGTTCGCGGCGCGGCTTGATCGTTGCGCTTCTGGCTTTCACCGGGCATGTCACCTGGCTTGTCATCGACATGGAACGGGGTGCCCTGTTCCAGGGAGCCGCGCTGGACCGAGCAGACATCGTCGTTGGTGTTGATCGGCTCGGGGATCTTCCAGACGTTGTACGGACGTTTTTCGACTGCGGCGTTGATCAGTTCCTGCACCGCCGGGCGCAGCGGCTGGTGCAGCGCCGGGTGCATTTCGAAATAGTCCCCGTCGTACTTCTCGCCGCCCTTGGGATCGGCCGAGACCTCGATCCGGGTGCGGGTGCGGCCCGGTCCATCGGGAGTGAGAATAATCTTGAAGGTGACCATCTCGCGGCCGCTGCTGGTCACGCGCCAGCCAATCTCCTGATCGTCCACGTAGTGCAACCCGAAGTGGATCAGCAGCCCGCATTGCCGGGCCAACTTGAAGCCATCCAGATCGGCCTTCTGGAGGCGCTGATACAGTTCGTGAACCGGCAAATCATAGGCCGGTTCGGGCGGTTTTGACGAACAGCCGGGGGCCGTTAGAACCAGACTGGCAAGAACGACGGATCGGATTACTGTCATGCGCATGACGGGGACTTAGCCGAGAAATAGAAAACGCCAGGTTACCCGTTCAGTTTTCGCGCTAATTCGAGTGCCTTGGAGTAGAGTTGCGGATCAGACTTGTTGCGCACCACCATGACCGCGTGCGTCAGCCGCACCCGCCGATCCGCGCTTCCCTTCGCTATCTGGGCGAGATATTCTGCGACCATCCGCTGGCTCGCCCCGGGCGTACCCGAGACCGCTCCGATCAGCAACGAGGCCAGATGTTGCTGCGCGGGATCGGCATTGAGCCGCTGCTGGCGGCGATGATTGTAGAGCCACAGCAGCAAGGCAAAAACCAGGATTGCGGCGAAGTAGAACCTCATCGCCCCGGCCTGTTCAGCCGCACTGGCCGCGGTGGAGCAGTTTGTGGTCGGCCAGCACCAGCGCCATCATCGCCTCGACCACCGGCACGCCGCGGATACCGACGCAAGGGTCGTGGCGGCCTTTGGTGCGGATTTCGGTCGCCTGTCCATCGCGGTCGATGGTTTCGACCGGGGTGAGGATCGAGCTGGTCGGCTTGAACGCGACGCGGACCTTGACCGGCTGGCCGGTGCTGATCCCGCCCGCGATCCCGCCGGCATGGTTGGCGGTGAAGACTGGCCCCGCGTTGCCAGGCCGCATGGGGTCGGCATTGCCTTCACCCGACAATCGCGCCGCAGCGAAGCCGTCGCCGATCTCGATGCCCTTGACCGCGTTGATCCCCATCATGCCCGCAGCAAGATCGGCATCGAGCTTGCCGTAGATCGGTGCGCCCCAGCCGGCCGGCACACCGGTGGCGACACATTCGACCACCGCGCCGAGCGACGACCCCGCCAGCCGCGCCTCGTCGACCAGCTTTTCCCAGCGCACCGCGGCAACCGGATCGGGGCAGAAGAACGGATTGCGGCCGATGTGGTTGGCATCGAAATTCGCCGGATCGATCGCGTCTCCGCCGATTTCTGCGACCCAGCCGATCACCACCACTTCGGGAATGACCAGCCGCGCCACCGCGCCGGCCGCGACCCGTGCCGCTGTCTCGCGCGCGCTGCTGCGCCCGCCGCCGCGAAAGTCGCGGAAACCATACTTGGCATCATAGGCATAGTCGGCGTGACCCGGGCGGTAAGCCTTGGCGACTTCGGAGTAGTCCTTGCTGCGCTGGTCGACGTTCTCGATCATCAGGCTGATCGGGGTGCCGGTGGTCTTGCCCTCGAACACTCCAGACAGGATGCGGACCTGATCGGGTTCCTGCCGCTGGGTGGTGAACTTCGATTGCCCCGGCCGCCGCGCATCGAGGAACGGTTGGATCTTGTGTTCGCTGAGCTCCAGCCCCGGCGGGCAGCCATCGACCACCGCACCCAGCGCCGGGCCGTGGCTTTCGCCCCAGGTGGTGAAACGCAACATGCGGCCAAAGGTGTTGACGGACATAGTGGTGCGGCTTTGTCGCGGTTTGGCGGATTTGTCCATGGGGCGGGCGCAGCGCAGAGGCTTCGACAGGCTCAGCCTGAGCGGATCTTGGATCGATTCCGACATTTCCGGGCAGTTTCCCCAGACCCGCTCAGCCTGAGCTTGTCGAAGGCCACGCGCCGGGGCTAGGAAACCATCCCATGTTCGTGGTCGTCTTCCGCAATCGCAAGCGCACCGATATCGCTGCCGACGCCTATGCTGCCGATGCTGAGCACATGGAGGCGCTGGCCCGCGCGCAGCCCGGCTTCGTCTCATTCAAGAGCTATGTCGCCGATGATGGCGAGGTGATTGCGCTCAGCGAATGGGCCGATGCAGAAGCTGCCCGCAACTGGGGTAGCCAGCCCGATCACGCCATGGTCCAGGCCCGTGGTCGCGCCGAGTACTATCAGGATTACACGCTCTACACCTGCGACGCGCCGCGCACACACCGCTACGAACGGCCCGCTTCGTGACGGTTACGCTTTACGGCATTCCCAATTGCGACACGGTCAAGCAGGCGCGCAGCTGGCTTGATGCGCGTGGGACTGCCTATGCATTTCACGATTACAAGAAGCTCGGTGCCGATCAGGCAAAGCTGGCCGCCTGGGTTGAGTGCGCCGGTTGGGACAAGATTTTGAACCGCGCCGGGACGACCTTCCGCAAGCTGCCCGATGCTGACAAGCAAGACCTCGATGCGGCGAAGGCCGTGGCGCTGATGGCGACCAATCCGTCGTGCATTAAAAGGCCGGTGGTTGAATACCCCGGCGGGCTGCTGGTCGGGTTCAAGCCCGAAGCATGGGCGGCAGCATTTTGAGCGCGATGGTTATCGAATATCTGCGCGCGCACTGGACCGAATTGCTCGGATCGGTGCTCGGCCTGATTCAGATCTGGTTGCTGGTCCGCCGTTCGATCTGGAACTTTCCGGTGGCTATGGTGATGGTCACGCTGATCGGAATCACCCTGTTCGAGGCCCGGCTCTATTCCGAATGCGGGCTGCAGGCGTTCTTCTTCGTGGTCAACGCGATCGGCTGGGTCCAGTGGAACCGCGTGAGGGACGATGCCGATACGGTGCCGGTCACCTGGATGAGCAACAGCTCGCGGCTTGTCTGGGCGCTGGCTACCGCCGCGCTCAGCCTCTCGCTTGGCTGGCTGATGCACACATTCACCAATGCCGCCCTGCCCTTTGCCGATTCGGCGGTGACTGGAGCAAGCATCGCGGCGCAGCTGCTGCTCAACAACCGGCGGATCGAAAACTGGGTACTGTGGGTGGCAATCGACGTGGCTTCTGTCGCACTTTACCTTTCCCGCGACCTTTTCTTTCTCGCCGCGCTCTACGTTGCATTCCTGGTGATCTCGGTTATCGGATTGCGCCAATGGACCCGGGCAAGCCGGGCCGAAATAACAAACGGGTTCGCATGATTTCAGTATGTTTCCACGGGGCCGAGAGCACCGGCAAGTCTGTTTTGGCCGAAAAGCTCGGCCGCGAGCTCGGTGGTACCTGGGTTCCTGAGTATGGCCGCACCTATTGCGAGGAGCGCGGTACCGACCTCGCTATGGCTGACTTGCTGGCGATCGCCGAAGGGCAGGCCATGGCGGTCGAGGCGGCGGCCAACGCCCATCCCAGGCTGCTGCTGCTCGATACCGACCAGCTGATGACCGCGGCGTGGGCCGAAATGCTGTTTGGCGAAGTGCCCGGTGAACTGACCGCCTATCCCAAGGCCGACCTCTACCTGCTGTTCACCCCCGACGTGCCATGGATCGACGATGGCACGCGCTTCTTCGGCAAGGGCCCGCTGCGCAGCAGGTTTGCCGCGCTTGCCGAAGAAGTTCTGGTGCGCTCAGGTGTGCGCTACGTCACCATCTCGGGTGGCTGGATCGAGCGGGAAAAGGCCGCCCGCGCCGCGATCACCACGCTGATGGCAACCCGGGCAGTCTGGCCGACCAAGTGATTGAGCCTTGACCGCAGCGCGGTTTGGCGTTTCGCTGCGAGATGAACATCCGGGAGGGACCCATGGACTTCTTCAAAGCCTTGATCCCCGGCGCGATCCTGACCTTCGTGGTCTGCATGATCATGGGCGCCGGCCACAGCAGTGGTGGCTGGCTGCAAATCCAGCACTACACCATACAGGGTCACAGCCTCTACTGGTCGTGGATCCTGTTCGGGATCAGCACCGGGCTCGCCTGGATGCTGATGATCATCACCCCAAAGTAGCCGTGACGATGTAGTTGAGCGCAGGGTCGCTCGACAGGTGGAGCCCCTTGGCGGGTGACCAGGCGATCCCTTGCGGCGCGCCCATTGCAAGGCCGGTTCCAGCCAGCAGATCGCGGAGTTCGTCAGGCGTGATGAACTGGTCCCAGTGATGCGTCCCGCGCGGGATCATGCCGCTGCGCTCTGCCGCCTCGACCAGCACCAGCCGCGAACGCGCGGTGCGATTGGGAGTGGACAGGATCATGAGGGCGCCCGGGGCCATGGCGCTGCGCAGCGCGGCGAGGAAGGCTGCCGCATCGGCAACATGCTCAAGCACTTCGAGCGAGGTGACCAGATCGTATCCGCTGAGGCCTAGCGTGCCCACATCCCCGCAGCGGTAATCGATTTCCAAGCCCGCCCCTGCAGCATGCTCTCGCCCTGCAGCGATGTTCTCAGGCGCAGCATCCACCCCGGTGACCGCCGCGCCGAGCCGCGCGAGCGGTTCGCACAGCAGCCCCGCGCCGCACCCGACATCGAGCGCGCGCTTGCCCGCGAGCGGCCGCACTCCGCGCGAATCGCCCTGCCAATGCGCATCGATAGCGGCGCGAGCAAAGCCCAGCCGCACCGGGTTCAGTCGATGGAGCATCGCCGATGAACCCTTCGGGTCCCACCACTCGGCTGCCAACGCACCAAAATGCGCGGCTTCATCCGCCCGGATCGTCTTTGTCGAACTTGCATTAGCCATGACCCGTCCTTAGAGCCTCCCTCGCTGCAGGGCGAGCGGTTCTGTCGGCAATATTGTTGCGCAAAGGGCGGAATTGCACGTGGGTCGGATCGTGATGAAATTCGGCGGTACCTCGATGGCCGGATCCGAGCGGATCCGCCGGGTCGCCAATATCGTGCGGCGCCAGCAGGCCGCCGGGCACGAGGTCGCCGTGGTGGTATCGGCCATGGCGGGCGAGACCGACCGGCTGGTGACCTTCTGCCGCGAGGCCAACCCGCTGTACGATCCGGCCGAATACGATGTGGTGGTCGCCTCGGGCGAACAGGTCACCTCGGGCTTGCTGGCGATGACGCTGCAGGCGCTGGGCTGCCCGGCGCGCTCATGGCTTGGCTGGCAGCTCCCGATCCACACCGACGACGCTCACGCCAAGGCCCGTATCGAGGGATTGGGCAGCGAGGCGCTGCTGGCCAGCATGGCTGCGGGCGAGATCGCGGTTATCCCCGGCTTCCAAGGTCTGTCAGGCGATGGCCGGATTACCACGCTGGGCCGCGGCGGCTCGGACACTTCAGCAGTCGCGGTCGCGGCGGCAATCGGGGCGGAGCGCTGCGATATCTACACCGACGTCGACGGGGTCTACACCACCGACCCGCGGATCGTGGCGAAGGCGCGCAAGCTCAAGTACGTCACTTACGAAGAAATGCTCGAGCTCGCCTCGGTCGGTTCGAAAGTGCTGCAGACCCGCTCGGTCAGCCTGGCGATGAAGGAGGGCGTGCGGGTGCAGGTGCTTTCCAGCTTCATCGATGAAGACAGCCCGCCCGCCGATGACATTCCCGGCACCCTGATCGTCTCGGACGAGGAACTCGCCAAACTTCAAGAGGACTTGAATATGGAACGCCAGCTGATCACCGGCATCGCCGCCGACAAGAACGAGGCGAAGATCATCCTGACCCGGGTGCCCGACCGTCCCGGCGCGGTGGCGACGATTTTCGGGCCATTGGCGGCGGCCAGCATCAACGTCGACATGATCATCCAGAACGTCGGGCGCGACAAGGGTGAGACCGACGTGACCTTCACCGTGCCCGGCGCCGACCTGCTGCGCGCGCAGACGCTGCTCGAAGCGCAGAAGGAAGCGATCGGCTACAACCGGATCATCACCGACGGCAAGGTCGCCAAGGTTTCGGTCGTGGGCGTCGGCATGAAGAGCCACGCCGGTGTCGCCGCCACGATGTTCCGCAGCCTGGCCGATCGCGGGATCAACATCCAGGCGATCAGCACCTCGGAAATCAAAATCTCGGTGCTGATCGACGAAGATGAAACCGAACTCGCGGTGCGCGTGCTGCATTCGGCTTACGAGCTCGATGCGGTAGACTAACGTCAGTCAGGCCTGGATCGAAACTCTAAGCCCTTCCCCTTGGGGAAAGGTTGGGATGGGGGGTCCGCCCTATCGAGCGTGGAACCCCCACCCCAACCCCTCCCCGCCGGGGAGGGGCTATTTAGCGGGGCGGCTAATTCACTTAGGCGATGTCAAACCGATCGGCGTTCATCACCTTGGTCCAGGCCGCGACGAAGTCCTTCACGAACTTCTCCTCGTGGCCGTTCTCGGCATAGACCTCGGCGACTGCACGC
>JANOAD010000153.1:0-4765 GCA_031410955.1 Novosphingobium sp. | reverse complement strand
GGAAGGGCGCGGGATCGGCCTCGCCAACAAGTCGCGCCTATCAGCTCCAGGACCGTGGGCTCGATACGGTCGACGCCAACCGCCGCCTCGGGTTCGCCGACGACGAGCGCGACTATCGCATGGCCGCGGCGATGCTCCGTGCGCTCGGCATCGACCGCGTCCGCCTGCTCACCAACAATCCGGCCAAGGTCGCCGGCTTGGAGCGCGAAGGTATCGTCGTCGCCGCACGCATCGCCCATCACATGCCCACCAACCCCCACAACGCCGACTACATCGCGACGAAGAAGAGCCGCAGCGGGCACCTGAGCTAGTTCTCCGCGACCACTTCTTCCAATTCGCGTTCGGCTGCCTGCCGCGTCCACAATTCGGCGTAGAGGCCGCCGCTCGCCAGCAATTCGGCGTGCGTGCCGCGTTCTGCGATCCGGCCCTGATCGAGGACGATGATCTGGTCGGCGCCGACGATCGTCGACAGGCGGTGGGCGATGACGATCGTGGTGCGGTTGCGCGTCACCCCGTCGAGCGTCGCCTGGATCGCTTCCTCGGTGCGGCTGTCGAGCGCGCTGGTCGCTTCGTCGAGGATCAGGATCGGCGGGTCCTTGAGCAAGGTGCGGGCGATCGCCACGCGCTGCTTCTCGCCGCCCGACAGTTTCAGCCCGCGCTCGCCGACCATGGCGCCATAGCCATTGGGCAAAGCCGCGATGAACTTGTCGATTGCCGCCATCGCCTGTGCAAACCGCGCTTTACCCGGTCGACGAAGCAAGGCAGACGAAAGCAGGATGACCTCGGGGACGCTCAGGTCCTGCGCCGACTGGAGGAGGGCAATGACGTCCTCCTGGAAATCCAGATGATTAAGCGCAGTAGCCAACCGCGCCCGCGTTTTCACATTCTGCTTTGCCGTGTGCGCTGCCCGAGCAAGGAGTGCACACTGCTCAGGTGTCAATTCGGTGTCTGGTTCCAATGTTATTCGCGTGCTGAACATCGCAGCCGGACTTGTATCACAATTGGCCAGGCAACTGCCATTCAAAAGGCACCTGCCATCGGCAGTTGCGGCTAGCGCGGAGGCTTGGCATTCGCAGGGTTGGCCTGGACCACTAAATCCGCAGATAGACAGCGGTAGTGCAGAACACGTTGTTAAGGTGCCGATCATCCTGGCCGTAAAGCGGCTGATTGGCGGTGACGCCACGAGCAAGCTCAAGCACTGGAGCGAACCGGCTGGCGATTGTCATGTCTGCCAGCCGGAAGTGGACGTTCCACAATGCCAGAAGGCCGCCCGGGTCGAGCAGATCCGCCAGGCTTTTTGCAAATCGCTCAGCTTGGGCGAAGGGGAGGATGGCGGTGGAGGTAATCGGCCGCTCTTCTTCAAGGCGGGCATGGCGCAGCACCGCCAGGCACAGCACGGCGTCAAACGACTGGCCCGCCAGCTCAGCCGGGTCGCCGGATCGAATGAGTGTAATCTCCGGAATTCCCTCGATTGCCCGCGCCGCGAGCGCCAGGCTGCGCGGATTGATATCAACGCCGACGATTTGCGCATGCGGCACAGCCGCGTGCAAAGCCAGCAATTCGGCGCCGGTCGAGCACCCCCAGGACAGCAGCCGTGGCCGCTCGATCCTGGCCATTTCGTTCGCTACAAAACCAAGGATCTCGGGATAGCGGCCCACGCCGGTGGTCGCTTCAGGCTGCAGCATCTGCCCGGGGTGCGATAATTCGACCTGGCGCACGGCACGGTAGTGAGGGTGCAGAGCGCTTCGCAGCCAGCGGCCCAGCGGACGAACGCCGGGGATCAGTTTCAAGGACCTGCGCCACCCGTTCATTGCGCGGCTCCTCAGCGGCGATCGCGAGTGGTCAGGCTTTGCCTTTTCCGCCGAAAGTTGCAACTGCTGCGCGAAATTCGCTGCGGAGCATCGACAGTTGCAGATTTCGCCTCAATTTGGCTTTGGTCTCCAACTTGCTAGTGACCTGTGGGTACCGGGCGCCGTTGCAGTCGCACCGCAGACCAATGCTCGCTCAGTCCGAATTGCGATTCTGGACGCGTGCGCGGCCGATCCCGAAGTGCAATTCGTCTGCGAGGGAGAGGCGATCGTCTACTGCCATCCCACCGGCATATTTCGCTGTTCCCCGGATCGAATCGAGATCGCGCCATGCGAACCGCCCGATCTTGAAGATCTCGGCGCACTCCTGGTTGCGAACGCCCTGCCTGCGGTGTTGTGGCAACGCGGCGCGTTCGTTCTCCATGCTGCCTGTGTCCGCTTGCCCGGCGGGCTGACGATTGCCATCGCCGGGCCAAGCGGCGCGGGCAAGTCCCGCCTGGCGGCCGGCTTTGTCGCGGCCGGAGCCGAGCTAATCGGCGACGACAGTCTGGCGCTCAATGCATGTGAAGAAGGCGTGCTTGCCAAGGGGCTGCCGGGCGGCTGGTTTTCGCGCGGCAAGGACAGTTCGAGCCGCGCGTTCGTACCCACTCCAGCTGGCCGGGCCGGAGGCACGGTGAGGCTCGACCTGCTGGCTGTCCTGAGCGAAGCAGGGGCCGCACTTCAGCAAGTTGCGCCGTTGGCTGCGTTCGAAATCCTGATGCAGAACCGGCATCGCCCGCAAGTTCCTGAGTTGCTGGGCCTTCGGGGGCAGGTCCTGTCTCACGCCGTAAAGATCGCGCGAAGCTTGCTGCTCGTCAGTCTCGCTGCGTGCGGCGGTTCTGAACGCGATCTGGTCTCGCTGCGATCTGCCCTCGCCCGCTTGGCGCGTGAAGCGCGCTATGGTAGTCGCAGCACCGATGCAGTCACCGGTGGTAGAACCGGATAGTGGTCTAAGGGAACGAAGAATGGGCGAACCGCTTTGGAAACGTAACGAGGATTGGGTCGGCTCTGAAATCGAAGACGATTTCGTCATGGTCAATATCGACAGCGGTAAATATGTCGCCCTGAACCTGACCGCGACCACGGTGTGGGAAGCGATGGAAAGCCCGGCCGACCAGGCCGCGATCGAACGCGCGCTCTGTGCTGCCTATTCGGTTACGCCGGAAGACTGCCATCGCTCGGTCACCGCATTGCTGGCGCATTTGCAGGAACTCCAGCTCGCCAGCCAGACCTGAGCGGGTAGCCGGGCCGATGCGATGAATGCCCCGCTTTCTCTTGTCGCCGAACCACCCAAGCTGCTGACCGGACGCAAAGAACGCGTGCTGTTGCAGCGCGCCTTGGCCCGGCGCGATACCCCGGCGATCCGGCTCAAGCTGGCGCAGCTCCACAACCGGCTCGATGAATTTGGCGAGGCGATCGCGCTGCTCGACAGCTATGGGCTGCCAGACGATTTCGTCACCGCCAAGGCCTTGATCGCGGCGCTGATGGGGCGGGGCGCGGCGGGAGATGTCGACCGCGCGCTGGCTGTGGCAAGCCTGGCCGAAGACCTGGCCGATGACGACCTCGGCCGCGCCGATGCCCGGTGCGATCAGGCGGCAGCGCTGTTGCGCCAAGGCGAGCAGGCGCGCGCCGAACAGGTGCTCGAAGCCGCGCTGGCGCTCGATCCTACGAACGATGAAGTGTTCCGCCGCCTCAGCGGCTTGTGGCTTTGGCGCCGCGAGGCAGACCGGGTTCTGGAGCTGGCCGATCAACTCGAAGCGCGCGGTGTGGCCCACGTCCAGCTGCTCGGCCAGCGGACCAAGGCCCTGACCATGCGCGGCGACATTGCCGCGGCGCGCGAACTGGTCGGCCTCGACCAATTCCTGTTCCAGGCTGTACCCCCGGCCCCAGACGGCTGGCCCGACTTGCCCAGCTTTCACGCCGCGCTGGCGCAGGAGCTTTACGACAGCCCGGGCCTGCGCAACGGGCGTCACGGTACGGCATCGGTCCATAGCCTGCGGGTGGACGAACCGGCCACCGCAGCGACTCCGGCGATGCGCGCCTTGCAGCAGCTGATTGTCGACTATGCAACACAGGCGACGCAAGTCCTGCCGACCGAGGGGCACCGCTGGCTCACCATGCGCCCGGCCAGCGCGCACTTGCGGATGTGGTGCGTGATCACCGGAGCTGCAGGCTGGGAGCGCTGGCACATGCACCCACTGGGCTGGGCCACCGGCGGTTACTACGTCGAGGTTCCCGAGGCGGTGCAGCACGGCAGCGGCCCGGCCGGGTGCCTGGAATTCGGCCTGCCAGATCATCGGATCGGGCGCGATGTTGCCAAGGCTTTCGGCTCAAGACTGGTTCGCCCGCAGCCGGGACTGCTCAATCTGTTCCCCTCGCACGCCTATCACCGCACGCATCCGCATGGTGCCGAGGGGCGGCGGATCTGCATCGCTTTCGACCTGCTTCCCGATTGAGCGCCCAACTGCCCTTCCACGCGCGCTTTGCCGGGCTGGACTGGAGCGCAGACGTGCCGCTCGACCAGTTCGATCCGGCAATGCAAGGCGCGTCCGGTGCGATTGCCATAAGGCAACAACTCGCACCAAGCTTGACCGATCCGATCCGCAAGGTCGGACGGGCAACGATATTTGCCGCAGGCGTGCGCTTCGATTGCGACGACGAAGTCTGCTTCGAGATGCGCGGTGGTGCTACGGTCGGCTGGGTACCGGGGCCGGGCTGGACAGGGCGGCTGCCGGTATCGTTCTTCAGCTCGGTGGCGGCGATCACGCTGGCCTGGCGGGGGATCCTGCCGCTGCATGCCTCAACTGTGGTCTTGCACGGCAAGGCCTGGCTGATCGCGGGCACGCCCGGTGCGGGCAAATCGACTCTCGCCGCCGAGCTGCTCGGCGCAGGCGCGCGCTTGCTGGCGGACGACCTGA
>JANOAD010000152.1:0-28300 GCA_031410955.1 Novosphingobium sp. | reverse complement strand
CGGGGCGGCGTTGGTCGCCGAACTCACCGGGATCAGCGAAGCGGTTGGCGCGCGCTACGATGCCCTGCTGGCGCAGCACGGCGACGCGCCGGACACTGCCCCGACGACGGCCCGGCGCGGTGACGCGCTCGCCGCCGAACTGGCCGAGCTGGGCTTCAAAGACCCCGCCGCACTGGCCGAGCGCATTGCCGGCTGGCGTAGCGGCAAGGTTCGTGCGCTGCGCAGCGAGGCAGCGCGCGCCGCCTTCGATGCGATCCGTCCACCGCTGATGGCCGCCTTCGCCCGCGGACCCGAACCGATGCGCGCGGTGTTGCGCTGGGAGCAATTGCTTGCCGGCCTGCCCAGCGCACTCGGCCTGTTTCGCCTGCTCGAGGCCAAGCCGGCGTTGATCGGGCTGCTCGCGCGCATCCTCGGTCTCGCCCCGCCGCTGGCCGATGCGCTGGCGCACCGCGCCGACCTGCTCGACCCGCTGATCGACGCGACCGCATTCGAGCTTCCCGGGAGCGTTGGCGAGCTTGCCGACTTTCTTTCGCGCGGCGAGCAAGGCGATGACTATCAGGCGCTGCTTGACCGGGTGCGCCGCCGGGTCGGCGAACTGCGCTTTGCGCTTGGTGTGCAGCTGATCGAACATATCCGCGATCCGCTGCAGATCGCCGCTGCGCTGAGCCGGGTGGCCGAAGCGGCGCTGATCGTGCTGGTCGATGCCGCGCGTGCCGAGTTCGAGGCCGCGCACGGGCGCATTGCCGGATGTGACCTGGTCGTGCTCGGGCTGGGGCGGCTCGGCGGCGGGGCGCTGACTCATATGTCGGACCTCGACCTGGTATTCCTGTTCACGGGCGATCACGGGGCCGAATCCGATGGGCCGCGGCCACTCGGCGCGACGCTCTATTTCAACCGGCTCGGCCAGCGGGTGATCGCGGCGCTGTCGGTCCCGACCGCCGAAGGTGCGCTCTACGAGGTCGATACGCGGCTGCGGCCGTCTGGCGCGCAGGGACCACTCGCGGTCACGCTCGACAGCTTCGCGCGCTACCAGCGCGAGAGCGCGTGGACCTGGGAGCATATGGCGCTGACCCGCGCCCGCGCGCTCTACGGCCCTCAGGCGGCGCGTCAGGAGTTAGAGCGGATCATCGCCGATGTCCTCGCCGCCCCGCGCGATGCCGCAAAGCTGCGCGCCGACGTGCTGCACATGCGCAGTGAAATGGCCTTGCACAAACCGCCCATGTCCGAGCTCGACGTCAAACTGCTGCGCGGCGGGCTGGTCGATCTCGAATTCCTGATCCACTACCTGCAGCTGCGCGGAGGCGTTGCGCTCAGGCCGGATATCGGCGGCGCGATCGAAGAACTGGTTGCAGCAGATTTGCTGCCCCAAGCGATGGTTGATTGCCACCGGCGCCTAAGCCGCTTCCTCGTGATCTCGCGGCTGCTTGCACCGAACGGCGACGATCCGCCGCCCGCCGCGCGCGAGGCCCTTGCGCTGGCTTGCGGAAGCCGCGATTGGGGCGAACTCATGGTCGGACTTGGCGAGGCCCGCCGCGCGGTTGGAGCGGCATGGCACGACACCTTCGGCGAGCAATTGGAGACAGGATGATGGCGCAATTCCCCGACCTCGGTGACCAGCTCCCTCGAGCAACATTGACCGCGAGCGACGGCACTCCGCTTGACCTTGCCCAGTTTGCGGGCCGCAAGCTGGTGCTGTTCTTCTATCCCAAGGACGATACTCCCGGATGCACCACCGAAAACATCGATTTCTCCGCGCTTGCCGGTGAATTCGACAAGGCCGGCACCGCGCTGCTCGGGATCAGCAAGGACCCGCCGGCCAAGCACGTCAAGTTCGCCGCCAAGCATGGCCTGAAGGCCCCGCTCGCCAGCGATGCCGAGACGGGCGGGCTCAGCGACGCGCTCGGCATCTGGACCGAGAAATCGATGTACGGGCGCAGCTACATGGGCATGGTTCGCTCGACTTACCTGATCGGCGCGGAGGGGCGGATCGCCCGCGTGTGGAGCCCGGTCAAGGTCAAGGGTCACGCCGCCGAGGTGCTCGAGGCTGCGCGGGCGCTCTGATTCCTCCTTCAGGTCATCGCCATTTTGCGAAGCCAAATGATAAGGACCGATGCACCGACAACGATCGGCGCACACATCTTCAAACGAATCGATTGACGCCTCAATTCACCGCTCGCCCAAGCGTTCAAGGCATTTTATCGCGACTGCCGGGAACCAAAACGATTCTGGTGCAACCCTATGGAAATCCTTGGTCCAGCGGCATTTCAGAGGCGCTGTTAAGCCGCCGTTCAACGACTCAGCGCGTTCCAGCGCCGGTTTGTCGCGGCAATTCTATGCCGGGGTTGATTGTTAACCAGACCCCCCGCTAGGTCCCTTCTCGAGACGGCGGGGGGCTTACCGACCATCTCGGATATACACGCACACTGACCCACCAGGCCGGTGAAGCAAGGGTTCGCACAACCGTAACAGCGGTTGAAAAGACAAGGTTGGTTTGAGTGCTCACTGTTTCGTTTATTGCCAAGCTCCGTACATTTGCCGGCATGATTGCCGCGATTTCCGGGCTTTCGGTTGCAACTCCCGCCCTTGCCAACAGCGCCGCCGCCAACGCTGACGTGACCGCGCCGCTGCGCGCCGCCCAGGCCGCCAAGCCGGGCGCGCAGAACGGCGACGAAGATTTCCGCAAGCTGTTCAACGGCTGGAAGTCGATGGATAACGGCCAGCTGGTGATCGCCCCCACCACCAAGGTCGCTTCGGCTCCTTCGGCTGCCACCTATCGCCCCGCTTCGGTTTCGATCCCCTCGCGCATGCCGGTCAATGGCGCTGCGCTGACCAGCGGCTATGGCATGCGGATTCATCCGGTGCTCGGCGGCCGCCGCGCCCACAAAGGTGTCGATCTGGCCGAACCGGTCGGCAGCCCGGTCTATGCCACCGCTGACGGCGTCGTTGGCCGGGCGGACTGGTTCTCGAGCTACGGC
The DNA here is from genome assembly GCA_031410955.1 of Novosphingobium sp. GTDB lineage: Bacteria > Pseudomonadota > Alphaproteobacteria > Sphingomonadales > Sphingomonadaceae > Novosphingobium. Next base: position 25,325 of record JANOAD010000152.1, on the reverse strand, counting down.
CTCTACATCAGCCTCGAACACGGCGGTAACATCGAAACCCGTTACGGCCACCTCTCGCGGCTCAACGTCGCTGCGGGCCAGACCGTGCACAAGGGTGACCTGATCGGTTACGTCGGCACCACCGGCCGCTCGACCGGCCCGCACCTTCACTATGAAGTGCGCATCGCCGGCGTCGCTGTGAACCCGATCCCCTACCTGCAGGGCGGCGTCCAGACCGCTGCAGTTGTTGCCACCACCGAACACCTGGCGATTGGCGGCGGCGAGGACGACGGCGAATAAGAATTCCAGATTCGGCACGGGGCAAAGATCCCGGCCGGCTCCAGCTTCGGGAGGATGCTGGAAAAAAGGCGACGGGCAACCGTCGCCTTTTTCTTTTGGCGCGCTGACGGCGGAATTAATCCGTTGCGCCAATTAATCGAACGGTTAAATTGATCTCCGAGCCGCCGCCAGCGCGGTATTGGAGAGTTCCGGCAATGCACCCTTCCATCCACGCCCGTAACCACCCCGACAAACCTGCGATCATCATGGCGGGGAGCGGCGAGACCGTTACCTATGCCGAGCTCGATCGCCGCTCGAACCAGGTCGCGCAGCGGCTCCGCGCGCGCGGGATCAAGACGGGTGAGACGGTCGCCCTGTGCATGGAAAACCATCCATGGTTCTTCTGCCTGACCTGGGGCTTCCAGCGCGCCGGGGTGCATTACGTCTGCATCTCGAGCCGGCTGACCTCGCCCGAACTGGCCTATATCCTCGAGGACAGCGCCGCCAAGCTGTTGTTCGGCTCGGCCTACCTCGCTCCGCTGCTCGATGAGGTGGCCAAGCTTAAGCCCGATGTCCCCCAGCTGCGCCTCGGCGTCGATGCCGAAGCTGCGCTTGCCGCGATGCCCGCCGCTCCGATTGCCGATGAGCGCGCCGGGGTCGACATGCTCTATTCTTCGGGCACCACCGGGCGGCCCAAGGGGGTCAAGATCCCGCTGCCCGAGGACCCGGCGATCGACCAGACCAATGTCCTCGTCATGCTGGCAATGGCAGCTTACGGGATCAACGAGAACGCGGTCTACTTGTCGCCCGCGCCGCTGTACCACGCCGCGCCGCTGCGCTGGTCGATGACCGTGCACAAGATCGGCGGCACCGTGGTGGTGATGGAAAAGTTCGATCCCGAGGCCGCGCTGGCGGCGATCGAGAAGTACAAGCTCACCGACTGCCAGTTCGTGCCGACGCACTTTGTCCGCATGCTCAAGCTGCCCGCAGAGACTCGCGCCAAATACGACGTCTCCTCGCTCAAATGCGCGATCCACGCCGCCGCGCCGTGCCCGGTGCCGATCAAGCGCGCGATGATCGAATGGTGGGGGCCGGTTCTGTTTGAATACTACGCCGGGACCGAAGGCAACGGCTCGACCTTCATCACCAGCCACGAATGGCTCGATCATCCCGGCTCGGTCGGCAAGGCGCTGTCGGGAATCCTTCATGTCTGCGACGAGGACGGCGACGAAGTGCCGCGCGGGACCGAGGGGCAGATTTACTTCGAGCCGACCGAAGGGATGATGCCGTTTGAATACCACAACGACCCGGTCAAGACCGCCGACAGCAAAAACCAGCACGGCTGGTCGAGCCTTGGCGACGTTGGCTACCAGGACGCGGACGGCTATCTCTACCTGACCGACCGCAAGAGCTTCATGATCATCTCGGGCGGGGTCAACATCTACCCGCAGGAGATCGAAAACCTGCTGGTCACCCATCCCAAGGTGGCCGACGCGGCGGTGATCGGCGCGCCCGATCCCGACATGGGCGAGCGGGTGGTGGCGGTGGTCCAGCCGCTGGACATGGCTGATGCGGGACCGGCGCTGGCCGAGGAACTGACCGCTTACCTCGCGCCGCAACTCAGCCGGGTCAAGATGCCGCGCCAGATCGATTTCCGCGCCGAACTGCCGCGCGAATTGACCGGCAAGCTCTACAAGCGCCACCTGCGCGATGAATATAAGGCGGCTTACGACGCCGCCCAGACCGGAGCCTGACATATGGCCACTATCTCCGCGCCCACCGCCTCCCCCGCCGATGCCATCGCAGTGATCGATCCCGCCAGCTACGCCGCGTGGGACCCGCTGCTCGATCTGTTCGACAAGCTCCGGGCGGAAAGCCCGCTGACCCGGATCGAAAGCCCCGATGGCGAGTTCGATCCGTTCTGGCTGGTCACTGGCTACGACGCGGCAATGCAGATCAGCAAGGACAACCCGGGCTTCCTCAACGCCCCGCGCGCCACGGTGTTCACCAACAAGACCGGCGAGGCGTTCGCTCGCCAGGTTACCGCGCAGCAGGGTGAGGAAAGCCCCAATCTTGTCAGCAGCTTGGTGGTCCTAGACGCGCCCAAGCATCCCAAGCTGCGCCGCCTGACGCAGGAATGGTTCATGCCCAAGAACCTGCGCACCATCGAAGCCGCGATCCGCGAGCTGGCGGCGCGCACGGTCGACAAATTGATCGCAGCAGGGAGGGGCGGGGTTGGGGAAGATAAAATCGTGGACTTCGTCCAGCTCGTTTCCGCGCCTTATCCGCTCCACGTGGTCATGCAGATCCTCGGCGTGCCCGAGGAGGACGAACCGCGCATGCTGTTTCTGACCCAGCAGATGTTCGGCGGGCAGGACGAAGACCTCAACAAGTCGGGCATGGCCAGCCTCAGCCCTGAGCAGATCCTGCAAATCGTGACCGGCGCGGTCAAGGATTTCGAGGCCTATTTCGAAGGCCTTGCCGCGCAGCGCCGTGCAAAGCCGACTGCCGATGTCGCCTCGATCCTCGCCAATGCGCAGATCGATGGCGAACCGCTCAGCCCGCGCGATCTGGCGGGCTACTACATCATCATCGCCGCCGCCGGGCACGATACCACCAGCGCCAGCACCGCCGGGGCGATGCTCGCCTTGGCCCGCGATCCGCAGCAGTTCGCGCGGGTCAAAGCCGACCGCAGTCTGGTCCCGGGGATTGTCGAGGAGGCGATCCGCTGGACCACCCCGGTGCAGCACTTCATGCGCACCGCGGCGCAGGACTGCGAAGTTGACGGAGTTCCGGTCAAGGCGGGTGACTGGCTGATGATCAACTATGTCGCGGCCAACCACGATCCCGCGCAGTTCGACGATCCGCGCAGGTTCGATGCGGCGCGTGCCCACAACCGCCACCTCGCTTTCGGCGCGGGCGCGCACCAGTGCCTTGGCCTGCATCTCGCGCGGCTGGAAATGCGGATCCTGTTCGAAACGCTGCTCGACCGGATCGATAGCGTCGAACTGGCGGGCGAGCCCAAGCGTGCCAAGAGCACCTTCGTCGGCGGGCTCAAGACCCTGCCGCTACGGTTCAGGGCTTCGGCGTGACTTCAGTCCGGGCTCGCTCGCTCAGCAACCTTAGCGCCATCGCCCGCACTTCATCGCGCATGTCCTCGCGTTCCAGCGCGATCGCCAGGGTCGCCTCGACGAAACCGGTCTTGTTGCCGCAGTCGTAGCGCTTTCCGGCGAAGGTTACCGCGTGGAATGGCTGGCTGCCGATCATTTGCGCCATCGCATCGGTCAGCTGCACTTCACCGCCGGCACCGGCCTCCTGCCCTTCGAGCACCCGCATCACCTCGGGCTGGAGGATGTACCGCCCCGAGATGATCAGGTTGGACGGCGCATCCTCACGCCTGGGTTTCTCGACCAGCCCGGTGACTTCGGTCAGCGCATTGCCCGGACCGAAACCGCGTTTCCCGGGGGCGATCACGCCGTAGCTCGACACCTCTTCGTCTGGCACTTCGAGTACCGAAATCAGGTTGCCGCCCACCTCGTTATAAGCCTCGACCATCTGCTTCATGCAGCCCGGCTGCCCGATCATCAGTTCGTCGGGCAGAAAGATCGCGAAGGGCTCATCGCCAACGATGGCCCGCGCGCACCAGATTGCGTGGCCGAGCCCTAGCGGCACCTGCTGGCGCACAGTGACCAGGTTGCCCGGCAGGATTCGCGTCGGGTCGAGCACCTCGAGCGACTTGCCCCGCTCGGACATGGTGGATTCCAGTTCGTAGGCGGTGTCGAAGTGCTCGACGATCGCGGTCTTGCCGCGGCCGGTCACAAAGATCAGCTGGTCGATCCCCGCCTCGCGCGCTTCATCCACCGCGTACTGGATCAGCGGCCGGTCGATCACCGGCAGCATTTCCTTGGGGATGGCCTTGGTCGCGGGCAGGAACCGCGTGCCCATGCCGGCGACGGGAAAAACGGCTTTTCGAATGGGTTTGCGCGCTGTCATGGGGGAGAAATCGCAGGCCAATGTTCCAACGTCAACCGCGCCGCTTGCCGCGCCGCAGTTTCCCGTTAAATCGGCCTGTATGGACAAGATCATCATCGAGGGCGGCAAGCGCCTTTCCGGCACCATTCCGATCTCCGGCGCAAAGAACGCCGCGCTCACCCTGTTGCCCTGCGCGCTGCTCACCGATGAGCCGCTGACCCTGCGCAACCTGCCGCGGCTGGCCGACATCGACGGGTTCCAGCACTTGCTCAACCAGTTCGGAATATCGACCTCAATCGCGGGCAGCCGTCCGACCGATTTCGGCCGGGTGATGACCTTGGAAGCGCCGCGCATCACCTCGTCGGTCGCGCCGTACGAACTGGTCCGCAAGATGCGCGCCTCGATCCTCGTGCTCGGCCCGATGCTGGCGCGGATGGGCGAGGCGACCGTGTCGCTCCCCGGCGGGTGCGCGATCGGCAACCGCCCGATCGACCTCCACCTCAAAGTGCTCGAAGCATTGGGCGCGCATATCGAAATGGCGGCGGGTTATGTCCGCGCGATTGCCCCCGATGGCGGCTTGCCGGGCGGGCGTTATTCGTTCCCGGTGGTCTCGGTCGGGGCGACCGAGAACGCGCTGATGGCCGCTGTGCTGTGCACCGGCAAATCGGTGCTGCACAACGCCGCGCGCGAGCCCGAGATTGTCGACCTGTGCAACATGCTGGTCGCGATGGGGGCAGAGATCGAGGGCATCGGCAGCTCGGACGTGACGATTCACGGTGTCCCCCGCCTCCACGGCGCGACTTACCGCGTGATGAGCGACCGGATCGAGGCAGGCTCCTACGCCTGCGCTGCGGCGATCACCGGTGGCGAGGTGTTCCTCAAGCACGCCGTGGCCGAGGAAATGGACGCGACCCTGCAAGCGCTGCGCGATGCCGGGGTCCACGTCGAACCCAAGGCCGGCGGGATCCGGATCGCCTCGGATGGCAAACTCAAGGCGATAACCCTGTCGACCGCGCCCTACCCCGGCTTTGCCACCGACATGCAGGCGCAGCTGATGGCGATGCTGTGCCTCGCCGAAGGATCATCGGTGCTGACCGAGACGATCTTCGAAAACCGCTACATGCACGTGCCCGAACTTAACCGCATGGGCGCGCATATCGAAACGCGGGGACGGACGGCGGTGGTCCACGGGGTGAGCAAACTGACCGGCGCCGAAGTCATGGCCACCGACCTGCGCGCATCGATGAGCCTGGTGATCGCCGGGCTGGCGGCGGAGGGCGAGACGCAGGTCCACCGTCTCTACCACCTCGACCGCGGCTATGAGCGGCTGGAAGAAAAGCTGGCGCTGGTCGGCGCGCAGATCGAGCGGGTCGGAGGGGACTAACGCTCCCCCGGATCGGGCGGCGGGGGCGGTGGGGCGTCCCATTCCTGTTCGTATTCGATGCGCGAATCGATCGCCTGTCCGGCGGCATTGCGCGCGGGGCGGAATTTGAAGCGCTGCATGATCAGCTGGCAGGTGGTGACATCGAGCTCGCGGCTGCCGCTGGTGCGGGTCACGCGGCAGGCGGTCGGGCGGCCATTCGCGCCAACCGCCACTTCGGTCTCGGTTGTTCCGCTGATGTTGGCCTCGCGCAGCGCCTTGGGATAATCGCCGTTCTTGATCTTGCCGCCGGTCCATTCGGCATCGGAGCCGCCGCCATCGCCGTCGCCGCTGCCCGCGCCAGGGCCATTGCCGCCAGTGCCTGAGCCAGTGCCGTTGCCGAGGCCAAACGCGCCGCTGCCGGGTCCGGGCTGGACTGCGGCTCCCGCTTTCAGCCCTGCCGATTGCGCGGGGACCACGGCCGCAGGAACGGGCCGTGGTGGGACGATGACCCGTTCGGGCAGCTTGACCGCCGCAGCCTCGGCCTTGAGCGAGGGCGGCGCAGCGCGACCATTGTCGGCAGACGCACTGGACTTGAGGTGGCGCTCAGGTGGCGGGGGGCTGTCGAGCGCGATCGAAACGAGACTGGCCGGAAGCTGCGGCAATCCCACCGCAGACCCGGCCAATCCGTATAGTAAGAGTGCGGCAAGCAAGGCCTCGGTAACCAAGGCCGCGCTTGCCGCAGTCCGCCGCGGCCCGCCGGGCTGGTACCGCTCGTGCGGAACAGGCCCTGCAGGCGCGGGGATCACCGGCTGTTAACGGCGATAATTGTGGCAACGCTTCTTGGCCGAGATCGTGCGATCGATCGCACGGCCCGCGAACGCACCGCCAACCGCGCCGGCCGCGGTACCCAGGATGCCGCCGCCGATGACCTTGGAACCGACCACAGCGCCGGTTGCGCCGCCTGCAATCAGACCGGTTGTGCCAGACGAATGACGGCAGCTGCGATAATAGGCGCGGCTATGGTAGCGCTTGGCATGGGCTTCGGCCTTAGCCGCACCGACGACGGGCAGCGGGGCAGAAAGCGGAACAGCCATGGCTGCGGCGCCGAGCGCGAGTAGCATTGTGCGCATGATATTTCTCCTAAGGTTGGACCTAATTCGGAATGACTGCTCAACAAACGCCCTTGCAGCCGATTGGTTGCGTGAACCGTTGTTCAGGCCAGCCGCGCAGCGAGCCAGGCAACCAGCCAGATCCGCACGGCTCCAGCCAGCCCCGGCGGCACCGGAGCCTGAATCCGCTCTGCGTCGATCCGTGCCACCAGCGCGTTGAGCGGCAGACCTTCGGCGGCCGCTGCCTGCTTGAGCAGCGCCCAATAGAGCGGCTCCAGGCTGATCGAGGTCTTGTGGCCGGCAATTTCGATCGAGCGCTTGACCGGCGGATGATAAGGCGTGGTCATCGCTTCACTTAATCGCACGGCGGCGGCGGAAGATACGAATAATTTGGGGTAGTACCGAAATTGCCGGGCACCTACACCCGCACCATGGCCACCGGCTATCACGCGCTGAGCGAAAAGGAGAAGCAGACACTGCGGCTGCTGCTCAGCGGCTATGACGCCAAGAGCATGGCGCGGCACCTTGGCCTTTCGGTGCACACGGTCAACGAACGGCTCCGCGATGCGCGCCGCAAGATGGCCACGTCAAGCAGCCGCGAAGCCGCGCGCCAGCTGCGCGAGGTGGAAGCGCAGACCCCCCAATTGCTTGGGGACGAGCCTTTGGGGGATGCCCCGGACCCGGCCCCGGCGCTAGCGAGGCCTCAGCCAGCCCAAGGTTTCGGCAATTGGCGCCGAACCGGCTGGATCGTTGGAGGACTCGCCATGACCATCAGCCTCGCCCTGCTCGCCCTGTCGGCCCTGTCGGGGCCGGCGCAGGCTCCCGCCGCAGCACCCGTATCTTCCGCCGCAGCGGTGATTGCGACACCGGCCAGTGAAACGGCGGCAGTCGACGCCGCAAAGCAGTTCCTCGCCCTGCTCGACCGTGACGACTGGACGGCAAGCTGGCAAGCAACCCACCAGTCGTTCAAATTGCTCAATACGGTCGAATGGTGGACCGACGCTTCGCGCAAGGTGCGCGGCGAAGTCGGTACGCTCAAGTCGCGGGAACTCGCCACGGTTGATTTCACGCCGGCACCGCCCAACGGCTATTGGGTGGTCAGGTTCAAGGCTAGCTACACCAAAAGAGGTGACGCGACCGAAACCCTGCAGCTGGCGTGGGAAAACGGTGCGTGGAAGGTGGTTGCGATCATGGTCGATTGAGCTTCGATTGAGAAAAGCGACGGCAACGCCGCCGCCATGACGTCAGACGGGCTCAGCGGATTTGAGATCCGCCGCCTCGCTGGCCGAGCCGATGGCTGCCTTGCGGCACCGACAGCTAATACATATGCTGGCCGCCGTTGATGCTCATGGTCGAGCCGGTCACGAAACCGCCGTTCTCACTGGTCAGGAAAGCCACCCCGCGGGCGATTTCCTCGGCCATGCCGAGCCGCCCGACCGGGATCTTGGCGACGATCTTTTCGAGCACCGGCGGCGGCACCGCGGCGACCATGTCGGTATCGATATAGCCCGGGGCAATGGCATTGACGGTTACGCCGTACTTGGCGCCTTCCTGCGCCAGCGCCTTGGTGAAGCCGTGGATGCCGCTCTTGGCTGCGGCATAGTTGACCTGGCCGTATTGGCCCGCCTGCCCGTTGATCGAACCGATGTTGACGATCCGCCCCCAGCCGCGTTCGCGCATGCCTGGGAAGTTCGCCTTGGCCATGTTGAAGCAGCCGCCGAGGTTGATCCGCATCACCTCGTTCCAGTCCTCGAAGCTCATCTTGTGGAGCACGCCGTCGCGAGTGATGCCGGCGTTGTTGATCACGATGTCGACAGGGCCGTATTCGGCGGCGATGTCGTTGCAGTTGTGGATGCAGGCCTCGTGATCGCCCACGTCCCAGCGAATTGACGGGATGCCGCTCGCGGCGGTGAAGGCCTTGGCCTTTTCTTCGTTGCCGCCATAATTAGCGATGACCGTGTGGCCCTGCCGCTTGAGCCGCTGGCAGATCGCCTGCCCGATACCCCTGGTCCCGCCGGTTACAATCGCCACCCGTGCCATACTTCAGCCCTTCCCAATTGCTCTTGCCGTTACGGCATACGACCATGCTTACTTGCCCCGTGACGGGACGCAAGCATGCCGCATACGTAAAGGTGCCGGAATTTCTGGCGTTAGAATCGGAACTGGGTGCCGACGTAGACCGCCTGGCTATCCTGCCGGCCATCGGTCAGCGGCCGCAGCCGGTCACGATCCGAAGAATAGCGCACCCCGGCGGTGACGTTGAGGTTGCGGGTCAAGCGGTAGGAGCCGCCGACATCCACCTGCTGGTCGGACTGCTCGAAGGTCCGGGGGCTGCGCCCGGTCTTCACGCGCTCGTCGAGCGCGATCGACGGCGCGAACCGCGACTCGCCCGCCGCAACGCCAGGCTTGGGCTGGTAGCTCGACAGGTCAGGCGCGGCGAGCTGGCGGATCGGATTCGCCGATGCCGCATTTTGCGCAAAACTCTTGTAACCGCGAGCCGCGCCAAGACTGTAGGCGGTGGGCGCGATCCTGAGCGGCGAACCGGACAAGGCTTCGGCAACCGCTTGACGGCGCAGCGCGAGCGACTGACCACCGGTGTCGTTGAGCCGCACCGCAACGGTCACCACCGAACGATCCATGCCGTTTGGCACCGCTGCGGGAGTGAAGCGGAACGAGCGACCCTTGGCGAGCGCACGCACCGTGATCGAGCGGGCAAGCCGCGGATCGACCTCTGCCGGCACGAAGCCGCTGCTGGTTGACGCGGTGGTGGCTGCCGACTGGGGCCCATCGTAACGGCTGGCAAAAGCAAGCACGGCGCTGGGCAGGGCCAGCACGCTGACCGCACCGCACAGCAGCATGGCAGCGGTCGTGCCGCTGCGCTTGCGCTTCGATGCTATCAGCTGGGTCATCGCCCTTGTTCGACTCCATCTTTCCGGTACCAACGCATGATCGCGCGATTTGCCCCTGTTATGCAAGCCGCGAGTGAGCGTGCGGGGCTGAATTTAACCTGAACTTGCGGCTTGCAGCGCATCATTCAGCGGGCATTCACCGCCAAGGCGGGCAAAGAGCCAAGGCAGGGCTTGCCGCTCCGCCCGCCTCGGTTATAGAGGCTCGGCGCGTGCAGGCACGCCTTACCCTTTCGAGCGACAGGATCCGGACAGACCCAATGATTGCCTCCAACTCAGCCCGCGCCAGCACTTTCCGCCTTCTCGGCCGCGCCGGGCTCGTCGCTCTTGCCGCAGTTTCGCTGGCAGCCTGCAGCCACGGCGGCAAGCGCCCCAAGGCCGATCTCGCAGCGTCGCGGATCACCACGATCGGGGTCAATTCGTACCTGTGGCGCGCCAGCCTCGAGGCGGTCACCTTCATGGGGCTGGTCCAGGCGGACAGCGCCGGCGGGGTGATCGTCACCGACTGGTACATCAATCCCAACAACCCGAACGAACGGATGAAGGTAACCGTCACGATTCTCGACCAGGACCTGCGCGCCGACGCGCTGCGGGTTGCCGCAAGCCGCCAGACCAATGCGAACGGCGTGTGGGTCGATGCCCCGGTCCAGGCCGCCACGGTGCAAAAGCTGGAAGACGTGATCCTGACCCGCGCGCGGGACCTGCGCCGCCAGGCCTCTGGGGTTAAATAGCCCCGCACCGCTGCCCTCTCGACAAGCCGCGCTGAGCGGCTAGAGCACCCGGCATGACCAGCGAACGCTTCGATTCCGCCAGCGCCGATGGCCGCTGGCAGCAGCAGTGGGACGATCAGCAGACCTTCCGCGCCGATGACGCGAGCGCCAAGCCGCGCTCCTACGTGCTCGAGATGTTTCCCTATCCCTCGGGCAAGATCCACGTCGGCCACGTGCGCAACTATACGATGGGCGACGTGCTGGCGCGCTACAAGCGCATGCAGGGCCACGAAGTGCTCCACCCGATGGGCTGGGACGCGTTCGGGATGCCGGCCGAGAATGCGGCGATGGAACAAGGCGTCCACCCCGGCGGCTGGACCCGCGCCAACATCGCCAACATGAAGGCGCAATTGAAGCGCCTCGGCTTCGCGCTCGACTGGTCAAGAGAGCTCGCAACCTGCGAGCCCGATTACTACGGCCATGAACAGTCGCTGTTCCTCGATCTCTACGCCGCAGGCCTGGTTTACCGCAAGGAATCGGCGGTCAACTGGGACCCGGTCGACATGACCGTGCTCGCTAACGAGCAGGTCATCGACGGGCGCGGCTGGCGCTCCGGCGCGCTGGTCGAAAAGCGCAAGCTGAGCCAGTGGTTCCTCAAGATCACCGATTTCGCCGAGGAACTGCTCGACGGGCTCGGCGCTCTCGACACCTGGCCCGACAAGGTCCGGCTGATGCAGGAAAACTGGATCGGCAAGTCGCAGGGCCTGCAATTCTCGTTCGATCTCTCCAACGGCGAGGAGTTGCCGGTCTATTCGACCCGGCCCGACACCATATACGTGGCGAGCTTCGTCGAAGTCGCGGCAGATCATGCGGTGGCGCAGGAAGTGGCAGCGGACAATCCCGCGGCGGCTGAGTTCATCGCGCTGTGCAAGCAGGGCGGGACCACAGCGGCCGAGCTGGAAACGATGGAAAAGCTCGGCTTCGACACCGGGTTGACCGCGCTGCATCCATTCACCCACGAAGCGCTGCCGGTCTACATCGCCAACTTCGTGCTGATCGAATACGGCACCGGCGCGATCATGGGCGTGCCGGGCCACGACCAGCGCGATTTCGATTTTGCCCGCAAGTATGACCTGCCGATAACGCGGGTGATCGCGGCCAGCGCGGCTGAGGCCGACAAAACGCTGAGCGAGGCCGATCCGGTCGACGGGGTCTGCGTCAATTCGGACTTCCTCGATGGCTTGAGCGTGGACGCCGCCAAGGCTGCAGTCATCGCCCGCTCCGAGGCCAAGGGCTGGGGCCAGGGCCGCACCGTGTGGCGGCTGCGCGACTGGGGCGTATCGCGCCAGCGTTATTGGGGCACGCCGATCCCGTTTATCCACTGCGAGCACTGCGGCGTGGTCCCGGTGCCCAAGGACCAGCTGCCGGTGGTGCTGCCCGATGACGTCGATTTCAAGATCCCGGGCAACCCGCTCGAGCGGCACTCGACGTGGAAGCATGTCGCCTGCCCCGGCTGCAACCAGCCGGCGACCCGCGAGACCGATACGCTCGACACTTTCGTGGATTCGAGCTGGTATTTCTTGCGCTTCGCCAGCCAGCCGGCGGACAAGCCGTTCGACCGCGAGGTGGTCGCCAAGTGGCTGCCGGTCGAGCAATACATCGGCGGGATCGAGCACGCGATCCTGCACCTGCTCTACGCCCGCTTCTGGACCCGCGCGCTCGCCCACATCGGCATGATCGACGTGAAAGAACCGTTCGCCAGCCTGTTCACGCAGGGCATGGTGACGCATGAGACCTATTGGGACATGGTCAGAGTAGACTCGCTCACGGACGAAGCTGGAGAACCTGTCTTCACACAAAAGTTTTATTCTCCAGACGAAGTTCGAGTGGAGCACGGTGCTGCCTACCTTTTGTCAACTGGCGAGCAAATTCACCGCGGCAACATCGTTAAAATGTCCAAATCCAAGAAGAATACGGTCGATCCAGATAAGATCATTTCGAAATACGGTGCCGACGCGGTGCGCTGGTTCGTGCTGTCGGACAGCCCGCCAGAGCGCGACTTGCCGTGGTCCGAAGCCGGTATCGAAGGCTGCGCCCGGTTCGTCCAGCGGCTGTGGCGACTTGCCGGGCAATATGATGCGGGCGCGACCGGTGACGACAAGGCGCTCGACCGCAAGCGCGACCAGGCCATTGCCGCCGCCGCTGCCGACATCGAGGCATTGAGCTTCAACAAGGCCGTGGCGCGGATCTATGAGCTGACCAGCGCGACCGAAAAGGCAGCGCCATCGGCCAGCCGCTCGGCCGCTATCCGCACCCTGCTGCTACTGGCCGCGCCGATGATGCCGCACCTCGCCGAAGAGGCCTGGGCGGCCATCGGCGAAGGCGGGCTGATCGCCAACGCCGCCTGGCCCGCGCACGATCCCGCGCTGCTGGTCGAGGACGAAGTCACCATTGCGATCCAGGTGCTGGGCAAGCTACGCGATACCATCACGGTTCCCAAGGGCCTGCCGCGCGAGGAACTCGAGGCGCTTGCCCTGGCTTCCGACAAGGTGCAGCGTGCGCTCGATGGCAAGGAGATCAGGAAGGTGATTGTCGTGCCCGACCGGCTGGTCAACCTCGTCGCATGAAGCGCTTCGCTCTGCCCATTTTGCTGGCACTGAGTGGCTGCGGGCTCCACCCGATGTATGCGGGCGGTGCGGGCGGCCAGGTGGCGCAGGGCCTCGCTGCGGTCGAAGTTTCGCCGATCGAAGGTAAATCAGGCTGGCTGATGCGCAACGCGCTGGTCGACCGGCTCGGCAGCGGCAAGAGCAGTTCGGCGCGCTACCGGCTCGATGTTCGCTTGGACGACAAGCTCGAGGGACTCGGCCTGCTCAGCGACGATACCGTCGCGCGCGAACGCCGCACGCTGCGCGCTCGCTATCAATTGGTCGACCTTTCCACCGGCAAGATCGTGCTCGATGAAACCGCCGGATCCGACGCGGGGATTGACGTGGTCAGCAGCGAGTACGCAACCATTGCCGCCGAACAGACCGCGCTTGAGAACCTTTCCAAAGAGGTGGCTGAAAGGATCGTTGTGCGGATCGCGCTCAAGCTGCGCAGCGGCGATACGCCGAAGCCGTGAAGGCCAGCCAGAAGGATTTCAAGGGGCAGGCGGCCAAGGCCGCGCGCGTCGCGCAGGTGTTCTTCTTTTGCGGCCCTGACGAAGCCGGGGCGAGCGAAGCCGCGCATATCATCGCCGGCCTCCTGCCCGATCCGGGTGAACGGATCGAGCTCAGCGGCGCGGACCTCAGGAAGGACCCGGTGCGGCTGGGCGACGAAGCGCGATCGATTTCGCTGTTCGGCGACAAGCGCCACATCTGGGTCCGTGCCAGCGGCGATGAGGCGCACGATGCGATCGCCAACCTGCTCGATGGCGAAGGCGAAGCCTGTCCGGTGCTGATCGTTGCCAGCAGCGCCACCGACAAGTCACGCACCGCCAAGTTGCTGGCGCCACGGCCCGATGCGCTGGTGGCGATGTTCTATCCGCCCGACCTCAAGAGCGTGACCGGGACGGTGCGCGACATGGGCGATGCCGCCGGGGTCCAGCTCGGCGGGGATCTCGCCGAACGGATCGCGCGAGGCGCCGCGCTCGACATTCGCCTGGCGCAGTCTGAGGTGACCAAGCTTGCGCTCTATCTCGATGCTTCGCCAGCCGCGCCGCGCCGCGCCGACCTGGCGGCGCTTGATGCGATCGGTGCATCTACCGAAGACGATGGCTTCAACGAGTTGGTCAACGTCGTCCTCGGGGGAGAACTGGGCAAGCTGGCAGGCGAACTGCGCCGTTTGCGCGAACAGGGCCTGAACCCGGTCGGCCTGCTGCTCGCCTTCGAACGGCGCGCCGCCCAGCTGGCACAACTTGCCGCCAAGCTCGGGCCGCGCGGCGATGTTCACGCGCTGCTCGAAGCGGAAGTGCAGGCGCGGCGGGTATTCTGGAAGGATCGGCGCGATCTCTCCGATCAATTGAAGCGTTGGCGTGGCAAGCGACTCGCCCGGCTGATCGCGCGATTGACCGCGCTCCACCGCGCGCTGCTGGGCAACAGCCAGACGGCCGAACTGCTTCTGGCACACGGACTTAGCGACATAGCTCGCTTCGCTGCGCAGCGCGCCTAGGCAGGACTGGCCTTGTCGAACCGGACGCGCTTGGGCAAGGATGCACGCATGAGGCGCCCATTGCGCCCAGATGGAGTGGTCGCTGTCGGATGAATCCATCTGCTTCTTCGGCTGCGGCCCTGGCCGCGCATGCTTCGAGCGAAGCCGGAACCGCGATCGACGGGGCCCAGCCGCTCGAACGCCGCCGTCTGCAGACTTACCTGGCACTGATGCTGGGCGACATCCTCGCCATTTTCGGGGCGTTCTGCATAGCCGGATTCGTTTATCTCCACCTCGACGGGCTTTCCCAGTCAGCCTTGCTGGCGCAATTGCTGCTGCCGGTGTTCCTGACCGTCGCGCTGTACAATGGCGCCTATTCACTCGCCACGCTGCAGTCCTCGCAAGCGGGCATGCTGCGCGCGATAAGCGCGCTGGGCATTTCTGCCGGGGTGGTGGTGTTCATCGCCTATTACACCAAGAGCAGCGCGACTTTCTCGCGCGTGCTGTTCACCGCCGGCACCGTGCTATCGGCAGCGATCCTGTGCTGGGTGCGACTGCAGATGCGCGCCTTCGTCAAATGGCGCTGCGGCACGCGAATCATCAACGAGCTGCTGATCGACGACGGAGGACCGCGCATCGCGCTTCCCGGAGCCATGCTCGCCAACGCCGCGCAGCTAGGCCTCGTCCCGGCGCTTGACGATCCGGCCCAGCTCAACCGAATCGGCACCGTGCTCAAAGCGATCGACCGCGTTGTGGTGACCTGTCCGCCCGAACGCCGGGCCGCCTGGGCGCGGCTCCTCAAGGGTGCGAACATCGACGGCGAGGTGGTTGACGATGCCGTCGCCGAGCTGGGTGCGCACGGCGCCCGGACCGTGGGCGGGCACGGCTTCCTGCGCGTTTCGATCGGGCCTCTGGGATTACGTGCGCGGGTCGCCAAGCGACTGTTCGACACCGTGCTCGCCGGCGTCGCACTATTGGTGCTGAGCCCGGTGCTGCTAGTCGTCGCGCTGGCCATCCTGATCGAAGACGGCAGCCCGGTCCTGTTCGTCCAGCGCCGGGTCGGCCGCGCCAACCGCTTTTTCCAGGTATACAAGTTCCGGTCTATGGCGCTCGGCCGGAACGACCCGGACGGTAATCATTCCACCGCCCGCGACGACGTGCGAATCACCCGGATCGGCAAGTTCATCCGCCGCACCAGCATCGACGAACTGCCGCAGCTCTTCAACGTGCTGAAGGGCGAAATGTCGATTGTCGGGCCGCGACCCCATGCGCTCGGCTCACAGGCCGGAGACAAGCTGTTCTGGGAGGTCGATGAGCGATACTGGGAACGCCACGCCTTGAAGCCCGGACTGACCGGGCTGGCACAGATCAGGGGCTTTCGCGGGGCGACCGACAGCGAGCTGGACCTGACCGAGCGGCTCGAGGCAGATCTCGAATATCTCGATGGCTGGTCGCTGCAGCGCGACATCCAGATCGTCTTCGGCACTCTCGCGGTGCTCGTTCACGACCGCGCCTACTGATAGCTGATCATCGCTCTTGCTGAAAATGTCTAGTGAACAAGGATTTATAGGAACCTTTGCAGTACCTGTGGATTGAGAGACTCTGGTGCGCCGCAGCAAAAATGCAACGCGCTGAAAATAACCGTTTTTGAACCGATAACCGCTAGACTCTCCGCCCGGCACTGTGGTAACCGGCCTGTAAATATCCTTAGGAGATGCCCCTGTGACTTCTCAATTGCTCGCTGCTGCTGCCTCTGTTGCCCTCGTCGGGGCCGGCATTGCCGGAACCTCCGGTGTGCGCTCGTTCGAAGCCATGCCGACCCAGACAATGGTCGTGGCTGATGGCGAAGGAGCAAGCGCTGGCCAGTGCCGCGTCGACGTGATCCGCTCGGGCGATAGCGGCACGGTCACCACCACCCGCTCGGTCCTTGCAGACAATTCGTGCGTATGCACCGTGGTGACCGGTCCGGCCGGCGCCAACGGCAATGCCGAAGACGTGGTCACGGGTATCCTGCGCGATCGCAGCTGCGCCGAATCGCCCACCGTCGGGCGCCAGGTGAGTGAAGCCGCACGCGCGGGCGGCGGCAGCAACGTCGTCATCCCGATCCTGGTCGGGGTTGTCGGGGCGGCCGGTCTTGCAGTGGCGCTGGGTTCGAACAGCCGCGGCTGATCTGGCTCGCTGCTGCAAGCCAGCACAGAATTTGCTACGGGCAATGGCTGGTCCATTGCCCGTAGTTTCATTTTAGGCGGCTGCACGTCGTTGTGAGGTAAGCCTGCGCGAGCGTCATTTCCCGAATCCCGGCATGTACGGTGCACAACCGGGGGCGGTGATCGCCGCGTCCTTCCTTGCGCTGTGTATTGCGTTTGGCGGCGGCGGATCGCCGGCCCCGTTTCCCGAACTCGTGCTTGAACTGGTCGCGGCCGGACTGGCGCTTATCGCGCTCGCCCTGCCGCTTGCCGTGTTCGACTGGCAACGCGTGCCGCGTGAGGCAAGGATCATCATCCTGCTCGTGGCTGGCGTCCCGCTGCTCCAGCTCGTGCCGCTTCCGCCTCTGCTGTGGCATGCCCTGCCTGCCCGTGACCTGCAAGCGCGTGCGCTTGATCTGATCGGTGCTCAGGACAGCTGGCGGCCGTGGTCGATGGCGCCGAGCCGGACGCTGGCTTCGCTCCTTTCGCTGGGCCCCCCGTTGTTGCTGCTGGCGATGACCAGTGCCTTGAATCGACAAGGTCGCCAGTGGTTGATCCGCGCAATCGTCATCATGACGCTGGCTACCTTGCTGCTTGGTGCGCTTCAGCTTTCGGCGGGCGACGACAGTCCGTTCCACCTGTACGGCGTCACCGTGCCGATGCTTGTCGGATTTCAGGCCAACCACAACAGCACCGCCGACGTCCTGCTGATCGGCCTGATCGCCGTGCCGCTGCTGACGATCGAGCTGGTCGAGCGCCGCGTGATCCCGAATCGATCGGGTCCGGTGCTCGGTTTCGCGGCAGCGGGCATCGCGCTGGTGGCGCTGGGCGTAGTCCTTACGGCATCGCGCATGGGCATAATGCTGATGCCGATCGCGCTAGCGGCCTGCTTGTGGATCCTCCGACCCTGGCTGTCCATCACCCGGCGCCGGCTCGCTTACGGTACTGCGGTCCTGGCAGCCTTGGCGCTGCTTGGCTTCCTGCTCCTGCGCCACAGTCCGGTGCTAGCCACCGTGCTGGCGCGATTCGATTTTAGCGAGGAGTTGCGCCCGCAACTGTGGATCGATGGCTATTACGTTGCCCGGAAATACTTCCCTTTCGGTGTCGGCATGGGTGATTTCGTGCCTGCCTTTGTTGCCGATGAACGGCTCGAATCGATTTGGCCTTCGCTGCCCAATCGTGCGCACAACGATTTCCTTGAATTGGCTTGCGAGGCGGGAATGCTTGGTTTGCTGGCACTTTCTGCAATTTCCTGGACCCTGATCCGGGCATTGCGCCAGAAGCTCGGCGGCGAAACCGGATTGCCCGCAGCCTTGACCGTGTTTGGCGCCGCTTCGCTTGTCATTCTGGCGCTGCATTCGCTGGTTGATTATCCGTTTCGTTCCATGGCATTGGCAGGCCTCGGCGCGGTCTGCGCGGGCCTATTGCTAAGCCCGCGGCAGGATGGCGAAAGCGCCATTGATGCGCGCGGTGCTGGAAAGACGAGGTAACCATGTTCAGGTTCGTTACCCTGATGGCTTTGACTTTGTCCGCGTGGGCGGTGGGCGGCTGCGCGCACAGCAAGTCGATACCCTTGCCGGTGGGCGATGCCGCCTATGCCGCGATGAGCGGCTCAGGGGATGTGCTGGGCGATGATATTATTCGCACCGGCGATCACCTTTCGATTCGTGTGATGGGCGAACCGGAATTGACCTCGGACGCCTATATCGTTGACGGCAAGGGCGCGATCCAGGTCCCGCTGGCCGGCGAAGTGGTGGTTGCTGGGCGTACGCCCAGCGAAGTCCGCGACGATCTGACCCAACGGCTTGGCAGTCGCTACATCCGCAGCCCGCAGGTTTCGGTAGGGGTCGCAGATCGCCGCCGCATGACCTTCGCGGTCGAGGGCGACGTGCGCGAACCCGGTATTTTCGAGGCTGCTCCAGGCACGACCCTGCTCAGCGCGATCGCGCAAGCGAAGAGTACCACCGACACGGCGAAGCTTGACGAAGTCATGATCTTCCGCGTCCAGCGCGGCGAGCGCATGGGGGCACGCTTCAACATCTCGGATATCCGCGAAGGGCGCGCGTCCGACCCGCAGATTCTGGCCGGGGACACCGTGGTCGTCGGGCGGTCCGGCCTCAAGAATACCTGGAAGCAGTTCCTCCAGGCGGTACCGCTGCTCAACCTGTTCTACGTGTTCAAGTAAGCGCCGAGCGAAGGGAAGTCTGCCTTGTCAACTCAAGTCCCAGCCAGCGGCGTGCATCGTTACGGGTTGCCCGCCTACGACCCGAATGATGAATTCGGCCCGCATGGCCCGGCGCCCAAGGGGTTCGATTTTCGCCAGGTGTTAAGCGCGGTTCAATCGAACCTGTGGCCGATCCTGCTGATCGTAGCCGCCGCCCTTGGCGTCGCGCTGGTCTCTACCCTGCTGCAAACCAAGCGCTTTACCGCATTCAGCAGCATCCAGATCAGCAACTCGAGTGGCCGGGTGCTCGGCTCGAAGCAAGACGATCCGGGTGAAACCAGCGATTCCACCTACGATGTCGATCGCTTCCTCAAGACCCAGGTCGATGTGCTGCAAAGCCGCGGGCTGGCGCTGCGGGTGGCGCAGAAGCTCAACCTGATCGGCAATCCTCGCCTGCCGCGCGCGCAGGGCGTTGCACCACCAGCGGCAGGGACCCCGGCAGACTTGCAGCGCGATGCCGCGATTGCGCTGCTCGAAGGCAATCTCAGCGTCAATCTGCCGCGCGATTCGCGCATCGTGACGATTTCATATGTGTCGGCGGACGCCGACCTCTCCGCCCAGATCGCCAACGCCTATGCGGACGAATTCATTCGCTACAACTTGCAGCAGAAATACGACAGCTCGTCTTATGCCCGCACCTTCCTGCAGGACCAGCTTGACCAGGCCAAGGTCAAGCTTGAAGCCTCGGAGCGCGCGGTCAACACCTATGCCCGCGAAAATAGCCTGATCAACACCGGCAGCAGCACCACCCAGAGCGCGGACGGATCGACCCGCACCGACCGCGGCAGCTCGGTCACCTCATCGAGCATGCAGCAGCTCAACCAGGCCGCCAACGACGCGACCGCCAAGCGGATCGAGGCCGAAGGCCGCTGGCGCGCGGTTTCGTCCGGCCCTCCGCTCAGCTCGCCGGTGGTGCTGGCCAACCCCACCGTCGTCACGCTCCTGTCCCAGCGCGCGTCGCTCGAGGCCGAACTCAGCCAGGACCGCGCGCGGCACCTTGAAGACTATCCGACAGTGAGGTCGAAGCAGGCACAGCTGGGCGCGATCAACCAGCAGCTCAATTCGATCTCTGGCAATGTCCGCAATTCCGTCCGTCAGGACTACCTCAGCGCTCTTTCGACCGAACGGGCGCTGAGCGGCAAGGTCGAGCAGCTCAAATCGCTGACCTTGTCGGAACAGGACAAGTCGGTTCAGTACAACCTGCTCGCGCGTGAAGCGGATACCAACCGCCAACTCTACGATGGGCTGCTGGAACGCTTCAAGACGCTCAATGCCATGGCGGGGGTCAGTCTCAGCAACATCGCAATCATCGACAACGCCGAAGTGCCCAAGGCGCCATCATCGCCCAATCTGGTAAAGAACCTGCTGCTCGGGCTGATTTTCGGCCTTGGTATTTCGGCGCTGCTGGTGTTCTTCCGCGACCAGTTCGACGATGCAATCCGGGTGCCAGAGGATATCGAGGGCAAGCTTGGCCTGCCGCTGCTGGGGGTGGTCCCGAAGGCTACCGAGGACAGTCCCGAGGCGGCGCTGCAAGATCCCAAATCGCCGATTTCGGAAGCCTACAACTCATTGCGGGGCTCGCTGCTCTACTCGACCGCGCAGGGCCTTCCGCAGATCATGCTGGTCACCAGCGCTCAGCCGTCCGAAGGCAAGACCACGACGACCATGGCGGTGGCCAACGGCTTTGCCCGGATGGGCCGCAAGGTTCTGCTGATCGATGCCGACATGCGCCGGCCTTCGCTGCAGCAGCGAATGAACGTTTCGAACAAGCGCGGCCTGTCGACGCTGCTGACCTCGACCGAGCCGCTGGAAGGCGCGGTGCTGGCTTCGGGCCAGGCCAATCTCAGCGTGCTTCCCGCGGGTCCGATCCCGCCAAGCCCGACCGAGCTGCTATCGACCACGCGGCTTGAAGAACTGCTGCAATCCGCAGCGCGCCTCTACGATGTAGTGATCGTTGATAGTCCGCCGATCCTGGGCCTCGCCGATGCCCCGCTGATGTCGGCGCTGGCTGACGGCGTGATCATCGTGGTCGAAGCCGATCGCAGCCGCCGCGGCTCGCTCAAGTCGTCCTTGCGCCGCCTGCGCGCGATGCGACCGGTGGTGCTGGGCGCGGTGCTGACCAAGTTCGATCCGCTCAAGGCAGCGAACCGGTACTCCGAATACTACGGTCACCAGTATTATCAGTATGAAACGATCGAGGCGAAGGACTGACCGTGTCCGCCGGCGCACCGCCGCAAGGGCTGACCCCGGCCGCGCGGATCGCTCTCGCCTGCTGCCTGCTGTTCTATGCCGCGCTCGCTGCGGGTAGCGGTGCCGACCGGCTGAGCGCCGGCGATCCTGCTTTGGCTGCACGGGTCCCTTCGCTGTTCGCTTCCGAAGCATTGCGCACGCTCGGGGGCGATGCGCTTGCCAACGGGAAAGCCGTCGATGCTGCGGCAATCGGAACGCGTGCGATCCGCAATGCGCCGACCGACCCGCAAAGCACCGCGCTGTTCGCTGCGGGTGAGCTCGCCGCCGGCAACCGCGTGCTGGCCGATCGCTCCTTCCGTGTCGCCGGTCAGCTCGGCTGGCGCGTTCCGATCACCCAAAGCTATTGGATGGGCCAAGCACTGGCGAGCGGGAAGTACGATCTTGCCGCGCTGCGGCTCGATGCGCTGCTCCGCCAACAACCCGCGCTGCTCCGCCAGCGGCAGCTGATCGATCCGATGGAACGCAATCCTGCCGGACAGGCGGCGCTGATCGCGCGAATGCGGGCTATTCCGGCCTGGCTGGAATTCTATTCGGGCGATGTCGAGAACCTGCCCGCAGATGCCGGACTACAACGCGCCGATGTCCTGGCGCAGGCCGCACGCGGCGGCATGATCCTGGGCTGCGACCGCGTCGCCCCGCTCGCCTCAAGGCTCGTGGTTGTCGGCCAGCCGGCTGCAGGTTCGGCGCTGTGGCGGCAACATTGCCCGGCGGCTGGAACCGGCCTGGTCAGCGATGGCCCGCTTGCCACGCTCGACATTTCGGCAAAATCAGGCGCCTTTACCTGGAACCTGATCGGCAACAGCGAGCTTGCGCTGTCGGTGCTGCCGAGCGGCAGCGGCCACGGCAAGCGGCTGGTGGTCGACGGCCTTGCCGACGTGACCCGGTCGGTGCTGGCGCAGCAACTGGTGCTCGCCCCCGGTCGCTACATCCTGACCTGGCGGACGGGCAGCCCGCAGGGCCGGGCGAGCGACCATCTGCTCGCCGGGCTGGTCTGCGCCGATGAAGCGCCGGTCTGGGCCGAAGCCTCGCTCGATCGCACCAGCGGATTGTGGAAGGCAGAAGTCGAGGCCAGCCAGCGCTGCGCGCTGCAGCGCCTGACCTTTGCCGCCGCGCCGCGTTCGGGACAGGTCTGGCTTGAGCAGGTTGCGCTGCGGCCGGCAAACTAGGGCCGGAAGCGCACCCCGGTCAGCTCCTCTGACTTCGCCCACAGCGCTTCAGCCAGCGCCGCATCTCGAATATGCGCGGCAACGCCCGAGACACGCGGCGCATCGGGTTCGGCCAGCTTGCCGATGTTGCAATCCTCGCAGTAAACTCCGCCCTCGCCTTCAAGCAGCGGTGAGACCGCGCACCACACGCTGGTCGCAGCGCCTTCCTCGGTCGATTTGAAGCGTTCGTTGACGTTGCCCTCGGCATCGATCCAGCCCATCGCGATCTGCTCTTCGTCAGTCAGGTGGCGCTGGAGCGGGGTCTTGATCCCGCCTGGGTGGACTGCAAAGGCACGCACGCCGTGGCTTTTGCCGAGCCGGTCAAGCTCGAGCGCGAACAGCGCATTGGCCGACTTGGCCTGCCCGTAAGCGAGCCACTTGTCATACGGCCGCCGCTCGAACTGGAGGTCATCGAGATCGAGCCCGCCGAGCCGGTGCCCGATCGACGAGACCGAGACGAGCCGCGCATTGCCGCTTGCTGCCAGCAGTGGCCAGAGCCGCGCGGTGAGCTGGAAATGGCCGAGATGGTTGGTCGCAAACTGGCTTTCATAGCCGCGCGCATCACGGGTGAGCGGGTTGGCCATGACCGCGGCGTTGTTGATCTGAATGTCGATCCGGTCGGTCTGCGCGGCGACCTGCGCGGCAAATGCGTCGATCGAGGCGGGGTCGGACAGATCGAGCGGCAGGATGGTTATATCGCCATCGATGCCCGCAAGATCACCCAGCGCGGCTTCGGGCCGCCGCGCTCCGACGATGACCCGCGCTCCGGCTTCGGCCAGCGCGCGGACGACTTCGGTGCCCAGCCCCGAATAGCCGCCGGTAACCAGCGCGGTTTTGCCGCCCAAGTCGATCCCCGCGATCACCGCGCGGGCGGTGGAGCGATAGCCGAAGGGCGAATCGATCGGAGCTTGGACGGTGGTCATGACGGGCCTCTCGCTTGGTCTGTTTCGGCCAGCATAGGGTCCGCGCCAAACAGGGCAAGCTCAGGCCGCGAGCGCAGTGCCTTCGATCCGCGCAATTGCCGCGTGAAGGCGCTCTGCCGCTTCAGGGGACAGGCGGTGTTCGAACAGCGTCAGGTGGCGGCGCAAGGTGCGCTGAACCGAGCCGGTGCCGCTGCCGGTCGCCTCGCCCATTTCGCGGTAGTGCTCGAGGCCGTAACGCAGGATGATCGTAGCGTTGACCGCCAGATCGCGCAGCCGTTCGCGCGGCCAGTCGAGCGCCCCGGCACCGACCAGCGCGGCTAGGTATGTCTCGAGCTGGTCGAACGTGAGCCGAGTCCACTCAGGCGCTTTGGCCCGCACCACTTCAGCATGTTCGCCGTAGCTTTGCTGGTCGCGGTAGAGAAAGCGGAAGTCGCGAAACTCGCCCATCATCGCCGCCACCAGTGCGGCATAGTCACTCACCGGATCGCCCGCAGGGCGCATGGCGAGGCGCGATTCGATCGCAGCGGCAAAGCGCTCTCCGATCGCGTCGAGCAATGCGCGCTTGGTCTTGTAGTGGTACCACAGGTTGCCCTCGGCGATCCCGCAAGCCGCGGCCAGCGCCGCGGTGCTGACCGCGCCGTAGCCCTGTTCGTTGAACAGGACCCGCGCGGTCTCGGCGATCCGGTTCCTGGTCTTTGTGGGCGCCTTCATCAATAGTGCGACAGCTCGACCTGCAGCGACTTGTAGCCGTGTACGAAGCAGGCTGGCACCCGCACCGGTTCACCCACCACATTTGCGCGCAGGCGGCGCTTGCCCATCTCTTCGAGCAGGGTGACGAGTTGCAGCTCGGCCACACGCGCGCCGACGCAGCGGTGAATGCCATAGCCGAACGAGAGGTGCCGGCGGGCATTGGCGCGGTCGACCCGGATTGCTTCGCCATCGTCGAACACGCTCTCATCGCGGTTGGCCGAGAGGTACCACATCACGACCTTGTCGCCCGCCTTCATCTGCACCCCGTCGACCACAGTGTCTTCCACCACAGTGCGGCGCATGTGCGACAGCGGGGTCTGCCAGCGGATCAGTTCCTGCACCGCGTTGGGGATCAGCGAAGGATCGGCTTCGAGCTTGGTGCGCTCTTCGGGGTACTTGTTCAGCGCGTAGGCGTAGGCCGACATCGAATTGCGGGTGGTGTCGTTGCCGCCGACGATCAGCAGGATCAGGTTACCAATGAATTCCTCGGGCGCCATCTCGCGCATCGCGTCCGATTGCAGCATGACCGAGATGAGGTCCTTGCCCGGATTGGTCATGCGCTCCTGCCACAGCGCGGCGAAAGCCATGCCCATTTCCTGCATCTTGGCGAGGCGCACTTCGACCGTGTCGGGATTCTTGATCAGTTCGACATCGCCGCCGAAGTCCGACCATTCGGTGAGATGGTGACGCTGCTCCCACGGATAGCCGAACAGCTTGGCGAGCATGCCGGTGGTCAGCTCGATCGAGACCCGCTGGACCCAGTCGAACGGCTCGCCGATGGGGAGCGAATCGAGCACTTCACCGGTGCGCGCCACGCATTCGGCCTTCATCGCCGCGACTTCGGACGGGCCGAAGCTGGGGGCGACGGTGCGGCGCTGGGCGGTGTGATGCGGCGGGTCCATCGCGATGAACATCGGCTCGCGCATGTTGTACTTTTTGAGCAGCGCGGGATCGCCCGAAATTGCGATGCCGCCCTTTTCCCAGTCGGACGAAAATATCTTGGGCAGCGCCTCGATCTGGACGATCGGCTTGTAGGTGCTGACCGACCAATAGGGGCCGAAGCCGCTTTCGGGCACATACTGGATCGGCGCTTCGGCGCGCAGCTTGGCGAACAGGCCCTGCCAGCGATCTTCCGCATAGAGTTCGGGCAAGCTGACGTCGATCGGCGCGATCGGCGATCCAGTGCGTTCCATCGTCGCGGCGGTGGCCATATGTCTCTCCCGTATCCTGATCTGATTGACCTAGGGCAAATACCCTAAATTCGATCGGACCGGTAGTCAAGCACGCAGACGGGAATGCAAAAACGCCGCCCGGATCGCTCCGGACGGCGCTGGAATCCAA
>JANOAD010000151.1:0-43637 GCA_031410955.1 Novosphingobium sp. | reverse complement strand
GACCGATCTACCTCCAGCGCAGCTTCGGCCTCTCGGCCAGCCAGACCGGCATCTGGTTCGGGCTGGTCAACGGCGTGGGCAGCGGGCTCGGCGTCTGGCTCGGCGGCCAGTCCGGCGACCGCATGATGGGCCGCGGCAAGCAGCATCTGCTCACCGTCCCCGCGCTGTCCCTCGGCCTCGCCGCGCCGCTGCTGGTCATGGGGCTGCTGGCGCCGCAATGGCAATGGGCGATGGTGCTGTTCTTCCCGGCGCTGCTGCTGCAGTGGCTGCATGTCGGCCCCTGTTACAGCGCCGTGCAGGGACTGGTCCCCGCCACCAGCCGCGCCACCGCCAGCGCCTCGGTGCTCTTGATGCAGAACCTGTTCGGCCTCGGCCTCGCCGCGCCGGCGATCGGCTGGCTGTCGGACCATTACAAGGGCGAGTGGGGCGCGGACTCTGTGCGCTTCGTGCTGGTGGCGGTGGTGGCGCTGATTCCCATGATGGCCGGAGCGCTGCTGTGGTCGGCGCGCAAGTACCTGCCGGAGGAGCTCGACCGGGAGGGGTGAGTGGCAAACGAGGTATGCAGGGAAGCTGGTCGCACGATGTCGCGTTGGACTTTTTAACTTGGATGGCCGGGGTGGGGGAGAAATGTGTGCGCTGTCAGCGGAATTCTGTACAAAAGATCTCGACCATGGTGGATAAGCGAATTGACATAAGCGTTAAGCCTGTCAGACTTGTGGAATTAGAGGAGACTGCGCCATGCGATACGTCTGCACTCTTTTGATATCATTTGCCGTGGTTTATCCCACTTATGCGAATGCGCAATCTTGCACGGCAGGGCAGATTGATGCGCTTAAGTCTCAGCATTATTCTAGGGACTTAAGGACCTATAAAAATGTTGACCGGCGATCCGTTTGCAATAGATCGGCCTCGGCAAGTTTTAGCACGTTTACCAATTCTGTTGGGTCGATGGCGGGAATTGGGTCTTCCAAATCAAGTTCCTCAGGTTTTTTGGGTTTTCGGAAAGACTGCGGTAATAGCACCGCTGTTAGCACTGCCGACATAAATCAGGTTCAAACGGCTGAATACTTGCCGCCGGAAGTAATACAGCAGCTGCCGACGATTTGCGGTGGCGGACTTGTAGCAGATGTTAGGGTTGTCCGTACCGTAGATGGTGGAGCAAGAGTCACAGTTTACGGTGCATTTTTTCCGATGAGCGAGATAAAGACAGTAAAGCCTGTTAGAGTTAGTATCAAGCAAGATGAAACCCAGACCAAAGATTTCGGATATTATAACCCGTTTGCGCCAAGCCTTGCAAATCAGCATACGGAACTTGCAGATTTTTTAATTAAGGATATCCGAAGGGGTGCAACCGCAACAGTCACCGTAGTTCAAAGAGGAGTGGTCGCTAATCAAGAGCTGACGGCCACGGTAGACCTTCCAGCAGAAACGCGCATTCCAAAAAATTGGAAGCCGGAAAGGCGGAAGGACGGTTATTGGGACTGTGTGAGAGGCGATATTGTGGAAGGCGTGGTGCCGGCAACGCCTGGCGGCAATCCGATTGGAGCTTGCCGCATAAGTTTTGGTGTGGTCGAGATAATACAAGCTGACATGAACATCCGGGCCGGTCGTTTCGTGTGGAAAGGTGTTCTGGGCAAACAGGTAACAACTGTTGAGTGCATGCGTAGTCCACCGACGGGCGGCGGAGCCGGCACGGCGGCAGTCCCCATTAAGGCATTCAATAATTGGGAGGGTGACGGTGCGCGGGTCGCAGAACTTTGTGCAGCGGCTGATAACACTGCGGATTTAGTCGGTGGCTTTTACTAGGGACCATTGGGATTACGGTGACAGGGATTACGGTGACACCGCATAATTGATGTAGTATTCCGGTGACAGTGCACTCAATTACAACTTTGTCCTAACCGGAGGATTCACGACTTCCCGGCGAATTCTGCGCGGCGAGCGGAGAACTCGGTTTCAACCTCTTCATTTGATCGGCCTTGCCGATCACACATAGAGACGCGGGCGACATCGACCTTGCGTTGCAAGAACGCCGCATATTCGCGCTTTTCACGTTGCTGCAATACCCTATCCCCTCAATGCTTCTTGCGCGTCAACTCGCGCATGGCATCGTCCAGCCCCTCGAGCGTCAGCGGGAACATCGAGCCGCCCATCAGCTCGTGGATCAGCCTGGTCGATTGCGAATAGTCCCACTGCTTCTCGGGCGTCGGGTTGATCCACACGGTGGCGGGATAGACATGGCGCACGCGCTCCAGCCAGACCGCGCCCGATTCCTCGTTGAAATGCTCGACCGAGCCGCCGGGATGGCTGACCTCGTAGGGGCTCATCGAGGCGTCGCCGACGAAGATCACCTTGTAGTCGTGGCCGTATTTGTGGAGGATGTCCCAGGTCGGGGTGCGCTCGGAGAAGCGGCGCTTGTTGTCCTTCCACACGCCTTCGTAGAGGCAGTTGTGGAAGTAGAAGAATTCGAGGTTCTTGAATTCGGCGCTGGCGGCGCTGAACAGCTCCTCGACCACCTTGACATGCGGGTCCATCGAGCCGCCATTGTCGAGAAACAGCAGCACTTTTACCGCGTTGCGGCGCTCGGCGCGCATGTGGATGTCGAGCCAGCCCTGCCTGGCGGTGCCGTCGATGGTCGCGTCGAGATCGAGCTCTTCGGCCGCGCCCTCGCGGGCGAAGCGGCGCAGGCGGCGCAGCGCGATCTTGATGTTGCGGGTGCCCAGTTCCTTGGTGTTGTCGAGGTTCTGGAACTCGCGCTTTTCCCAGACCTTGATCGCACGGCCCTGCTTGGCCTCGCCGCCAATGCGCACGCCTTCCGGGTTGTAGCCCGAATGGCCGAACGGCGAAGTGCCATTGGTGCCGATCCACTTGTTGCCGCCCTGGTGGCGCTTTTCCTGCTCCTCGATCCGCTGCTTGAGCGTTTCCATGATCTCGTCCCAGGAGCCCAGCGCCTTGATCTTCTCCATCTCCTCTTGCGTGAAGTAGCGCTCGGCGAGAGCTTTCAGCCAATCTTCGGGGATATCGACCGGTCGCTGACCGTAGTCGGAGAAGATGCCCTTGAACACGCGGTTGAACACCTGGTCGAAACGGTCGAGCAGGCCCTCGTCCTTCACGAAAGTGGCGCGGGAGAGGTAGTAGAAGGCCTCGGGGGTCTGCTCGATGACCTCCTTGTCGAGCGCCTCGAGCAGCACGAGGTGTTCCTTGAAGGAGGCCGGGATGCCGGCGGCGCGCAGTTCGTCGATGAAGTTGAAGAACATGACTAAACTCCCTCTCCCCGCCGGGGAGAGGGTTGGGGAGAGGGCCGGGGAGAGAAGCCGTGCGCCTTCAAAGCCATCAAAACTGTCATCGCCACACCATCCGCATTGGTCATTGCTTCGCTATTGGTAAACCGTAGCACCTTCCACCCCAGGCTTTCCAGAAAATGCGTACGCCGCGCATCGTAGGCCTCTCGGCCCACATGGCTGTCGCCGTCCAGCTCGATTGTCAGCTTCTCCCGGCGCGCGGCGAAGTCGAGAATATAGGGATCGACCTGGACTTGCCGCGTGAACTTCCAGCCTTGCAACTGGTGCGCGCGGAGGATTGCCCACAAGGACCGCTCGGGCGGCGACATATCGCGGCGCAGTTCGCGGGCGCGTTTCAGCAGTTCGGGATCGCGAGGTTCACGCATTGCCGCTTCCCCTCTCCCTAACCCTCTCCCCGGTGGGGAGAGGGGACTGGCGGCCGCCGGTGCTGCATCGGCAAGCTACACTGGCCCCCTGCCATGCCGGGGCAGCTCGGGATCGAACACTGCCCAGCCCGGCGCGCTGTCGGCCCAGATGATCGCCTCGGGCGGGCGCAATTCGGGATTGTCGAGCGTGCCGGCGCGGATGCGGATCGGCATGCCGGCGGGCGTGACCGTCCGGCTGTACATCTGCGAGCCGCAGACTGGGCAGAAGCCGCGCTCGACGCTGTTGCCGCTATCGGCGGTCTTCTCCAGCCGGGTGATCTCGCCAGCGAAGTGCACCGCCTCCTCGGGAAACAGCACGTTGACGGTTGCCGAACCGCTGGCGATATACTGGCAGTCGCGGCACCAGCACATCCGCGCACCGAGCGGCTCGGCGTCGATGGTATAGCGCAGCTGGCCGCAGAAGCAGTGACCGGAATGGGCCATGGATACCTCGCTCAAATTGCCTTGATGGCCTTCCTAGACGCGAAAAGGAGCGGCTTCCACCCCCGGCGCTGGCCGGAATTGTCTGGGCGATGCAGGATTGTGGCACTATCGTTCATCCGCCAGACAGTTTGATTTGTCGATGAAGCGTGTAATTCTGTCGATGAATTGTTGATTCGCCCACTTTGGGGAAGGGGAGTGCCGACGATGCCCGAAGAACTGCGCAAGGAACGATCGCCCGGAATGAAACTGCTGATGGCGGCGCTGATCGGCTTCGTGCTGATGGTGCCGCTGATGCTGGTCTATGCCTTGGTGTGGGACCGGCAGAACCAGTCGCAGACCGCGCAGGGCGCGATCAATGCCGGCTGGGGCGGAGATCAGGTGATCGCCGGGCCGGTCATCGTCGTGCCGTTCCGCACCACCCAGACCCAGAACGAACAGATCGACGGCAAGACCGTCACCCGCGTCGTCGAGGTCGAGAAACTGCTCTACATCTCGCCGACCGAAAACCGGGTGACGACCGCCGTCAAGCCCGAGGAGCGGCGCAAGTCGATCTATCGCAGCGTGCTCTACGAGGCCCAGGTTTCGGGCGCGGCGAAGTTCGAGCTGCCCGCCGACCTGCCGCGCTTCGGGGTGACCCGCGAGCGGCTGCTGTGGGACCGCGCCGAGCTGCGCATGGGCGCATCCGACGCGCGCGGGCTGACCAAGGGCGGCACGCTCAGGGCCAATGGCGCGGGCCTGGCGGTGCAGCCGGGCAAGGGTCCCGGTTCGACCAATGGACAGGGCTTCTTCGCCTTCCTGCCGTGGCAGGGCGAGGGTTCGCTGGCGGTCGATTACAGCTTCGGCCTGCGCGGCAGCCGGTCCCTAAGCCTGGTGCCGCGCGGCGGCCAGACCGGCTGGGAAGTCTCCTCGACCTGGGCCAGCCCCAGCTTCAGCGGCGCCTTCCTGCCCGAGACACGGACGATTTCCGACAGCGGGTTCAAGGCCAGCTACACGGTCGACAAGCTGGCGCTGGGGCAGGCACCGGTGGCCATGGACGAGGCCGGGCCGCCCTTGATCGACGACGGCAGCGGGCAGGGCAAAATCATCTCGGTCACCCAGGAAGCGCGTTATGATGCGCCTTCCGCGGCAAGTCCGGCTTCCGGCAGCGCGGTAGAAGCGATCAGCGGCCAGGCCCGCGCGGTCACGGTCGGGCTGATCGAGCCGGTCAACCTCTATTCCAAGGTCGATCGCTCGGTGAAATACGGGTTCCTGTTCATCGGCTTCACCTTCCTCGCCTACTTCCTGTTCGACGTGGTCGCCGGGGCGCGGGTGGCGGCGGCGGAGTATCTGCTGACCGGGGCCGGGCTGGTGCTGTTCTTCGTCATGTTGCTCGCCTTTGCCGAGGTGATCGGGTTCACCCTGGCTTATCTTGCGGCGAGCGCGGCGATCATCGGCCTGCTTACGGCCTATGGCGCCGCGGTGCTCAAGTCATGGCGACGCGCGCAGTTCATGGGCGCGCTGCTGGTCGGGCTCTATGCGCTGCTATTCGTGCTGCTCAACCTTGAGGCATGGTCGCTGCTGATCGGTTCGCTGCTGCTCTTCGCCGCGCTGGCCGGGGTGATGTATGCCACCCGCAACGTCGATTGGGGCACTGCCGCCAAGCGCGAAGCGTAAGGCCCGGAGGTTCGCAGCGCCGCTCGCTCGCCCGCGCGTTCGGCCCAGGGCTGGACTATGCCTTGTGGGCGCTGGTGCTGCCGCTGATGAGATCCTCTCCATTTTGCGAAGCCAAATGGGGAGGTGGCAGTGCGAAGCACTGACGGAGGGGTATCGAGGCTCGCGCCAATTCCCCTCCGTCTCGTCCTGCGGACGATCCACCTCCCCATTTGTGGCATTCGCCAAAAATGGAGAGGATTTAGCTCCGCCAGCGTAGTCGGTCGGAAGTCAGTTCGGCGACCGCCTTAACCCCCATCAACTTCATCCCGCGCTCGATCTCGTCCTTGAGGATGCCGATCGCGCGTTCGACCCCGTCCTGTCCGGCGGCGGCGAGCGCGTAGAGGTACAACCGCCCGCCCGACGCCGCGGTGGCCCCGGCGCACAGGCTCTTGAGCGCGTGGGTGCCGCGGCGCACCCCGCCGTCGCAGATGATCTCGATCCGCCCGCCGACCGCGTCGACGATCTCGGGGAGCTGGTCGAACGGCGCGCGGCTGCCGTCAAGCTGGCGGCCGCCGTGGTTGCTGATCATGATCGCATCGATGCCCATGTCCGCCGCGCGGCGCGCATCGGCGACGCTCATCACGCCCTTCAATGCGAACTTGCCGCCCCAGTCATCGCGCAATTGCTCGGCCATGGTCCAGTCGAGCGTCTGGTCGAGCATGGTGTTGAAGTAGCCTGCGATCGACACTGCCTCGCCGGTGCCTTCGCGCACGTGGCTATCGAGGTTGGGCAGCGCGAACTTCTCCCGCAGCAGGTAATCGAGCGCCCAGCGCGGCTTGACCGCATAGGACAGCGCCGATGACGCGGTGAACTTGGGCGGCGAGGTGAACCCGCTGCGGGCGCAGCGTTCGCGCTTGCCCGCGACGATGGTATCGACCGTCAGCGCGATCGCATCGAACCTCGCCGCCTGGCAGCGCTCGATCATACTTCGATTGAGCCCGCGGTCCTTGTGGTAGTAGAACTGGAACAGCTTGGGCGCCTGGGTCATTGCGCCCACTTCTTCGATGCTCACCGTGGCGAGGCTGGAGATCCCGCACCACAGCCCGAACTTCTCCGCTGCGAGCACCACCGCGCGTTCGCCCTGCCAGTGGAACACGCGTTGCAGCGCGGTGGGGGAGAGCAGCAACGGTAGCGCGGACTTGCGGCCGAGGATCACGCATGACGTATCGATTTCAGCGACGCCCGCCAGAACATCGGGGACGAGATCGGCGCGGGCATAGG
The DNA here is from genome assembly GCA_031410955.1 of Novosphingobium sp. Taxonomy (GTDB): domain Bacteria; phylum Pseudomonadota; class Alphaproteobacteria; order Sphingomonadales; family Sphingomonadaceae; genus Novosphingobium. Next base: position 36,574 of record JANOAD010000151.1, on the reverse strand, counting down.
CCTCGGTGTTGCGCTTTTTGGTCAGCTCGTCGTCGGCGGCGCCATCGATATAGTCGAACACCGGCCACGGCAGCCGCTGCCTCGCCAGAAGTCGGAAATCGTCGATATTGTGACAGTCGCTGAGCCGCATGGCGCGGCGTTAGCCGAAGGTGCGGCGCCGCGAAAGCTCAGCGGTTCTTCTTTTCGGCCTTGGCGCGGTCACGCTCGGCCTTGTCGCGTGCTGCCTGCGCTTCGAGCGCGGCGAGGGCGGCCGGGGTCACCTCGCGCGCCGGATAAGTGCAGCCGCGCGCCTGGCCAAAGCCCTTGAGGAACGAGCGCCGCGCGGTCCCGGCCTCGACCGCATCGTCGACTTTGCGCTGGTGCGAATTGGCTCCGCTGACTTCGCGGATGATCCCGCGGAACGGGATGAACGAGCCAACCGCAGCTTGCGCGACGCGGCCGGCGCTGAGTTTTTCGGCGCGCTCCTGCGGGATGTCGCGGTCGGGGCCGAGCACCATGTCGAGTTCGCCGACCCGGGTCGAAATCTGCGCGCAGGTGCGGATCCCGGCCATGTCGTAGGGATCGACCACCGCAGCTTCGAGCACCGGCGGGATCTTGCCGTTGCGCAGGCCCAGGTCGCTGACCGGGGTGGCGACCACGTCGACCGCGTTGACGTCCTTGTCCTTGATCGAGCGAGGCGGCGCGGGCTGATTCTGGTCGCGTGCGGCCGCGGGCACGGGCACAAGCAGGCAGATGCCCAGCAGGGCGGCAGAAATTGGATGCATGGCGGGCCTCGCGAAAACAGGGGACGTGCAGCGGAAACGAGCCGCCGCGCGAAGCGTTCCGCCAAACGCGCCCTTATCGCTCCATGTAGACGTTGCAGGTGTTGTCGTCGGGGTTTTCCATGCCCCGGCGCAGCGCTTCCGTCCGCTGGGCACTGGAACCGTGCGTGAAGGCTGCTTCGTTGGGATTGCGGCCGGCGCTGCGCATCAGCGTATCGTCGCCGATCTGGTGTGCGGCGTTGAGCCCGCTTTCCATGTCACCCCGGTCGAGCCGGTCCTTGTTTTTCGCCGCCCAGACCCCGGCATAGCAATCGGCCTGCAGTTCAAGCCGCACCGACAGCTGGTTGGCCGCGCGCGGGTTCTGTTCCTGCGCGCTGCGGATCTGGTCGGATATGCCGGTCAGCCGCTGGATGTGATGGCCGTATTCGTGCGCGATCACATAGTCCCGGGCGAACTGTCCGGTGGCGCCCAGTTCCTCATCCATCTGCTGGTAAAAGGTGGTGTCGAGGTAGATCTTCTGGTCCTCGGGGCAATAGAACGGCCCCATCGCGCTTTGCGCCGAGCCGCAACCCGACGAGCCGACATTGCTGTAGAACACCAGCCCCGGAGCCTTGAACTTTACATTGGCGGCGGCGAAGATCGGCGCCCAGGTCTTGTTGAGCGAAGACAGCGCGTTGCACGATTCGAGGCTCGCCTGGTCGATCTTGCAACTTTCGCTGGCGTTGGTCCCGGCGGGCGGGGCGGCGGTCTGCTCCTGCGGGGCGACTTGCTGGAGCCCGCCAAGCAATTGCCCGGGATCGACGCCCAGGACGTAGGACAGCACCAACGCGACCACCAAGGTGCCGCAGCCGACCTGACCGCCGCGACCGGCCGGAAATCCGCGGCCGCCGCCGCCGCGCTGATCCTCGATATTGACCGAGTTGGGATCGAATTCGTCAAGCCGCATGCGCTTTTCTCCGTGGGCTGGACAATATCGGGTCCAGCCGCAATGGCACCTGCATAGCGGATAAATCATGGACTTGGAGTCGGATATGAACCTTGCCGGAAAACGTGCGCTGGTGACCGGGTCGACTTCCGGCATCGGCCTCGCCATCGCCCGCGCGCTGCATGCTGCCGGGGCCGAGGTTGTGCTCTGCGGGTTTGGCGAGGCGGACGCCATTGCGGCGCTGTGCGCTGAGCTTGGCGCGAAGCATGTGCCAGCCGATCTGTCGCAGCGTGAGGGCGTCGAGGCGCTGATGGCCGGGGCCGGGCCGGTCGACGTGCTGGTCAACAATGCGGGGATGCAGCACGTCGCCCCGATCGAGGAGTTTCCGGTCGACAAGTGGGACCAGGTCATTGCGCTTAACCTGACCGCGGCGTTCGATGCCTGCCGGCTGGCGATCCCGCACATGAAGGCGGCGGGCTGGGGGCGGATCATCAACACCGCGAGCGCGCATTCGCTTACTGCTTCGCCGTTCAAGTCGGCTTACGTCGCGGCCAAGCATGGCCTCGCCGGGCTGACCAAGACGCTCGCGCTCGAGCTGGCGACCGACCGGATCACCGCCAATTGCATCAGCCCCGGCTATGTCTGGACGCCGCTGGTCGAAAACCAGATTCCCGGCACCATGGCCGCGCGCGGGCTCACCCGCGAGCAGGTGATCAACGACGTTCTGCTCCAGCGCCAGCCAACCAAGCAGTTCGTCCAGCCATCGGATGTCGGCGCGATGGCGGCCTTCCTGTGCAGCGACGCCGCGGCCCAGATCACCGGATCCAACATCAGCATGGACGGCGGCTGGACCGCGGAGTGAACCGGCCGGGTGTAGCTTTCGTGCCACCCGCGGCGAAGATCGTCAGGAACAATTCATCGGGCGCTTGCGATGGGGCGGCGTTAGGTGCGAAGAACCCACGATGAAACGTTTCTTGTCAGCGATGAATCGAGTGGTGCTGTGGCTCATCGCCGCATCGCTGGCGCTCGATCCGCTGGCCGCTGCCTCGCGCCAGGAGAAAGAGACGGCCGCCTTGCGCGGGCAATTGCTGGCGCACATCACCGAACTTGCCAGCGACGACTTCGCCGGGCGCGAGCCGGGGACCGAAGGTGAGGCGAAAACCCTTCGCTACATTGGCCAGCGCTGGTCCGAATTCGGCATGGTTTCGGGCACCAACGATCCCGGCCACGCGTGGTTCGCGCCGGTCACGCTGGTCGGCCGTCAACCCGATACCAGCCGCGCGGTGTTCACCCGCCGCGGCAAGCGGGTGTTCGTGCCGCAGGACCAGGTGCTGGTGATCACCTCGGGCAAGCGCGCCCTCGTTGAAAACGCGCCGATGACCTTCGTCGGCACCGGCGAGGTGATCCCGGCGCGGGCGGAACTGGCCGGCCGCATCGCTGTGCTGCTCGATCGCGGGCGCGAAGACAGCAAGCGGCAGAATGCGCTGCTTGCTGCCGGTGCCTCGGGGGTGCTCACCGTGCTCGATGGCGATCGTACGCTGGGTCATGTCGCCGCGACTAGGCAACGGGAGAGCTACGCGCTCGCCGGGGCGGAGCTGGGCGGTGATATTGACGCGTTCATCTCCGCCTCTGCACTAAGCACGGCGCTCAACGGGACAAAGTTCAACTTCACGATGTTGAAGGCAGCGGCGGAAGATCCGAAATTTTTCCCGCTGCCGCTCGACCTGACCGTCTCGCTCGAGGCGACCAGCAGGGAGACGCGGATCCACACCCACAACGTGATCGGCAAGGTGCCCGGCAAGCGCCCGGAACTCGGCGCGGTGCTGCTGGTGGCGCACTGGGACCATTTCGGCACTTGCGCGCAGCAGCCGGCCGAGCACCTGATCTGTAACGGTGCGATCGACAATGCCAGCGGGCTTGCCGTGCTGATCGAGGTCGCGCGGCGGCTGTCCAAGGGCCCGCAACTTGACCGCGACGTCTATTTCCTGGCCACCACGGGCGAGGAGCTGGGGCTGCTCGGCGCGCAGGCCTTTGCGGAGAACCCGCCAATCCCGCTCGCCCAGTTCGTCGCCGCGTTCAACATCGACAGCGTTGCACTCGCGCCCTCGGGTCAGCCGTTCGGGATCGTCGGCAACGGCATGACCCGGCTCGACGCGCAAATCGCTGCGGTGGCCAAGCAGCAGAAGAAGCAGCTGGCGATCGACGAGAAGGCCAATGGCTACGTCAAGCGGCAGGATGGCTGGGCCTTGCTCCAGCACGATGTGCCGGCGGTGATGGTGTCGAGCTCGTGGTCCGACTTGGCGCAGGTCGAGCGCTTCTTCGACACCGACTATCATCGTCCGAGCGATGTGGTGAAGCCGGGGCTCGAACTGGGCGGCGCTGCCGACGACGTCGAATTCCTGACCGCGCTGGTGCGCTGGTTCGGCGATGCCAAGAAAGTCCCCAAGCGCCCCTAGCGGATTCTAACCCTTGCGTTTACATGGGCCGCCACGAATCGAACCGTAAGAGGTACTGTGGCTGATCTCGACATTCCGCTTGGACTTACCTTTGACGACGTCCTGCTGCGACCGGCGGAGTCCGAAGTGCTGCCTTCGATGGCCAACACTGCAACGCGGCTGACCCGCGATATCGCGCTCAATATCCCGGTGATTTCCTCGGCGATGGACACCGTGACCGAAGCCGACATGGCGATCGTCATGGCGCAGCTTGGCGGGATCGGGGTGCTCCACCGCAATCTGACGGTCGACCAGCAGTGCGCCGCAGTCCGCGCGGTCAAGCGTTTCGAAAGCGGCATGGTGGTCAACCCGATCACCATTTCGCCCGACGCGACGCTGGGCGATGCGCGCGCGCTGATGGAAGCCAACCGGATCTCGGGCATCCCGGTGGTCGAGCACAGTGGCAAGCTGGTCGGCATCCTGACCAACCGCGACGTGCGTTTTGCCGATAACCCCAAGCAGCCGGTACGCGAACTGATGACGCATGAAGGGCTGGTGACGGTGCGGGCCGGGGTCAGCCAGGCCGAAGCCAAGCGCATGCTGCACCAGCACCGGATCGAGAAGTTGCTGGTGGTCGACGAGGGTTTCCACTGCACCGGGCTGATCACGGTCAAGGACATGGAACGCGCGGTGACCTATCCCTCGGCGACCAAGGACGCGACTGGCCGCCTGCGCGTCGCTGCGGCGACCACTGTCGGCGATGCCGGGTTCGAACGCACCGAGGCGCTGCTCGCCGCCGAATGCGACGTGGTGATCATCGACACCGCGCATGGCCACAACAAGGACGTTGCCCGCGCGGTCGAGCGGGTCAAGCGGCTGTCGAATTCGGCGCAGGTGGTGGCGGGTAATGTCGCGACCTATGCCGCGACCCGCGCGCTGATCGATGCCGGGGCCGATGCGGTAAAGGTCGGGATCGGGCCGGGCTCGATCTGCACCACCCGGGTGGTCGCCGGGGTCGGCGTGCCGCAGCTTACCGCCGTGATGGATGCCGCCCGCGCCGCGCGTGACAGCGGCGTCCCGATCATTGCCGATGGCGGCCTGCGCACTTCGGGCGATGCGGCCAAGGCGCTGGCAGCGGGCGCGAGCACGATCATGGTCGGCTCGATCCTGGCCGGGACCGAGGAAGCTCCGGGCGAGACGTTCCTCTACCAGGGCCGGGTCTACAAGAGCTACCGCGGCATGGGCTCGGTCGGCGCGATGGGCCGGGGCAGCGCGGACCGCTATTTCCAGGGCGACATCAAGGACCAGATGAAGCTGGTGCCCGAAGGGATCGAAGGCCAGGTGCCGTACAAGGGCCCGGCCAAGGACGTGGTCCACCAGCTGGTCGGCGGGATCAAAGCGGCGATGGGCTATACCGGCTCGGCCACGATCGCGGACCTGCAGGACCGCGCCGAATTCGTCCGGATCACCGGCGCCGGCCTGCGCGAAAGCCACGTCCACGACGTGACGATCACGCGCGAGGCGCCCAATTACCCGACGCAGTAAGTGACCCCCGCCGCCCGGGTCCAGTCGGCAATAGAGCTGCTCGAACTGATCATTGCCGCGGCGCGCGGGCAGGGGGCGAGCGCCGACCGGATCGTCGCCGAATGGTTCAAGCAGCGCCGCTACATGGGCAGCGGCGATCGCCGCGCGGTGCGCGAACTGGTCTATGCCGCAATCCGCATCTGCGGGGATATTCCCGAAAGTGGCCGCGCCGCGATGCTCCGACTGGCCGAGCTCGACACGTCGATCGGATCGCTATTCGATGGCTCGCGCCACGGCCCAGTGCCGATTTCGCCGGGAGAGCCGGTCGCGCGCGGCGGGATCGCGCCCGAATGGCTCGCGCGCCGACTTGCAGAGAGCGGCATCGCGGGTGACGACGCCGCGGCGCTGCTCGAACGGGCACCGCTCGATGTGCGGGTCAACCAGCTGAAGCCGCTGGGCGAACTGCCGCTGGCCGGAGAGCCGGTCCAGGCACCCGATGCACTGCGTTTCCCGGCCGGCACGCCGGTCGAACAGTGGCAGGCCTTCAAGGACGGGCAGATCGAGGTGCAGGATGCGGGCTCGCAGCTGTGCTGCCTCGCGGTGAGCGCGCAGCCGGGTGAGACCGTGCTCGATCTCTGCGCCGGGGCCGGGGGCAAGACCTTGGCGCTGGCTGCGGCGATGGCGAACCGCGGCCGGTTGATTGCCTCTGACACCGACCGTGCGCGGCTATCACGGCTGGACCCGCGTGCCGAGCGTGCCGGGGCGTTCGGGATCGAGACGCGGCTGCTCAATCCGGGACGCGAAACCGAGGCGTTGAGTGATCTCGCTGGCATATGCGACGCCGTGCTGGTTGACGCCCCGTGTTCGGGCACCGGAACCTGGCGGCGCAACCCCGAAGCGCGCTGGCGGCTTACTCCGGGCGAGCTGGCGCGGCTCACCTCGTTGCAGGTGCGGTTGCTCGATCTCGCGGCGAGCCTCGTCCGGCCGGGCGGGCGGCTGGTCTACGTCACCTGCTCGCTGCTCGATGAGGAGGGCGCCGGCCAGGTTGCTGCTTTCCTTGAACGACACCCCGGTTGGACAGCCCCAGGCTTGCATCTGCCCGCCGGGAAGCTGCGCGGCGTGGGCGTCAGGCTCACCCCGGCACATGACCTAACCGACGGATTTTTCATCGCCTGTTTTGTTTCGCCATGATAACACGCGAACAAATGCCTACGCTCAAGGAGCAGATCATGCGTTACACCCCCGCTGCCATGGCCCTCGCGCTGGCAGCGTTGCTAACCTCCAGCTCTGGCTACGGCGCGCCGCCGGTTCCACTCGACCCGCGCGCTGCTGTGCTGGTCCAGCAGGGTCGCACCGCGCTCGCCGCGGGCAATACCGATGAAGCTGTCGCCGATTTCGAGGCGGCGCTGGCAGTTCAGCCGGGGCACGTCGCGATCTACCTCAACCTGGCCGAAGCCGCGCGCAAGCAGGGCATGCAAGGCAAGGCGCTGCACTATTACCGCGCCGCGCTGAAGCTAGATCCCAGCAACCAGTTTGCCATCGCCGGGGAAGGCGAGGCTTTGGTCGAAAAGGGCGCGGTCGAAAAGGCCAAGCAAAGCCTGGTTCGCTTGCAGCAGGTCTGCGGCAGCCCGACCTGCCCGCCGGCGCAGTCGCTCAGCGCCGCGATAGCGCGCGGTCCGGCACCCCAGGTGGTGACCGCGGCGCAAGTTGAAGTGAAGCCCGAGGTGACCAGCAACTAGGCTGGGCAGACATTGCGCACGGGCTTCGACAGGCTCAGCCTGAGCGGACGTTAGGAATTGGCCGGGGACAAAACCCGAATTCAGCACAAGTCCCGCTCAGGCTGAGCCTGTCGAAGCCTTCGCGCCAACGCCTAGATCAGGTCGCGAAATTCATCGAGAACAGTGCGATAGACCCGTTTCTTGAACGGGACGATGAGGTCTGGAAGCTGGTCCGGTTCGACCCATTTCCATTCCACAAACTCGGCGGGATCGTGCGCGTCGAGGCGGATGTGCGCATCCTCGCCGGCGAACCGCGCGAGCACCCAATGCTGGCGCTGGCCGCGATACTTGCCTTTCCACAGCTTGCCGATCAGGTCGTCGGGCAGGTCGTAGAACAGCTCCTCGCGGGTCTGGGAAAGCAGCGTGACATGTTCGGGCTGAACGCCGGTTTCCTCGGCCAGCTCGCGGTAGGCGGCCGCGTGCAGGTCCTCACCATCGTCGATCCCGCCTTGCGGCATCTGCCAGTAGATCCCGCCCTCGTCGGGCTGGCCGCGCGTGTCGATGCGCCGGCCGACGAAGGCCTGTCCCGCAGCATTGACCAGCATGATGCCCACACAGGGGCGGTACGGCAGATTGGTAAAGTCGTCGCTCATCGCGGCGGCTTTGGCCGATCAGCGCGCAGATATCAACTTGGCAGCAGCAACTTCATTGCGGCCATGATCTTGTCCATGTCGGCCTGCGCGCTGGGCAACGCCTTGCGGGTGGTGGAAAAATCGTGAGTCAGGCCGGGGAAGTGGAGGTAGAGCGTATCGACCCCGGCGGCGACCAGCTTGGCCGCCATGCGCCGCCCCTGGTCCTGTAGCGGATCGAGCCCCGGGGTGGCGATGATCGCCGGGCACATCCCCTCGGCCTCGGCCAGCAGCGGAAAGGCGCGCGGGTTACCGCTTTCGGGCTTATACAGGTCGTAAAACCATTCCATCGCGCCTTTGGTCAGGAAATGCCCTTCCGCAAAGGTGTCCATCGAGCCGCCCTGCGATTCGTCGGTCGCCGGATAGAGCAGCACCTGCAGCAGCATCGGGGCGGCAGCGGGCTTGGTGCATAGCGCGCGAGCGGTGACCGTGGCCAGGTTGCCCCCCGCGCTGCCGCCGATCGTGACGAGGCCGGTGACCGTGCGGCCCAGTTCGGCCGGGCTCGCCGCGAGCCAGCGCGCCGCAGCTTCGCAATCGTCGGGCGCGGCGGGGAACGGGTGCTCGGGCGCAAGGCGGTAATCGACCGCCAGCACCGGCAGGTCGAGCACGTGGCTGAGCTCGGTGCACAGCGAATTGTGCGTATCGAGATCGCCGATCACATAGCCGCCGCCGTGGAAGAACAGGATAACCGGCGAAGGATCACGGCTTTCGCGCACATCATAGAAGCGCACCGGGATAGGGCCCGCAGGTCCCGGGCAGGTCAGGTCCTTGATCACCGCCAAGGGGCGCGGATCGGCCTCGGTCATCTGCTTCATGACCAGATACCCGGCGCGCTGCTCTTCCGGGATGAGTGCTTCGGGCTGCGGAACCGAGTTCACCAGGGCGAGGAATCCCGCCACATCAGGGCGCACATAAATCGAATCATCGGCCATCGGGGCACCTCTCGCGTTGCTGTTTAAACGAGAGGTTAAATGGCGAATTGCCACTTGACTAGGCCGTTCCACACTTCTCTTGTCGAGGGGCTAATTGGCAGTGCAGCAGATTTTCTTGATTGCACCGCACCGCGTGAGGGAACAAGGGCGCCGCGAGCTGCCGAAAAGGCCGCACCCGCGCTCCGCAAGGAAGATAGATGGCTACCAAGCTCGCCGAACCCGAAACAAGCACCGCGAACCACCCCGAAGCCGTTGTCGTCCGATTTGCGGGCGATTCGGGCGACGGGATGCAGCTGACCGGCGGGCAGTTCACGCTGTCGAGCGCGCTCGCGGGCAACGACTTCGCGACCTTCCCCGACTTTCCGGCGGAAATCCGCGCGCCGCAGGGTACGCTGTTCGGGGTCTCGGCGTTCCAGATCAACTTCGGCTCGACCGATATCGAAACCGCCGGGGATGCGCCCGACGTGCTGGTCGCGATGAACCCGGCGGCGCTCAAGACCAATGTCGATGCGCTCAAGCCCGGCGGGCTGATCATCGCCGACACCGGCGAGTTCACCAAGCGCAACCTCGACAAGGCCAAGTACGAGGTTTCGCCGATCGACGATGGCAGCCTCGCCAAATGGCAGGTGCTGGCCTTCGACATTTCCGCGCTGACGATGGAATCGGTCAAGCCGTACGGCCTTGGCAACAAGGAAGCGCTACGTTGCAAGAACATGTGGACGCTCGGCCTTGCGCTGTGGATGTTCGACCGTGAACGGCAGCCGCTGATCGACTGGCTCAAGGCCAAGTTCGTCAAGCAGCCGGTGCTCGCCGATGCCAACATTGCCGCGCTTAATGCCGGGCATGCGTACGGCGAAACCGCCGAATTGGGCGGGCAGCTGCACAAAGTTCACATCGACGCGGTTGAATCTACCCCGGGGTTGTACCGCACGATTACTGGTGCTGAATCGGTTGCGCTGGGTTTGGTCGCGGGCGCGCAGCTCGCCGGGCTGGAGATGTTCTTCGGCGGCTACCCGATAACGCCCGCCAGTTCGATCCTGCACTCCTTGGTGCGGCTCAAGGAATTCGGCGTCACCACCTTCCAGGCCGAGGACGAAATCGCCGCGATCGGTGCGGCGATCGGGGCGAGCTATGCGGGCAAGCTCGGGGTTACCTCCAGCTCGGGCCCGGGCATCGCGCTCAAGACCGAGGCGATGGGGCTGGCGGTGATGACCGAGCTGCCCTTGGTGATCGTCAATTCGCAGCGCGGCGGGCCGTCGACCGGGCTCCCGACCAAGACCGAGCAGAGCGACCTCTACCAGGCGATCTATGGCCGCAACGGCGATACCCCGATCCCGGTGGTCGCCGCCTGCAGCCCGTCTGACGCATTCGACTGCGCGATCGAGGCGTGCCGCATCGCCACCCAGTACATGACCCCGGTGATCCTGCTGACCGACGGCTACATCGCCAACGCGGCCGAGCCGTGGCTGGTCCCCGATCCGGCGAGCTATGCGCCGTTCCCGGTGACCTTCCTGACCGAGCGTAATGGTCCTGACGGCACGTTGCTGCCATATGCCCGCGACGACAAGGGCGCGCGGCCGTGGATCAAGCCGGGCACGCCGGGCCTCACGCACCGGATCGGCGGGATCGAGAAGAACCCCGGCACCGGCAACCTCGATTACAGCCCCGCCGCGCACCAGACCATGACCGACGCGCGCAAGGCCAAGGTCGATGGCATTGCGAATTCGATCCCGGCGCAGGAAGTGGCCTTGGGCGAAACCAGCGGCAAACTCGCGGTGGTCGGCTGGGGCAGCAGCTACGGCCCGATCCACCAGGCGGTGCGCCGCTCCCGCGCCAAGGGCATGGACGTCAGCCACATCCACGTCCGCCACGTCTGGCCGCTCCCGGCAAATCTGGGTGACTTGCTCAGGGGTTACGAGCGCATCCTCGTCCCAGAAATGAACACCGGCCAGTTCAAAACCGTGCTGCGCGACCAGTTCCTCGTTGACGCGCAGCCGCTTAACAAGACCAGCGGGCAACCCTTCGCCATCGCCGAAATCGAAGCCGCCATCGCCACCTATTTCGATGGAGTGCCCGGCAACGCCGGCGGCGGTGAAGTCCCGGCCGACGACACCCAGCTACCGAGCATCAAGGCAGTGAACTCGTAATGTCGCCGTCGACGATCACACTTGAGCAAAATGGGTCTGTTTCTACACGTGACGACTTTGTCCGCTTTTTGTCTGCCCTTGCCGCTGATTACGCAGAGAACGGGAAGGCATGGGAAAACTCAACGTTGGGATCGTTTCTCGAAGCCATGCAAGCTTGGAGTCAGGATTGCCCAGGCTACTATCGGAACCAAAGTATCCAACTAAACCCCGATGAGCCTCAATGGCGCGTGTTTGCCGATATTCTGTCGGCGGCTCGGGTCTATGAGTGACGTAGGAATCTTTCGATGAACGAAATGACCACCATCCCCGTGCCGACGACGCTCAAGGACTGGGAGAGCGACCAGGAAGTGCGCTGGTGCCCGGGTTGCGGGGACTATGCGATCCTGAAAGCGGTGCAGCGCACCTTGCCCGAGCTTGGCGCGGACCCGGCGAAGACCGTGTTCGTCAGCGGGATCGGCTGTTCGAGCCGGTTCCCCTATTACATCGAGAGCTACGGCTTCCACACCATCCACGGCCGCGCACCGGCTTTTGCGACCGGCATCAAGCTTGCCAATCCCGAACTCGACGTGTGGATCGTCACCGGCGACGGTGACGGATTGAGCATCGGCGGCAACCACACGATGCACCTGCTGCGGCGCAACCTCAATTGCCAGGTGCTGCTGTTCAACAACGAGATCTACGGGCTCACCAAGGGTCAGTACTCGCCCACCAGCCGCGTCGGCACCACCAGCCCGACCACGCCGCTTGGTTCGGTCGATCGCCCGGCGAGCCCGGCGGCCTTCGCGCTCGGTTCGGGTGGGCGCTTCATCGGCCGCGGGTTCGACGTGTCGAAGAACCTCCCCGAAGTGCTCAAGGCCGCGCACGCCCACAAGGGCGCGGCGTTTGTCGAGATTTTCCAGAACTGCATCGTCTACAACAAGGACGTGTTCGATGATTTCGCTGCCCCCAAGGGCGCCGAAGACCGCCAGCTGTGGCTCAAGAACGGCGCACCGATGCTGTTCGGCAATGCCAAAACCGGGGACACCAAAGGCATCGCGCTCGATGTCGAGAAGCTGACCCTTAAGGTGGTCGATGTGGCCGATGGCGACTGGCAGGCGGCCGGCGTGATCGTCCACGACGTCACCAACCGCTCGATCGCGCACATGCTGGTCGAAATGCCGTTCGGGCCGTTCCCGATGGCGCTCGGCGTGCTCTACGACGACCCGCGCTCGACCTACGACGAAGCCGTGCTCGGCCAAGATGCCGTGGCGCGCTCAGGCAAGAGCACTGACCTCGCCAAGCTGCTCGCCAAGGGGCAGACCTGGACGGTCGAAGAAGCCGGGCCAGAATTGTAGGGTCGCACGCAAAGACGCCAAGATGCCGGATTTTGACGAAATAGACCGCCTTGCTCGAATCGCTGTGCATTGCGGTTTTGAAATTCATCAGGATTTTGGACCAGGCCTGCTCGAATCGGCCTACGAAGCGATGATGTTTGCCAACCTGCGCAATGCAGGATGTTTTGTTGAACGGCAGGTTGCCGTTCCCTTGAATTTCAAGGGCGAAAAGATCGCGGTGGCGTTTCGAGCCGATTTGCTGGTCGAACGCCAATTGCTCATAGAACTCAAATCAGTCGAGCGAAGCGCACCGGTTCATGCAAAACAGGTCCTGACCTATCTGCGATTGATGAATCTTCCGTTGGGTTTGCTGATCAACTTCGGTCTCGCCAGCTACAAACTTGGTGTGCAACGCATCGCCAACAATTTCCGAGATCGATAGAGTCAGGCACAACATCTTGGCGTCTTGGCGTGCGGCTATATCGCCGCAGATGTCGCTATCTCTGCAGGCGGTTTGAACAGCACCGCGAAAGTCAGCGCCCAGCCCATGCCGCCGAACCAGCCGGCGATTGCGTCGCTGGGGTAATGCACACCGAGCCAGACGCGGCTGAGCGCGATCAGTGCGCTGACCAAAGCTGCTCCGGCGATCAGGCTCCAGCGCGCGGCGTGGCGATTGCTGAGCGAGGCCATGGCCAGCGCTATCGACATGTAAACCGCTGCCGAGTTGAAGCTGTGTCCGCTCGGGAAGCTCAAGCCGGCGGCCTCGGTCAGGTGCGAGACGATGGATGGGCGCGGGCGGCCGACCAGTGATTTGATCAGCGTGTTGAATGCCCAGCCGCTCAGCATCGTGGCCGCCAGCGCGGTCGCCTCGCGCCGCAGCCGGGCGAGCAGCAGTGCGGCAACTGCAATGGTTCCGCACAGGTTGAGCAGCAGCGTCCCGCCCAGAACAGTCCAGCCGCGGACCACCTCGATCAGCACCGGCGGGCCCCATGGCACCGTGTCCGGCCCGGTGCGGAAATAGCGCAGCCCAGCACTGTCGAATGACCCCAGCCGGTCGCCCAGCACAAGTGCCGCGAACACCGCATACCCCGTCCAACACATCAGCGCGATGATCAGCAGGCGGCGGCGCGACAAAGTGAGTGGAAAGCCGGGGGCCATGTCGTGCACAACGCCTCATCCGCGCAGATGTTGCAAGTCTGCCGGAAACTTGTCACCGAGCGCCATGCAATCAACCTTTGCCTTGCTCGATTGGGTGGTGATCGGGCTGTACACGCTGCTGCTGTTCGCCGGGGGGTGGATCTTCCGCCCGCGCCGCGCGGAGAGCACGCGCGACTACTTCCTTGCCGGCGGCACGATCCCGGCGTGGATGGCGGCAGTCTCGGTCCTCTCGGCAACCCAAAGCGCGGCGACCTTCCTCGGCGGGCCGGACTATGGTTTCCGCAACGACTACACTTACCTGTCGGGCAATATCGGCGGTCTGATCGGGGCGCTGTTCGTGGCGCATTTCCTGATCCCGCGGTTCTACGCGATCCGCGCGACCACGGTTTACGAGCTGCTCGAAGTGCGGTTCTCACGCCGGGCGATGCGCGCAGCGGGGCTGATGTTCCTGGTGGGCCGCGTGTTTGCAGGCGGGGCGCGGGTCTACCTTGCGGCTATCGCGGTGGCGATGGTGATGTTTGCCAGCGTCGACGCGAGCGGGATCGTGATCGCTGCCGCGCTGGTGATGCTTGCGGCTTTCGCATTCACCTTCGCCGGGGGGCTGCGCTCGGTGATCCTCAACGACCTCATTCAGTTCGTGGTCTATCTCGGCGCGGCGCTCGCGGTGCTGGTGTGGCTGTGGACCAGCATTCCGGCTCCCACGAGCGCGATCATCGAGGGCCTCAGGCACAGTCCGGGCGGGATCGACAAGCTGCGGCTGTTCGACTGGTCGACCGATCCGACCAAGCCCTTCGCCATGCCCGCGGTGATCTTCGGGGTCTCGCTGCTCTACGTCGCCTCGACCGGGACCGACCAGGACGTGACCCAGCGACTGCTCGCCTCGAAGGATGCCAAGACCGGGGTGCGCGGACTGATCCTCTCGCTGGTGGCGACGCTGCCGGTGGTGTTCATGTTCCTCACCATCGGGCTGCTGCTCCACGTGGTCTATCAGCGCCCCGAGCTGATGGGCGGGGCGGCGCTGGCGCTCGGCACCACGTTCGAGGGGCAGAAGATCAGCACCTTCATGCATTATATCCTGACCGAGCTGCCCCCGGGCCTGCGCGGGCTGGTCACTGCCGGGGTGTTCGCCGCCGCGATCGCCACGACCAATTCTGCGCTCAATGCGATGTCGAGCGTGATGGTCCAGGATTTCTACCGCCCGTGGAAAGACCTGCGCGGCGGGGCTGAGGAACGGCATTTCGTGGTCGCCGGGCGCTGGGGCATGGCGCTGGCGGGGCTGGCGATGTTCGGCATGGCGGTGCTGAGCTTCTACTGGCAGCGCGCCAGCGACAAGCCGCTGCTCGAATTCGCGCTGCAGGTGATGGTCTTTGCCTATGCCGGGCTGCTCGGGGTCTATTTCACCGCACTGTTCTCGCGCCGGGGCTCGACCAATTCGGTGATCGCGGCGCTGATCGCCGGGTTCGTCACCGTGGCCTGCTGCCAGCCCTACCTGGTGAGCGCGCTGCACCTGCCCCAATGGCTGGGTATGATGGCGTTCCCGTGGCAGCTATGCCTCGGCACTGCGGTGGCGACGCTGGTTTGCCTCGCGCCGCCGGGTGAGAAGGAACGAGTTTGAGTGCACCGGTAATTCTGTGGCTGCGCCGCGATCTGCGGCTGGCCGATCATGCGGCGCTGCTCGCGGCTTGTGCGGCAGGACCGGTGGTGCCGGTTTATGTGCTCGATGAGGAGACCGCGGCGCACCGCAAGATGGGCGGGGCGAGCCGGTGGTGGCTGCATCATTCGCTCGCCAGTTTGGCGGCGGCGCTGGAGGCCAAGGGTTCGCGGCTGATCCTGTGCCGGGGCAAGTGCTCCGAGGTTTTGCCCGCGCTCGCGGCAGAGATCGGCGCTGGCGAGGTCCATGCGCTGCATCACTACGAACCGTGGTGGCGCAATGCCGAGCGCGCGGTAGCCAAGGTGCTGACGCTGCACCTGCACCACGGCAACTACCTCGCCCCGGCGGGATCGGTAAAGACCGGCGGGGGTACCCCGTTCAAGATTTTCACCCCGTTCTGGCGCGCGCTGCAGGAGCAGGTTCTGCCACCGCACAAGCCCCAAGCTGCGCCGGATAAAATTCCCGCACCAAGCCACTGGCCCGCTTCTGACCGTCTGCAAGATTGGGGACTGCTGCCCACGCACCTCGACTGGGCCGAAGGTTTCCGCGCCGAATGGATCCCGGGCGAAGTGGGCGCACACGATCGGTTGGACGACTTCACCGATCAGGCCAAGGCCTACGAAGCAACCCGCAACCTGCCATCGCGCCAAGGCACCTCGAGGCTGTCTCCGCACCTTCACTTCGGTGAAATCTCACCCGCCACGGTCTGGCACCGCGTGGCCGGCAGGGGCGGCTCGGTGGGTACCTTACTCGGTGAACTGGGCTGGCGCGACTATGCCCAGAACGTGATCGTGCAGCTGCCCGATTACGGCGCGACCAATGCCAAGCCGCAGTTCGAAAAGCTGCAGTGGCGCGAGAGCGCTGAGGCTGAGGCCGACCTCAAGGCGTGGCAGCAGGGCCGCACCGGCTATCCGATCGTCGATGCCGGGATGCGCCAGCTGTGGCACTCGGGCTGGATGCACAACCGGGTGCGGATGATCGCCGCCTCGTTCCTGATCAAGCACCTGCTGATCGACTGGCGGTGCGGCGAGCAGTGGTTCTGGGATACTCTGGTCGATGCCGATTACGGTTCGAACGCGGTCAACTGGCAGTGGTCAGCAGGCAGCGGGGTCGACGCGCAGATGTTCGTGCGGATCATGGCGCCGCTCAGCCAATCGCCCAAGTTCGATGCGGCGGGCTATATCCGCGAATGGGTGCCCGAGCTAAGGCACCTCTCGGATGACGAGATCCACGATCCCGCGCTGCCGGTGCGCGGCTATCCGGCCAAGCTGATCGGCCATGCGCAGGCGCGCGCGCGGGCGCTCGAAGCGTGGTCCAAGGTCAAGGCTTAAGCCGGTTCGATCCAGCCGATACGGCGGACCACTGCCGCAAGCGTGCGCCTCAGGCCGCGGAGGCGCAGCGCCAAACGCAGGCGCGAGAACCAGTTCGGCTGCGGTTTCGGCCCGGATGCCAGCCGCGCCCGCAAGTCAGCGTCGAAAGTGACACGAGCGGCTTCCTCGCCAGGCCGAAGGAACGATGCGATGTGAACCTCGCCCGCAATCAGCATCGCATCGACGATTGCGATCAACCGGCTCCACAACTCCGGCCGCTGTGTCGGGCGATTGCGCAAGAAGTCGTCGAAAGTGTCGCCGATCGCGCGGTCTTCGAACGGGTAGTCAAGACCCAGCTCGCGCCACAACCCGATCCGAATATCTTGCGTGCGCGAACGCTTGGTCAAGGGATCGGACGTGCCGGTAATGCCGCTCGGATTGTAGCGATAATTGCACAGTGCGAACGGCAGGTTGCGGGCACGGCAATGGGGTAGCATTGCGCGCCACAGGCGGTGATCGTGCGTCAGGTTCTCACCGGTCTCGATCCCGCCGATCCGTTCGACCAGCGAACGGCGGTAAGCGGTGGAGGAATGGTAGAACGGATTGTGCGAGAGCAGGGTGAGGCGGATCGCATAATCGCTTTCGGGCGTGGCATCGACGCCCAGCCGGTCGCCGTGCTCGTTTATCAGGTTTGCCCAGGTCCCGACGAGGCCGAGCTCGGAATCGGCATCGAGTGCCGCCGTTACTGCGGCTAGCCAGCCGGGTTCGGCGCGGTCGTCGTTATCCATCCGCGCAATGACCGGCGATCGCGCCAGCGCAATGCCGCGATTGCCTGCTTCGGCTGCGCCGACATCGTGCTCCAGTCGCAACGTGCGGATGCGCCGATCGAGTGCGGGCAGCGCGGCGATAGCGGCGGCATGGTGCGAGCCATTGTCGACGACGATGAATTCGAAATCGGTCATCGTTTGGGCCAGCACGCCGTCCACCGCCTCGCGCAGGAAGCGGATGTCGTTCCAGCTGGTCATTACCACTGACACCTTGGGATTGGTGGCGGCAGCGGCAAATATTTGCGGTTGCGGGCTGAAGACGCCGGGCTGCTTGACCGGCCCTGTGCTCACGCCGGGCTCGTCGCGGGTTTGCGAGCGCTGGGGTTGGGAAAGGGCAAGCGTTGCGTCAGGCGCCCGCCGGTGAGCTCGTAAACCGCGTCACATGCTGCGAAAAGCGCCGGACGGTGGCTGACCAGTATCACGCTGAGGTCTGCGGGCAGGGCTCGCAGTGCTTCGATCAGCGCGTCTTCATTGGTGCTGTCGAGATGGCCGCTGGCCTCGTCGAGCAACAGCAGGTCGCGCGCCCGGTAGACAGCGTGTGCCAGCGCCAGACGTTGCCGCTGCCCACCCGAAAGGTGCTCGATGGCTTCGCCGACGGGGGTGTCGAGACCATGTTCGAATTCCGCGACCATGACATCGACCCCGGACAAAGCGACCGCCGAGCAGAAGCGCTCGTGATCGGCCTGTTCGCTGCGCTGCGGAAAGATAACTACATCGTGCAGGGTGAGCCCAAGCAGCAGCGGATTCTGCGAAACCATGCCGATGCGCTCGCGCCAGGCATGGCCACTGCTTGCGTCGAGTGCCACCCCATCGAGCAGCACCGTCCCTTTATCCGGTCGCAATGCACCAGCGATGACGTCGAGGAGGGTAGTCTTGCCAGCGCCGCTCGCGCCGCAGATGCCGATGCGCGCCCCGCGCGGAATCGTGAGCGAGACGTCGCGGAGCGATGCCGCCCGGCCCTCGCGTTTCACGGTCACGTGCTCCAGACGCACTTCGGCGCACGGCGGAACCTCGCGCTGCGGTGCAAGCGGTTCGCCTCCCGGTGCCAGCAAAGCTACTACATCGCGGGTAACCTCGCCATGCGCGGTGATAGATCGCAGCGCGCTGCGTATCGCCGCGAGATGCGGCAACAGGCGAAGCCCGCCGAAGGCGACAAGGCCGAGCATTGGCACGAGATCGGTTCGCTCGGCGCCCAGCGTGGGCAAGAGCGCCAGGCCGAGCAGCGCAATTCCGAGGCCCACGAGTTCGAGTGTGTGCCTGGCCGACTGGGTAGCGATTGCCGCCGCACCTTGGCGCTGGCGCAATTCACGATCGACCGCGACGAAATCGGTGATCAGCCGCTCCTGCCCGTTGATCAGGAAAATGTCGCGAAAGCCCACGCGCGCTTCGTGCAGCAAGCGTGCCCGCCAGGTCGCCAGTCCGGATAGAGCATTGTCACGGTTTTCCGGCGCGGCGAGAGACAACGCCATCGCGGCAAGGCTCAGCGCAACGAATGCCAAGCCGATCCAGGGCTCCACCAGCAGGATCCCGATGAGCAGCAGGGCGATACTGACCGTTGCAGCAAGCCCCGTGATCAGCGGGACCAAAGCCTGGAATGACAGCATTTGCAGGCGCTCGAACGCGGCGATACTCTGCGATCCGCCATTGCGCAGATATTCAGCGTAATCCTGGTGCTGCAGCTTCGCAAAGGCGATCTCGGCAAATTCGGCCGTCAGCCCGAATTGGGTCGTCACAGTTTGGCGCAGCGCGATCAAGCGGCAGAGCGAACCCGCTATTGCGGCGGCGACGAATGCGATGAAGGGCGTGTTCGCACCCGCCACTGGCAAAAGTCCCGGCCCTGACAAGGCGCGCTGGAGCAGGGCAAGCGAGCCGATGTCCGCGAGCGTCGCAATGACCGTGAAGAAGATCGCGAGCGCCAAGCGGCGTCGCAGCTTGATTGAGGTAAGTGCCAGCAGCTTTCCAAGATCGCCAAACAACCTGCAGTAGGTCGCACGCGGCGGACCGGCTTCCTGCTTGCTTGTGCTCACCATTTCACCAACATGCGCAATCCTCAAGGGCCACAGCTTAACAGCAGTCGATCGATTGCGTATAGGCCTGATCATGGTGATGCAGGGCTGCCCTATAACCGTTGTGATTCCGGTGTTTGATGCGCTCCCATATCTCGATCGTGCGATCGAAAGCGTGCTGGCTCAATCAATGAGCGAGTTCCGGTTGGCGATTTATGACGATCATTCCTCTGACGGATCCTACGAACGCGCGCTCGAATGGGGCCGCCGGGACGCGCGGATCGATGTGACCCGCGGTGAGCGCCGGCTTGGGCCGAGTGGCAGCTCGGCGGCCGCAGCGGCATTGGCGACCACCGAATTCGTTGCCCGGATGGATGCCGACGATCTTGCGCACCCGGACCGGCTCGCGTTTGAGCTCGAGGTGCTGCTCAAGCACCCAGCAGCGGTCATGGTCGGCTCGATCTTCGACATGATCGACGGAGATGACCGGATCGTGCGCTCGGCGACGCCGGGCAGCAGGACCGGCGGTAATCCGCCGATCGCCCACGCGAGTATCTTCTATCGGCGCAGCGCGTTCGAGGTGGCGGGAGGATACCGCGAAGGAACCGACTACTTCGAAGACCAGGATCTCTATCGACGGATGGCCAGCGTTGGCGATATCCTGATCATTGATCGACCGCTGATCCAGCTGCGCTTTGCAGGCCAGCATGCACGGCTGCGCGACGACCGGATCGGTGTGCTCCAGCAGATCAACCGGCTCTATCGTCCAATGGGCGCGGCGTCGGCCCCCGAACCGGAACACGGCATTGCACCGCTGGCCTTTTATACGGTCGGGGTGCTTTCTGCGTTGGGGCTTGTTCGACCGCGCCTGTTCGGGCTGATGGCGCGGCACTCGACCCTCGATCGACCGTTACTCGCTTTCGGCATAATGGCGTTCATCGCGCTCGCCGAGCTTTCGCCGCGGCTCGCGCGGGGGGTGAACGGGATCGCCGCCAAGCTGCGTTCGAATGCGCAGACCGCGCCAGCAGATCGGTCGATCAGGGTCTGGCAATTCGCGACGGACTAGTCGGCCAGATTGCCTTCGCGCACCAGCCTTGCCGCAAAACTGCCGGCCGGTGCCTGCGCGAGATCGAGTTTGCGGATGACTTCGTTCCATAGATGCACCGCGATCGTATCAGGCTGGATCACGCTTTCGAGCGAGCGCCGCGGATCGACGAGCCACGCCGCGTCGCGCCAGTGCACCGGATAGAAATGTGAAGGCGGCCGGGCTGCGCCGGCCAGCCCGTGCTTGCGGGCGAGCCAGGTGACGGCATGCGGCCCAGCGCTGCCCCAAGGCATGCGTGCCAGGCCGGTCTTGCCGGTGGTCACGAGGCGAAAGCGCGCGACGAGCCTGGCACGGTAGGAGAGCCAGGGCGGCACGGTGCGTTCGTCGAACACTGCAGCGAGCGGCGGCAGAATCGGGCTATCGCTGGGCAGGTGCAGGATTCCGATGGCAATTACACCGTCACCCTGATCGCCGAATAGAGTTTCATTTTGCGCGCCGAGGGGCTGCACGAAATAGAGATCGCAATCAATCCAGGTACCAAGGCCGCGGCGCTGAAGTTCGTAGCGGAAGCGGTTGGAAAACAGCGAGGGGCTGCCGCCGCGGTGCCGCACGATGGTGGAGCGCGGGAGGATCTCCGCGGCGTCGCGCAGCTCAACGCCGTCTGGCACGCCGGCTGGAACCTCATAGCAGTAAAGCGCGACCCTGTGCCCTTGGCGCAGCGCCGAGCGCAGGCAGGCGCGTTCAATAAAGGATAGCTCGGGCCCGATCCACAAGGTCAGCAGTTGCTGGTTGTTCATGGGCGGATCGTTCCGCTGCTGATGGTGCCGGGGGCGGATTCGAATCTTGGCATTATCTAATTGAATCTATTAATAGAAATTTTGCACACCTATGATTGTGCCCCCAGATATGCCCCCAGCGTGAAAAATTGACCTGCAATATCCGCCCTTTTTTATTCGTCGCATCGCCGTTTCAAAGGCGCGCGCGAATGCCCATTAGCCGTGCCGCCATGCCCGCCCAAACCCGGTCGCATTGTTCGTTTAGCTGCTCAAACTTGGCAAGGTGCTTTGCGAACGTGCGGTGCCACATACCCTTGGGCCGGAATAGCCATTCGTCATAGCCTTCGCGGCAACCCAGCTTGCGCTGGAGCCTGCTAAGGCGCTCGAACGGTGCATCATGCCAGACAGCGCGCTGTGACCTGTAATGCACCTTCCACGCCGCGCGCGAAGCGAAGCGGTCGCCTTGGCCGGGCAAGAACAGTTTTGTGCAGCGGGTGCCCTTAAATGGGCAGACCATCCACCAGCGCTTGCCGCCATAGTGCGGCTGGGTCCAGACCAGCCGGACAACCTGCTCCACGGATTCCTTGTCCGCCTCGCTGCCGCGCGTGTATTTCAGAATCAGGCGCTCGTTGCCGGGTTCCGACATGATCGCTTCGTAATTGATATTGCCGGTTGGCTCGCCGCCGCAATTCCAGTGCAGGCTGGAGCTGATATGCGAACCGGGGACAACGCGCCCGGTCTTGAGCATCCACGGCAGTTCAACCCGGAAACAATGCTCTGCAACCGGCCTGCCGCCACTTCGCCCTGAACCCCAGCCGCCCATCGCCCTCAGTAGCGCATTACGTAATGTAAGTGAATCCTTGCTTTGAATTCGGATACAGAACAGCCAATTCGGTCAATCGGCTCGGTGCTTGGAAACAAGTCTCGTAACTGGCTGTGCCTTGCCGATCTTGAAGATTATGCTAGCTGCCGTGCATGTCCGGTCGCCATCCCATCCTGCTGACTGTCGTGATTCCGTTCCGCAATTTCGATCGGAGCGCGGGCGAAATGCTTGAAGCGACGACGCGTGCGGTCGCCCCGCTGGTCGACGATTACGAGCTGATCGTGATCGACAACGGCAGTTCGAACGAGGAATTCCTGGATTATCAGCCGCTGCTGGACGGCGATGGCTTCGCCAATATCCAGATTTACCGGCTCTTGCAGCAGGTCGATAACGACCTTGCCAGCATCGTGGGAATCGAGAACAGCCTGGGCGACTATGTATTGGTCTACGATCCGCGCAGCGAGAACCTGTCGCAACTGGCGGCCGCCCTGGACAAGATTGCCAAGGGCTGTGAGGTCGTGTTCCTGCGCAACATGGCGCGCACCGATTACGGCTTGGTCCAGCGGATCGCCGGGCCGGTGTTTCGTTGGGGCTTCCAGCGGATCACCGGCATCGACCTGGCGCGCGATGCCGCGCTGGGGCGGCTGATGAGCAAGCGGGTGGTCAGCTACCTGCTCGATCAGCCCAATCCGGTCGCGCAATATCGCACCTTCCCGATGCGCGCAGGCTTTGTCAGGGCCACGCTGGTCTACACCGATGGGCGCGCCGCCAAGGCGCAGCGCCGGACCCTCGATCGGATCCGCTCGGCCATGCGGCTGGTCGTCGCCAACAGCATGGCCCCGATCCGGCTGGTTTCGCTGGCAACCCTGCTGGGCGCGCTGCTCAATCTCGCCTATTCGTTCTACGTGGTGTTGATCGCGATCGTGAAACGCGATGTCGCGCCGGGCTGGGTGACCCTGTCGCTGCAGCAGTCGGGTATGTTCTTCCTGATCTCGATGATCCTGTTCGTGCTGACCGAATACATGATCCACACGATGCGCTGGAACATGCGCGGGACCGAATATTTCATCGATAGCGAGCGCACCAGCGCGGTCCTCTCGCGCCGCCAGAAGCTCAATGTCGAACGCGCCCTGTCGTCCCAGCCAGCGCCCGATGCCTAGCGCAATCGTCGTCGGCGGCGGCTTCTTCGGCACGTCGATCGCATACCACCTCAAAACTGCCCGCCAGTTCCGCGAGGTGACCGTGATCGAGCGCGAGGCCGCCGCGATGACGCGCGCCAGCTATGCCAACCAGGCGCGGGTGCACGGCGGCTACCATTACCTGCGCAGCTTCACCACGGCTTACCGTAGTCGGGTCAATCTTGCCCGGTTCTGCAAGGATTTTCCCGCAGCGGTCGCCACACCGTACCAGTCGATCTACGCGCTGGCCGCGCGCCAGTCCAAGGTCACGCCGCGCCAGGTCGAACGGTTCTGCGCGGCGATCGGCGCGCCGCTCGATCCGCTGCCCGATGACTTGTGGCAGCATTTTGACCGTCGGCTGATCTCCGATGCCTGGCTGACCGAGGAAAAGGTTTTCGATGCTGCCATCCTGCGCCGCATCATGGTGGATCGGCTTGCCGCGGCCGGGGTGGAGGTTCGGTATGGCACCGAAGCCACGGCAATTGCGGCGGCACCTGACTGCGCGACGGTGGAAATCCAAGCGGCGGGTGAGGGCCGCGAGCTGCGCGCCGATGTCGTGTTCAACTGCACCTATTCGAACCTGCAGCACATGGCCGGCGGCAGCGCCCCCGACTTTCATCTCTGCCACGAGATCGCCGAGATCGTGCTGGTCGAACCGCCAGCTCCGCTCGCGGGTCTGGGCATAACCGTGATGGACGGCCCGTTTTTCTCGATGATCCCGTTCCCTTCGCGCCGGATGCATTCGCTGACCCATGTCCGCTATACGCCGCATTGCGCGTGGGCCGACCAGGCGGGGGAGGATCCCGACGACCGGCTGCGCGACTATCGCGAAGACTCGAGCGTCGACTGGATGATGCGCGATGCCAGCCGTTATATGCCGTTGATCGCCCAGTGCCGTCCGCGCGAGGCGCTCGTCGAAGTCAAGACCATCCTGCAGCGCAATGCCGGTGACGATGGCCGCCCGATCCTGTTCGAACGCCACGGCAGTAATGGCCGGCTCGTCTCGGTGCTTGGCGGCAAGCTGGACAACATCTACGACGCGCTGCACCGCATCGATCAAGAATCATTCGAATTTGAAGGGTCACCCGCTTGAAAGCCCTGATCGGCCATACCGGATTTGTCGGCCAGTCCCTCAAACGCCAGACGAGCTTCGATGCCTGTTTTGCCTCGCGCGATATCGCGGGGGTCGCGGGACAGGAGTATGATCTGCTGGTCTGCAGCGCCGCCCCGGCCAAGAAATGGATCGCCGACCGCGATCCGGAAGCAGACCTGGGCAATATCCAGTTGCTGGCCGGGCACCTGCAGACGGCCAAGGCTGGACAGGTCATCCTGATCAGCACGGTCGACGTATTCACCGATTGCCGCGGGCGCGATGAGAGCAGCCCGATCAGTGAAGCTGGCCTCAGCCCCTATGGCCGCAACCGGCTATGGCTCGAACGGTTTGTGGCCGATCATTTCGACAATGTGCTAATCGTCCGGTTGGTCGGCCTGATTGGTCCCGGTCTGCGCAAGAATGCCTTGTTCGACCTCCACAATGACAACGCGCTGCAGAACATCGACGCGCGCGGCAGGTTCCAGTTCTACCCGATGGTCAATCTGTGGAACGATCTGACCGTCGCGCGCGAAGCCGGTCTCGACCTCGTCCATTTCGTCGCCGAGCCGCTCACTGTTGCCGAGGCCGCCCGGCAGGGATTTGGCCGCGCGTTCGACAATCGGCTCGATCGTCCGCCCGCCGATTACGACCTGCGCAGCCGCCACGCCGCGTTGTTCGGCGGGCAGGGGGACTTTCTCTATTCGGCGCGCGAAAGCCTGCTGGCGATCAGCGCCTATGCCCAGTCCGAACCCCATTCGGAGCCGGCGGCCTGATCATGCTCTCGGTATCGAACATCGCCTGGGCGCCGGATGAGGAGGAAGCTGCTGCTGCGCTGCTTGCAGAGCGCGGGATCGGATGCGTGGACGTGGCGCCTGGCCGCTATTTCAGCGATCCCGCTGCGGCAACCGACCGTGAGATTGCGGCCGCGCGGGCGTGGTGGGAGCAGCGCGGGCTTACAATCGTCGGCATGCAGAGCCTGCTGTTTGGCACGCAAGGACTGAACCTCTTCGCCGACGAAGCCGGTGTGATGTTCGATCGGCTAGGTGCGGTCTGCCGGATTGGCGCCGGCCTCGGCGCGCGGGCATTGACGTTCGGCTCACCCCGGCAACGCGATCGCGGCGAACTGGACGATACGGCTGTGCAAACCATCGCGGTCGATTTTTTCGGCCGGCTGGGTGACCGCGCCGCCAGCGAGGGCGTGATCGTCTGCCTTGAGCCGAACGCCGCGGTCTATGGCAGCAACTTCATGATCAACAATGTCGATACCGCAGCCTTGGTCCGCGCGGTAGGGCATCCCGCTATCAAGCTTCAGCTCGACATCGGCAATGTCGCACTCAACGCCGAGCCGGCGGCCGCAACGATTCGCGCGGTAGCCCCGCTGGTAGGGCATGTGCACCTCAGCGAACCGATGCTACGGCCGCTTGGCGATGGCGATGCCCCGCATGTCGAGGCCGCCCAGGCCATTCAAGCTCACTTGCCGGACCATGTGATGACGATCGAAATGGTCCGGGCCGAAGGCGAACCCGCCTTGGTCGCGGTCGACCGCGCAATCACCTTCGCGCGCCGCACCTACGAGACTGGAGCAGCCTGATGCTGAAATGGTTGATCGTGATCGCGGGGGTGCTGTTCAATGCCGCTGCCAGCATGGTGGCCAAGACCGCGCCGCCCATTACGCTCGCTGCCCCGCTCGACAATCTTGCCAACTGGCGGCTGATCCTTGCCGTTGCGCTCTATGGCGGGGCTTTCCTGCTCTATACCGCCGCGCTCCAGCACCTGCCGCTCAATGTGGCGCATCCGGTTTCGACGGCTGGCGCGATCGTGCTCGTCGGTCTTGCCTCAAGCCTGATCTTTGGCGAGCCGTTCACCCCGCTGCGCCTGGGCGGTTATGTGCTGTTGTTTGCCGGTACCTGCCTGCTGTTGCTGTCAGAGATCGGCAAGGCGTCATGACCACCGGCGTCCCGGCCTACGACGTGATGCGGCACTTGCCGGAGCGTGCGCGCTATTGCGTGGTCATCCCGGTGATCAACGAAGGGCGCCGGATCAGGCTCCAGCTTGAGCGCATGGCCGCGCTTGGCCTGCCTGAGCTGGTCGATGTGATCATCGTCGATGGCGGCTCGACCGACGGCTCGCTGGACAATGAATTGCTGGACAGCTGCCGGGTCAATTCGCTGCTGGTCAAGACGGGCCCGGGCAAGCTCAGCGCCCAGCTGCGCTGCGGGTATCACTTCGCGCTCGAGCGCGGCTATGCCGGGGTGATCACGATCGACGGCAACAACAAGGACGATCCCGATACGATGCCGGACTTTGTCGCGGCGCTCGATCAGGGTTTCGATTTCGTCCAGGCCTCGCGGTTCGTGCCTGGCGGGGTGGCGGAAAACACGCCTCCGCTGCGCTGGGCGGCAATCCGCTTGGTCCATGCTCCGCTGCTCTCGCTCGCTTCGGGCTTCCACTGGACCGACACCACCCAAGGCTACCGCGCCTATTCGCGCGCGCTGCTCGAAGATCCACGTGTCGGGATATTCCGCGATGTGTTCGATACTTACGAATTGCTGGCTTACCTGACGTACCGGGCCCCGCGGCTGGGCTATCGCTGTACTGAATTGCCCACCACGCGGCGCTATCCGAGCGGCGAAAAGGCACCGACCAAGATCTCTCCGCTGGCCGGCAATCTCAAGCTGCTCGGCACCCTGTTCAAGGCCTGCACCGGGCAATTCAATCCCGCGAAAGACTGATCGATGGACGCCGTTACCCCTTTCCCGTTCGGCCGCCGCGAATGGGTCATCATGCTGCTGGTCGCCATGGCGCTGGCCGGTATTGCCACGCTGTGGGGGCCGATCGCGGCTCCGCTGGTCGATCCATTTCACGAAGGCGAGTATCTTTCAACGCGCATGCTGCTTGAACCCGGGCTCCGCGCGCCGCTGATGATTCACGGAGCAATGGACTATGTCCCGGCCAATCTTGCGGCGCTGATCTTCGGGTCCGATCACCTGATCGCCGGAACCCGCCTGCTCAATCTGATATTTGCCCAGCTCGCCGCGTTCTGTTTCATCGGCGCGCTGGTGACGCTGGCGCGCAATCGCGGCGAGGCGGTGGTCCTGATGCTGATCGCGCTGCTGGTGCTGTTCTGGGTCGATGCGCGGGCGCAGACCGTGGTCACGCTGCAGCAAGGCAGTCCGGCAACGCGTGACCTGCCGCTGATGGCCGGGCTGTGGGCCCTGCTCGCGGCATCCGCTGCGACGGGGGCGCGGGCAAACCGGCTGGCCATGCTGGCGGGCTTGATCGCGGGGATTGGCTGGGCCTGGGCCTATAACCGCGGCGTGATCCTGCTCGCGGCGATCCCGGTCTTTGCGCTGGGCGCGCATTTCGCCGGCAAGTCCCGGCGGCATCTGCTCTGGCTGGGGAGCGGCCTGATTGCCGGCCTCGCGATCAATGCGCTGGCCGAAGGCGGGGTCTGGTTCCAGCATTTCCGCAATGCGCTTTATTGGCAGCAGCACCAGTCGGTCTGGTCGGGTCCGGTGCCGCTGTCGCTGACCGCCCGCAACCTGCCTTTCTATGCATTTGGCGCAGTAATCGGCCTGGCGGGCCTGCGGGCGATCTGGCTCGCCTGGCGCAGTGCGGATCGGCGGGCGGGGCTGCCGGTGCTGCTGGTGCTCGGGCTCGCAGCCGGGGGGAACTATCTGGCGATGTTCAATCGCCCCGATCCGCCGCACCTGATGTTTGCTCTGCCCTGGCTGACACTGTTGGGCGCTGCGGCCTGGCAGGCGCTCAGCCCGCCCCCAACCGCCGATACCTGGCGCGGGGTCTTCAAACGACATGCGGCGCTGCTGGCGGTCATGGCTGCAACGCTGATCGTCGATGTCAGCGCCGCAACCGGCACCGGAACCACCCGTCCTGTGCTGCAAGGGCTGGGGCGCAACGCGATCACCCTGCTGCACGGCTTGCCGCGCGACGCGGTGCTGGTCGATCCCAAGATCGCGCGCGCCGCGACGGCGCTGGCTTCTGGCGGGCATCGCTGCACCTATGTCTTCGACAACAGTGGCGCGTTCTATTTCCTTTCGGGGCTGCGGCCGTGTTCGCCGATCATGCTGCCGATCTACGCGACCCCCGGTAACGAGGCGCAGGTCATCGCCGATCTTGAGCGCAACGCCCCGCCGCTGGTGATCGGACGCTCGACTTACTGGACCGACCATATCGACGATCGCTCGGTGGCGGAGCGTACTCCCATGATCAATCAGTGGTTCGAAAAGCACTATAGGATCGAACAAACCATCGACGGCATCGAAATGCGCCGCCGTCGGTAAGCTGCATTCGATTAGAGCTAAGCGCGCTGACAGGATTTTCCTAAATCATTAGGCAACTTGCTTGTTTGGAACACCGGGAAACAAGTTTCTGTGCGGGTCAGTCGAGCCAATCTCGGCCTTCCTCGCTGCACTTTTCCCAGCCCTGCCACACTGCCAGCCGCTTGCCATAGACAGGGCATCTCTGCCCCCAAGGCTTAGGCCCGCGCCCGGTCATGCCCAGTCTGCTTTCTTGTTCGGCTGGAGCGCATTTGAGCATGTAGTGAACCTTGAAGGCTAGCGCATCGCAATAAGCGTCAAGGTATTGGTCAGGCTTCTCGCTGCACCGGATTTTCTGGCAGTCGGTTGTTCCACTCACATAGCCGCCACCGCGCTTCGCAATGACCTTGGCTGCCCATTGCCGCGCTTTGCCTCGGAAGAGGGGAGCGAGCGCAGAGGGAACATGAAACAGGATATGGCAGTGCGAAAAATTGACCGGTCCCCATTCCTGCACCCATGCCCACGGCATCGGCAGTCCATGCGAAGCAAACCAGTCGCGCGCCAGTTTGATCCAGTCGCCGGTCGCAGCAACGCAATCGCGCGCATCGATCCCGGCCTTGCCGAATGCGAAGGTGGCGAAGCGATTGAATGGTGTCCCAGCCGCCCATGCGGTGCCAGCGGCAGCGATCAGCTTGCGGCATTGCGGCTCGGATAGTTGCAGGCTTTGCCGGTCAGCCCGGTTGCGCGCACCGCCCCTGGGCAGCGTCCACCTATGGGCCTGATCCCTCGCCATCGCGTCCAGTAAACCCGCCTATTATAGAGGCTGCCACATCATCGCGCGCATTGCCTTGAAAGCGTTTGATTGTTTTCAAGTCAGCTGGAACACACGGGCACAAAGTGCCGCAAGTTTCAAAGCGACAATCAGGCACGATAAGGCAACAGCAAAAGGCTGGGCAAGGTTGCCAAGGCTTTGGGGGCATGACTGGGTGCACTAAGGGCCGTCCAGAGACAGTCTTATCCCACGAAACCCGCAGAATTTCAAGCTTCCAGAGATGTTGAGGAATGTTGAAGTGGTGCCCGGGGGCGGATTCGAACCACCGACACGCGGATTTTCAATCCGCTGCTCTACCAACTGAGCTACCCGGGCAACGCGGCTGGGCGGTCCTGAAAACGGGCCACCTGGCGGCTGGAAGCGCGCCTATGGCGAAGCGGCGCGCGGTTGGCAAGAGGGTTATGCCTCGCCATCTTCGTCCTGCTCGCTGGGCGGGACGGGCAAGGCGTAGCCTTGGTCGAGCCAGCGGACGAGGTCGCGGTCCTTGCACCTGGGCGAGCAAAACGGGGTGAACTCTTCGCTGCGCGGTTTGCGGCAGATCGGGCATTTGCGCGTGGTCGTCATAGCGGGACTGCCTGCGCGAAGCAGGCATGCCAGGCAAGCGCGTCATCGATCCGCCACTTGATCCGTCGCCCGGTTCGGCGAGCAAGTTCTGGCTCCCATTCGCTCGTAAATGCCGCTTTGACACGCGCGTTGGCATGCATTTCGATGGCACCGGGTTCGCTCACCCGTTCTGCCCGGCGTAACAACAGCCGCGCTGCCGCGTCGGGCCAGCGGCGAAGCATTTCTGGCAACGACGGCCGCTCGCGCCGCGAGACCAGTTGCACCAGGCCGAACCCGTTCATCGCTGTCCGTTCGTGGGGCCAGCCCGCCAACGCCAGGTCCAGCGCGGTATCCACAGCCTTGCGGTCAGCCTTCCCCGGTAAGGTCGGGAAATCGACCGCGATTGAGCCGCTCAGGTCGAACCGGAAAATAGCCTGAGCGACCGCAGGGATCGCAGCGAGAGCCAATGCAGACGGAGGCAAATCACCGTCAATGTCGATGACCGTCATCGCCGCCGCAGGCTCAATCTCGAGACTGCCCCCGTCGAAGTCGATCGATCCGTTGAACGCCTCCAGCCAAAGCTCTTCCCAACCTGCGATCTCGCGCACGATGCGGGCGCCCAGCTCTTCGGCCAGCGATGGCGCCGGACGCGGATCTTCGGTTGTGAGCCGGACTTGCGCGCGTTTGAAGCGGCGTCGTTCCCGAATGGCGGCGCGGGTTACTTCCAACCGAATTGCGGATCCCTCGCTGATTTCGCGGGGCAGCTTGTCGACCAGCGCTTCCTCGCCGTTGGCAAAGCGCGCGGTGCCGCGCGCGCTGCCGGCGGCGCGCGATACCAGCGTTGCGTCTTCGATGAGACCAGCCTTCAAGCCGCCCGGCCAATCGAGTCTGGCGGCAAGGATCTCGCCGTTTTCGACCAGCAAGGCACGGTGTTCGCCGATACCTTCCTCGACCAGCCACTCAGCCAATGGAGAATCCCGCCGCCTTGAGCAGCGCTCGGGTTTCGAACAGCGGCAGGCCGACCACTCCCGAATGGCTGCCCGAGATCCACGCGATCAGCCCCTCGGCGCTGCCCTGGATGGCATAGCCGCCCGCCTTGCCGTGCCATTCGCCGCCGGCGATGTACGCCTCGATTTCGGCGGCGGAGAGCGGCTTGAACCGGACGATAGTTTCGGAAATGCGTTCGCGAATGGTGCCGTCGGGGGATATGAGCGCGATCGCCGAAAGCACGCGGTGACGGCGGCCCGACATGAGTTTGAGGCAGGCCCGCGCGGTTGCCTCGTCTTCGGCCTTGGGCAGGATGCGGCGGCCTAGCGCGACCACGGTGTCGCCTGCCAGCACATGCGCAGAGCCGCCGGCAATGACCAAAGCCTTCTCGCGCGCCATGCGGGCCGCGTAGAGGCGCGGCAGCTCGCCCTTGTGCGGGGTCTCATCGATATCGGCGGCTGCAACCGCAACCGGCTCTACGCCGAGCCGCGAAATCAACTCGCGGCGGCGCGGACTGGCTGAAGCGAGCAGGAGTTCAGGCGCTGGCACGCGCCGGGTTTAGCCGAACTGGCCGGGGCCGCCGCGGCCGGGCATGAAGCGGTAAGTGATCCGGCCCTTGGTCAGATCGTAAGGGGTCAGTTCGACCAGCACTTCATCGCCCACCAGCACGCGGATGCGGTTCTTGCGCATCTTGCCCGCGGTGTGGCCGAGGATTTCGTGATCGTTTTCGAGGCGGACGCGGAACATGGCATTGGGCAGCAGTTCAACCACCGTCCCGCGCATTTCGAGCAGTTCTTCTTTCGCCATCCGGCTTAAAATCCGTGTGTTCTGATGTTCATTGCCGCGCCCATAGCGACGCTTTGGACGTTTGTCGATGCCGGTAGGTCGCCGGACAATTTGTTACACGACCAAGCCTTGCCAGTGCGGAGGCGCATCGCCACTGCGGCAAATGTATCAAAACACGGCCGCCTGGCCGTCTGGAAGTATTGAGTCGCCAATGCGAAATATCGTTTCGATCCCGCTGGCCCTCTGGGCAGTGCCGGCTTTTGCCCAGCAAGTCGCGCCTCCTGCCGCGCCGGTAGCGGAGGCACAGCCGCAGGCTGGCCCCTCTGCCGCGCAAGAAGAAGATGTCGATGAAGTGCTGCGCACCGACATCGTCGTCACCGCGCAGGTCATCAAGGGCCAGGTCGATACGGTCGAGGCACCGGTGGCGACGCTGAACGAAGCCGACATCCAGGCAACCGGCGCCACTTCGGTGGCAGAGCTGCTCACCCGGATCAGTCCGCAGACCAATTCGGGCCGCGGGCGCGGCGGAAATGGCGGCGGCCAGCCGGTCGTGCTGGTCAACGGCCAGCGCGTGTCCAACTTCCGCGAACTGCGTAATTTCCCGCCCGAGGCGATCCGCCGGGTCGAAATCCTGCCCGAAAGCGTCGCGCTCAAGTATGGCTTCCCGCCTGACAGCCGGGTGATCAACCTGATCCTCAAGGCCAAGTTTCGCAGCAAGACGATCGAGGCGAACTATGGCCTGCCGACGCTGGGCGGGTTCAGCACCTGGGGTCTGGAAAGCTCGCTGACCAGGATCGACGGCCCGGCGCGGCTGAGCGTTACCCTGTCGGCCGACGATACCTCGCCGCTGTTCGAGAGCGAACGCGCGGTGCGGCAGCAGCAGACTACCTCGCAGACGGTCAGCACCGATCCGGCGCAGGCGCAGTTCCGCACGCTGATCGGGGATTCGCGCAATTTCGGGTTCAACGCCGCCTGGACCAAGGGCATCGGCAAGGATGGCCTCGGCGGATCGCTCAGCCTGAGCGGCGCGGCCAGCCGCGCGGACAGTCATTCGTACCAGGGGCTCGATGCGGTGGTGCTGTCCGACGGTCTGGGCAACAGCGCGCTGCGGACGCTGCCGGGTCCACTCGAGCGGGTGAGCCACGTCACCACGCTGCAGGCGGGCGCCGGGTACAACACCTACCTTGACACCTGGCAGCTCAACACCACGGTCGACGGTTCGCACACCGAGACCACCTCGCAGTTCGATCGGCGGGCAGACACGTCATCACTGGTTACCGCTGCATTGGCGGGCACGCTGCCGATTACCGGACCCTTGCCCGCGCTGGCCGATCAGGGCTTCGATCGCACCTCGAGCAAGGTCAACTCGGTAACCTCGCTGGCAACGTTGATCGGACGGCCGCTGCGGCTGCCAGGCGGTTCGGTCAGCACGACGCTCAAGGCAGGCTATGCCTGGTCGGGGATCGACAGCAGCGACAGTCGGCCCGGTTCGTCGGTGGCCAGTCTGCGGCGCGGCGACCTGTCGCTGGGCGGCAACCTGTCGATCCCGATCACCAGCCGGCGCGAGCGCTACGGGCAGGGGATCGGCGACCTGTCGCTCAATCTCAGCACCGGGTATAACAGCCTCTCGGACTTCGGCTCGCTGACCGACTGGAGCGGGGGATTGACCTGGGCGCCCAGCCAGAAGCTCAGCCTGGGGGCGAGCTACATCGTCAACCAGGCCGCACCCACGCTGGGCCAGCTCGGCAATCCGCAGTCGCTTACGCTCAACGTGCCGGTCTTCGATTTCACCCGCAACGAGACTGCGCTGGTCACGATCAAGAGCGGCGGCAACCCCGCGCTGCTGAAGGAAGAGCAGCGCGACATCAAGCTGTCGGCCAACTGGCAGCTGCCGTTGATCAGCAATTCGAACGTGATCGTCGAATATTTCCGCAACCGGTCGACCAATGTCAGCGTGAACTTCCCGCTGCTCACCCCGGATATCGAAGCTGCCTTCCCGGGCCGGGTAACGCGCGATTCGACGACCGGGCGGCTGACGCAGATCGATCAGCGCCCGGTAACCTTCGCGCGGCAGGAAAGTTCGCGGCTGCGCTGGGGCTTCAATACCTCGGGCGGGTTCGGCAAGGCGGATGACGGCAGCGCACCGGCATCGCCGATCCCCGGCATAGGCCGCGGCGGTGGGGGCGGGCGTCCCCCCGGCGCGGGCGGTCCGGGCGGCGGTGGCGGCGGTGGGGGCCGCGGTGGCGGCGGCGGCGGCATGGCCGCGATGTTCGGTGGCGGTCCCGGTGGCCAGCCCGGGCGCTGGAGCCTCGGCATCTACGACACTGTTCAGTTCACCAGCCGGGTGCTGGTCGCGCCGGGCAGGCCGGTGCTCGACCTCCTCAATGGCGACGCGCTGTCGGGCGGGGGCACCCCGCGCCATACGCTCGAGTTCAACGGCGGGCTGTTCTACAAGGGGCTGGGCACGTTCTTGCAGGGGACCTGGTCTACACCGACCACGGTCAAGGCCTCGGGCCTGCCGGGGACCAGCGACCTGCGCTTTGGCAGCGTGGCGAGCGTCAACATGTTCTTGTTTTTCGATTTCAACCAGCGGCCCAAGCTGATCAAGCAGGTGCCGTTCCTCAAGGGCGCACGGCTGAGCTTCAGGATCGAGAACCTGCTGGGCCAGCGCCAGCGGGTTACCGATGCGAGCGGGGCGGTGCCGCTGTCGTACCAGCCGGACTACCTCGATCCGCGCGGGCGGGTGATCAGGGTCGAGCTGCGCAAATCGTTTTGATCGGGTCCCTGCGCAGGTGCGCAGGGACCCGATCAGCTCAGTGGAACAATGCAATCAGCAGGTGCAGGCACAGCGCGATCAGGCACAGGCTCGACAGGGCGAACAGGATGAAGCGCAGCGGCACCCGGTTGATCGTCGACTGGTAGATCGAGTGGACGATGCGCAGGCCCACATAGGCCCAGGCGATCTTGGCGTTCAAGCCGTCACCTGCGCCGATCATCGCCAGGGCCAGCGCCACCGCGTAGAACACCGTCGGCGCTTCGTGCAAGTGGTTGTAGTTGTGCGCCTTCCACTGCACTTCGCGCGGCAGCAGACCTTCGAGCATCGACCCGGTCCAGCCCTGGTCCGCGTTTTCGCCGGTCGGCTTGGGCAGCTTGTTGATCGCCGGAATGCGGGTGGCGTACATCCACACCCACATGACCATGGTCCACATGGCGAGAACGGCCATGGGTTTCAGAATATCAGCTTGGATCATTTCAGATTCCCCCTGTGTGTAGAACTGTCAGTTGAAAGGCATGGATCGCGAGTACGACGAGGCAGATCGTCGAGAGGTTGAACAAGGCGAACCGGATCGAAACCTTGTTGACCGTCGCCTGCCAGATCGAATGGATAATCCGCAATGCGACGTAGCCCCAGGCAAAGGCAACATCGGTGGCACTGGGCCCCATCAGCGCCAAGATTATTACCGTCGCATAGAAGATGGTCGGCTGCTCCATCAGGTGCGTGTAGTTGTGCGATTTCCAGTTAATGCTGTCGGGCAGCACGCCTTCCAGATCGGCCCCGCGGCCGCCCGGTTTGGCTGCACCCAGTCCGCCCGGTTGCTTGAACAGCGGCGGCAGGCGTGTGGCTGCCAACCAGAACAGCATCACGATCGACCACAGCACCAGTACGGCTGCGGGCGCGAGTATCTGCGCTTTCATGGATATTTCCCCTCCATTTGCTTCCCGGTGAAGAGGGTGTTCCGGCAAGGTCAGATTGTCAATTGCAACCTAGTCGGTGCGCGCCAGGACTTCGGCGAAGGCCACGGCATCTGTGTTGCCGCCCGACAGCACGATCACGGTGCGTCCATCGAGACCGACCTTGCCCGCCAGCGCCGCCGCCAGCGCCGCCGCGCCGCCGGGTTCGATCACCAGGTGGAGGTGCGTGAAGGCCCAGCGCTGCGCCGCGCGGACCTCGGCCGGGGTGACCGCAAGGCCAAAGGGCACGCGGCCCTTGAGCACGGCGAAGTTGAGCGGACGCGTCGCCGGGGTCTGCAGGGCATCACAGGCGGTCGGGAACGACGGATCGGCCACGCCGACGATCTCGCCGCGCTCCAGACTGATGCGTACGTCGTCCCAGCCATCGGGCTCGACCGGCACGATGTCCGCATCGGGGCAGGCGAGCGCGAGACCTGCGGTCAGTCCACCGCCACCACAGGGGCAGACGATCCGGGTCGGGCCGTCAAAGCCACGTTGAACCAATTGCGCGGTGATTTCGAGCCCGGCCGAGCCTTGCCCCTCGATCACCCACGGATCGCCGAAAGCGTGGACCAAAGTCGCGCCGGACTGGTCGACCAGCCGCTGCGCCACTTCATCGCGGTCCTCACCGCCGGCGCGGTCGTAAAGCACGACGTTCGCGCCAAGCGCGCGGGTCGCGTCGAGCTTCACCTGCGGGGCATTGGCGGGCATCACGATGGTCGCGGCAATGCCCAGCCTGCGCGCGGCCCAAGCGACGCCTTGCGCGTGGTTGCCGCTCGATACTCCGACCACACCCTTGGCGCGCTCCGCCTCGGAAAGGTCGCTCAGCCGGTGCCACGCCCCGCGGATCTTGAACGAGCCGATCGGCTGGAGGCTCTCCGCCTTGAGCCACACACGCGCGCCGTTGATCTCGGCCTCGAGCAATGGGGTCTGCGGCAGCAGGTCGGCGATCTTGGCGGCGGCCCGGGCCACTCCCTCGGCGGACGGGGAGCGCATTTGTTGTGCGGACATGAAACAATCCTATATGCGTGGCCTCACGGGCCTTAGAGGAGAATCACGGCGTGTCCAAAGTTCTGGTGATCGGTGCGGGCGGGGTCAGCTCGGTC
>JANOAD010000150.1:0-4900 GCA_031410955.1 Novosphingobium sp. | reverse complement strand
TGGCCGCGCTGGGTCCGAGGCGAAATCCGTCGATCCCCATGCCCGCAGACATCTACCCCGGGCGGCGCAACAGCGAGGGAGTCGATCTCGCCGACCCGCTGGTGCGCGTCAGGTTGCTCAATGTACTCGACGAGTGGGCGGACAAGGAATGCTGGACCGCCGAACCAACTGTCGTGAATGGCAGGAGTGCAACACTTGATGTTCGCTCACCGTACAGCGGCTTTCTGATCGGAACGGCTCGGCAATCGAGTGCAGCCGAGATAGACGAAATGATCGCCCGCGCTGCCGCCTTCCAGGGCGAATGGGACGGCCTCGGCGGCAATGTCCGCGCGACACTGCTCGAGGAAGTTGCCGACCTTTACGAGGCGCGTACCCCCGAATTCCTCTCGCTATGCCAACGCGAGGCGGGCAAATCGCTGGTCGATGCGGTGCTCGAAGTGCGAGAAGCGGTCGATTTCCTGCGCTATTACGCCGCCGAGGCGCGCGCGCAGTTTACCGCCGAGGGCTTGGAGCTCCCCGGTCCAACCGGTGAAAGTAACCGGCTGCGCCTCGCCGGACGCGGGGTGTTCGTGGCGATCAGTCCATGGAACTTTCCGCTGGCGATCTTCACCGGTCTCGTCGCCGGGCCGCTTGCTGCAGGCAACACGGTAATCGCCAAGCCGGCCGAGCAGACCCCACTGATTGCCGCGCTGGCGATTGGTCTGTTCCATGAGGTAATTTCGGACGGCGTCGTCCAGCTTGCCCCGGGCGACGGCAAGGTTGGCGCGATGCTGACCAGCGATCCGCGCATTGCCGGGGTCGCATTCACCGGTTCGACCGAAACTGCGCGCGCGATCAACCGGGCGATGGCGCAGCGCGATGGTCCGCTCGGCATCCTTGTCGCCGAAACCGGCGGGCAGAACGCGATGATCGTCGATAGCTCGGCCCTGCCCGAGCAAGTCACGCGCGATGTGCTGGCGAGCGCGTTCCAGAGCGCGGGCCAGCGCTGCTCGGCCTTGCGCGTGCTCTATCTGCAGGATGATGTCGCGGATGGCATGCTCGAGATGATCAAGGGCGGGTTCGAGGCATTGGTGATCGGCAGCCCCGAAGACCTCGCCACCGACGTCGGCCCGGTGATCGATGCCGAGGCCAAGACCAAGCTCGACCAGCACATCGCCGCGATGAAGCGCGCTGGACACAAGGTGTGGCAGCGGGAACTGCCCAAAGCGTGCAAGGAAGGGCACTTCGTTGCCCCGACGATCATCGAGATCGGTTCGATCCGCGATCTGGCGAACGAGAATTTCGGCCCGGTGCTCCACGTCGCGCAATTCAAGGCGGACCAGCTCAAGCAGGTCATCGCCGATATCAATGCCTGCCAGTTCGGCCTGACGCTCGGCCTGCACAGCCGGATCGACGCCACCCGCAAGCTGGTTGAAGCCAAGGCAAGGGTCGGAAATTTCTACGTCAACCGCAACCAGATCGGCGCGGTGGTTGGCAGCCAGCCGTTCGGCGGCGAAGGCCTGTCGGGCACCGGGCCCAAGGCCGGCGGGCCGCATTACCTCGCCCGCTTTGCCACAGAGCGCGTGACCTGCATCGACACCACCGCAGCGGGCGGCAACGCGAGTCTGATGGCTGGGTAAGGCTCGACAGCGGCCGTTCTTGTCAGCAAACTCCTAGCAAATGGCGGGAGAGAGCGGATGAAGAAGTGGCCCTTGTATATCGGCGGCGTGTTGCTGGTGCTGGGCGGTGTTGTCGCCGCGCGCACTGCGATGTTCACGCCGGAGGCGGTTGGCAGCGGCGCAGGCATCACAGTCGCGGCGGCCCCGCCGTTCGACAACGCATTCGCCGCGCAGCACCTGGGCGAAGCGGTGCGAATTCAGACCGTCAGCCATCAGGACCCGGCCAAAAACCAGCTGGGTGAATGGACCAAACTCCATGACTGGCTGACCGCGACTTACCCCAAGGCTAGCGCCGCGATGCAGCGGCAGGAACTGGGGCAGACGCTGGTCTATACCTGGCCGGGCAGCGATGCGAGCGCGCAGCCGATCATCGTCATGGCGCACCAGGACGTGGTGCCGGTCACTCAGGGCACCGAGAAGGATTGGAAGCACGCGCCGTTCGCCGGTGAGATTGCCGAGGGCGCGGTCTGGGGCCGTGGTTCAGTTGACGACAAAGGCTCGCTGGTCGCGCTGTTCGAGGCGTTTGAGGCGCTGGCCGGGCAAGGGTTCAAGCCCAAACGGACGATCATCTTGGTATCAGGGCACGATGAGGAAGCCGGCGGCAGCGGTGCAGTTGCCGCCGCAGCATGGCTTGCCGGGAAACACCCCAAGGCATTGTTCACGATCGACGAAGGTGGGCTGATCTCCACCGATACCCCGATGATCAATGGTCCGGCGGCGATGATCGGCATCGCCGAAAAGGGTTACGGCACGCTGCAAGTAACGGCTCCCGCAGTCGGCGGGCATTCCTCCGCGCCACCCAAGCCGAACGAGATCGGCACGGTCAACCTTGCCAAGGCGGTGCTGGCGATCAATGCCAAGCAGTTCCCGCTCGAACTGCGCGGCCCGGCGAAGAGCATGGTCGAGGTACTCGCCGCCAAGGCCGGCGGGGCGGGCAAGCTGGCGGTGGCTAACCGTTGGCTGCTGGGCGCGGTCGTGCTGTCGAAAATGGCAGACGTCCCGGTCTCCGCAGCGATGCTCCATACGACGATCGCCCCGACCATGCTGACCGGCAGCCCCAAGGAAAACGTGCTTCCCCAGGCGGCGACCGCGCTAATAAACTATCGCATCGCGCCGTGGGACACGTCGGCGGACGTGCTCGCTCGCGCGCAGGCAGCGACCAGGGGTCTGCCGGTCCAGGTCGCCTGGACTGAACGGCCCCCGCGCGAACCCAGCCCGGTCTCGTCGACCGATTCGCAGGGGTGGAACCTGATCGCCGCGACGATCGGCGCGGAACGTCCGGGCCTGGTCGTCTCGCCCTACCTGGTGATCGCGGGGACCGACAGCCGCTCGATGGCTCCGGTCTCGCAGGACGTCTACCGCTTCCAGATGCTCAATTCCGCCAGCAGCGACATCAAGATGATCCACGGCACCAACGAGCACATGACGCTCGACAACCTCGCGAACATGATCCGCTTCTACGCGCGGTTGGTGGCGACTGCGGCGGGGTGAGCTCTTGAGCCCCTCCCGCAAGCGGAAGGGGAGAAAGTTGCTTGCCCTTGTTAATCGCGCGGTTAAACTGCCGCGCGGGAGACACCTATGGATGACGCAACGTACCAGCGCTTGCTGGCCAAGGCACTGCTGACGAAGGATCTTTTCACCTTCGATGATTTCATCACCTATTGGGCCAAGGACCGGCCCGAGCGCACTGCGATCGAGGGCGATGACCTGACGCTGAATTACGGCGAGCTTGAAGACGCGACCGCGCGGGTTGCATCAGCACTGCTCGCGCTGGGCCTGAACAAGGGCGACCGGATCGCCTGGTGCGGCAAGAACAGCGCGACCTATTTCGTGCTGTTCTTCGGTGCTGCCCGCGCCGGGGTGGTGATGGTCCCGATTGGCTGGCGTCTGGCCGAGCCCGAAGCCGCCTTCATCATCGACAATGCCGAAGCCAAGCTGCTGTTCCTCGGCGAAGGCTTCGAGGCCTGCGCGCAAACCTTGGGCAAACGACCGGGCCTGATGCGTTGCTTCACGGTGGCAGAGGCACAGGCCGAAGTGATCGCGGCACCGCGAGCAACCTTCACCCCGTCCGGCCCCAATGAAGCAGTCCTCCAGCTCTACACCAGCGGGACCACCGGCAACCCCAAAGGCGCGGTGCTTTCGAACCGCAACCTGTTCGGGCTGCG
Source organism: Novosphingobium sp. (assembly GCA_031410955.1). GTDB lineage: Bacteria > Pseudomonadota > Alphaproteobacteria > Sphingomonadales > Sphingomonadaceae > Novosphingobium. The sequence goes on along the minus strand of JANOAD010000150.1, from coordinate 1,077 downwards.
CAAGGCGGGCCTTGAAAATCCGCCGCCGCATTCGTTGTGGGACGAGGACGAGGCCGTGCTGGTCGCGATGCCCTGCGCGCATATCGGCGGCACCGGGCTTGGCATCGTGGCGCTTGCCGCCGGCCTGCCGGGGATCGTGCTCAACGAATTTGATCCGGTCCGGGTGTTCGATGCGGTGGAAAACCGCGGCGTCACGCGATTTTTCATCGTGCCCGCGGCGCTCGCGATGCTGCTCAACCATCCCGACTGCGCCAAGACCGATTTCAGCCGGATCAAGTACATCATGTACGGCGCGAGCCCGATCCCGCTTGAGCTGCTGCGCCAGTGCATCGCGATGTTCGGGGCGCAATTCACCCAGAACTACGGCATGACCGAGACCACCGGCACGATCTGCGTGCTCCCGCCCGAGGATCACAGCGCCCTTGGCAACCAGCGCATGCGCTCGGCCGGCAAGCCGCTGCCCGGGGTCGAGGTGGTGATCAAGGGCCGCGACGGCTCCATCCTGCCGCAAGGCGAGATCGGCGAGATCGTCACCCGTTCGTCGAGCAACATGCTCGGCTATTGGAAGCTGCCCGAAGCCACCGCCAGCACCATGGACGCCGACGGCTGGATCGCCACCGGCGACGTCGGTTATCTCGACGAGGACGGCTACGTCTACATGTACGATCGGGCCAAGGACATGATCATCACCGGGGGCGAGAACGTCTACCCGGCCGAGGTGGAAAGCGCGATCTATGGCCATCCCGACGTGCTCGAGGTGGCGGTGATCAGCATCCCCGACGAGAAGTGGGGCGAGGCGGTCAAGGCGGTCTGCGTACCCAAACCGGGCCACACGGTCGAACCCGACAGCGTGATGAACTGGGCCCGTGAACGCATCGCCGGGTTCAAGGTACCCAAGAGCGTGGACGTAATCGACGCCTTGCCGCGCAACCCCAGCGGCAAGATTTTGCGGCGGTCCTTGCGCGAGCCGTACTGGGAAGGCCGTGAGCGGCAGATAAATTGATGGTCTGTCAGTCGTCATTGCGAGCGTAGCGAAGCAATCCAGAGCGATTGCGCGTGACGCTCTGGATTGCTTCG
>JANOAD010000149.1:0-2408 GCA_031410955.1 Novosphingobium sp. | reverse complement strand
CCCTCGCCCCGCACGCTGGGGTTGATCGAGAGTCCCCACCCCCGGCCCCTCCCCTGAAGGGGAGGGGCTTATTGCTCCGCACCCTGGTCAAGCAATTTCCGGCCAGTTCGGTGATCGAGGTCGGCGGAGTGCTGACCCAGGCGCGCGACCTGCTGCGTCAGGTCAGCCTGGCGATCCTCGCCGCAGCCTCGGTCGCAGTGCTTGCGGGCATCGCCGTGCTGCTCGGCGCAATCGCCGCAGCGCGGGCCTCGCGAACTTACGACAATGTGATCCTGCGCGTGCTCGGGGCGAGCCGGCGGCAGTTGCTCGGGCTCCAGCTCGCAGAATATGCTTTGCTCGCCACGGTCCTTGCCGGGGTCGCGCTGGCGCTGGGCAGCGGTATCGCCTGGCTGGTAGTGGTCAAACTGTTCGCCTTCGAGTGGCTGCCTGACTGGCCACAAGTGCTCGGCGTACTTGGCGCCGGGCTGGTGCTGGTGATCGGTTTCGCACTGGCCGCCTCACTCCCACTGCTGCGGGCCAAGCCGGCGCAGGCACTGCGCGAGCTCTAAGTGAAAACGTCCCCGGAATAACCGTCCTCTTTGGGATCTTCGCCATACTTGTTGGCACCCCGGGTTCCCTCACTGAACAGAAAGACCAACATAAGAATCGCGCCAATCAGCGGAATTACGCCGATTAGAATCATCCAGCCGGATTTGTCGGTATCGTGCAGTCTGCGCACGGTAACTGCCAAGCCGGGAATGAACGAAAACAAGGCAAATAGCATCAGACCCAGTACGCCGATGCTCCCAACTATTGAACCTGCGGTATCGCCGGCAGCGCTTCCTGCGATCGCTGCCAGAATAGACATGGCGATCAATCCGACCATGAAAACACCGAATTCGAACAGACGAAACATCCAATATTCCATCCGCCGTGATCGACCCGAAAAATCGGCGTAGCGCCTAAACGGCATCAACATCCATTCCATAACGACTGCCCCCCATTCGATGTTAATGCAAAGTGCGCAGGATTTCGCCCCGACGCAATAGCTCCTCAATCCCGAAGCCCGCGGACCGTCGGGTTTTCCTACTTGTCGCGGGTCTGGTAATTCAGAGCCATGACCGGCGCGATCACAGAACTGTCAACTTGGCCCTGCACAAGTGTAACCATGGATCTTCCCCGGCCAAACCCACTTCCCCGCAAGCCATTGGATTTGCTTAATTTCGAAAATCGCTTTTTTGTGCTTGGACTGTGGTCCAAGCGGTCCAGGCATTCAGGCTATGCCCACAACCACCAAGCTTGCCCCCGCGCGCCCTTTCAGCTACGGGCGCGGCCAATGTTGCGGCGCAGCAAGTGCCGCCATCCCCGATCCGAAAGAACCTTTGAATGTCCGCCCAGCTTCCTTTGCGCAATATCGCCATCATCGCGCACGTCGATCACGGCAAGACCACGCTGGTCGACCAGCTGTTCCGCCAGTCCGGCACTTTCCGCGACAATCAGCGCGTCGAAGAGCGGGCGATGGATTCGAACGACCTCGAAAAGGAACGCGGGATCACGATCCTGGCCAAGTGCACCTCGGTCGAATGGGACGATCATCACGGGCACACGACCCACATCAACATTGTCAATACCCCCGGCCACGCCGATTTCGGCGGTGAGGTCGAGCGCATCCTGTCGATGGTCGACGGGGTGATCCTGCTGGTCGATTCGTCCGAAGGCGCAATGCCGCAGACCAAGTTCGTCACCGGCAAGGCGCTCGCATTGGGGCTGCGCCCGATCGTGGTGGTCAACAAGGTCGACCGCCAGGACGAGCGCATCCAGGAAGTGCTCGACGAGGTGTTCGACCTGTTCGTCAGCCTTGACGCCAGCGACGAACAGCTCGATTTCCCGGTGCTCTACGCCTCGGGCCGCAACGGCTACGCCAACGCAGACCCGGCCCTGCGCGCGGGTACCCTGACCCCGCTGTTCGAAACGATCGTCAGCCACGTCCCTGCCCCGGCGGCCGACGTCGACGGGCCGTTCAAGTTCCTCGTCACCCTGCTCGACCGCGACAACTTCCTCGGCCGGATTTTGACTGGCAAGGTCCAGTCGGGCACGATCAAGGTCAATTCGCCGATCCATGCGCTCGACAATGACGGCAAGATTGTCGAGACCGGCCGCGCCTCCAAGTTGATGGCGTTCCGCGGTCTCGAACGCGTGCCGGTGAATGAAGCGCGCGCGGGCGACATCATCTCGATCGCCGGGCTGACCGAAGCGACCGTCTCCAATACAATCTGCGATCCCGCCGTGACTGAGCCGCTCCACGCGCAGCCGATCGACCCGCCGACGCTGTCGATGCGCTTTGCGGTGAACGATTCGCCGATGGCCGGGCGCGAAGGCACCAAGGTCACAAGCCGGATGATCCGCGACCGGCTCGAACGCGAAGCCGA
>JANOAD010000148.1:0-1506 GCA_031410955.1 Novosphingobium sp. | reverse complement strand
CTGGTGATCAGCCACGAGCGCGACCTGCTCAACAATGTGGTCGATCAAATCCTGCATCTGCAAGGCGGCAAGCTGACGCTCTATCCCGGCAACTACGATGCGTTCGAAGCCCAGCGGGCCGAACGCGCCGCGCAGCTGGCTGCGGCCAAGGCCTCACAGGATGCGCAGCGCGCGCGGCTGCAGGACTATGTCGCGCGCAATTCGGCCCGCGCCTCGACCGCCAAGCAGGCCCAGTCACGCGCCAAGATGCTCGCCAAGATGCAGCCGATCGCCGCCTTGATGGAAGATCCCAGCCTCAGCTTCGATTTTCCCAGCCCCAAGGAAATGCGTCCGCCGCTGATCACGCTCGATCTTGCCGCGGTGGGGTACAACGACAAGCCGATCCTCCAGCGGCTCAACCTGCGGATCGATCCCGATGACCGGATCGCGCTGCTGGGGCGCAACGGCAACGGCAAGACCACGCTGGCGCGGCTGCTGGCGGCGCAACTGCCCGCGCTCGATGGATCGATGCGCGCTTCGGGCCAGATGACGGTCGGCTATTTCACCCAGTACCAGGTCGAGGAACTGGCCGGCGGCGATACCCCGCTCGAGCATATGACCCGCGCCATGCCGGGGGCGTCTCCGGGTGCAGTGCGCGCACAGCTGGGCCGGTTCGGTTTCTCCGGCAACCGCGCCATGACCAAGGTCGGCTCACTGTCGGGCGGGGAGCGGGCGCGGCTGGCACTGGCGCTGATCACCCGTGATGCACCCAACCTGCTGATCCTTGACGAGCCGACCAACCACCTCGATGTCGACGCGCGCGAGGCGCTGGTTCAGGCGCTCAACGAATTCGACGGTGCAGTTATCCTGATCAGTCACGACCGCCATATGGTCGAACTGACCGCAGACCGGCTGGTGCTGGTCGATAACGGCACCGCCGCCGACTATGCCGGGTCGATCGAGGACTACATCGACTTCGTCCTGGGGCGGAACCAGCCCAAGGGCGATGGCAGGCCCAAGGTGGAGAAGAAGGACCGCAAGGCCGTCGCCCAAGCGCGCGAGCTGGCGCGCCAGGCGGCCAAGCAGGTCAGCGAAGCCGAGGGGGTGATCGCCCGCTGGCAGAAGCAGCTATCGGTGATCGACCAGGCCATGTTCGCCCCCGCCAACGCCGCCGCCGATCTTCGCGACCTGACCATGGGCGAACTGTCCCGCCGCCGCGGCGAGGTGCTGCGCGAACTTGAACAGGCCGAGCAGCAATGGCTGGCGGCGAGCGAACGACTGGAAAGCCAGGCAGCCTAGAACCCGACGAACACGGCCGCTTCGTCCACGCTCTTGCGCTCGGACACGACCGCGTTCGCCGGGAAGCCTTCATCGGGCCAGCCGAGCGCGATGCTTTTCATGATCACCTGGTCTTCGGGAATATGGGCGTGATTGCGCACCACCGGGCTTTGCATGATGCCCTGGCTGTTGATCACGCAGCCGAGCCCGCGCGACCATGCGGCGTTGACCAGCGCGGTTGCCACCGCG
>JANOAD010000147.1:0-10639 GCA_031410955.1 Novosphingobium sp. | reverse complement strand
CGTTTCTGCTTTTGCTACCTAATGCCGAAGGTACCCTGTGGGTGGTCGGGCCGGGGGAGCGGGCCGGTGTTGCGAGCGATTTGCGGATGCAAATCGCGCACCTAACCAAAACTAGCTACCGTTCGGGCCCCCCGGACCGCCTTGGCCGCCCGCGCCGCCAGCGCCAACCTGGCCGATATTGCCGAACAGGTCTTCCAGGAAGCTGCGATTGCGGCCCAGCGTCGGCGTCTTGTCGCCATCCGGGCCGATCCGCGCAACCCTTTCAGCGCCGCTACGCTCAACCGAGGCGACATTGCCCTTGTCGTCAAACACGATATGGACGAGCAACTGCTCGGTGGTGTGCGGCGAATTGAACGCGGCCTGGCGGGTGTTGGTCGAAATATAGTACCAGTCCTGCCGGCCGAACTGGCTGATAAAACTGGGCCGGCCGAGCATTTTTTCGACCGAGGTGCGATTGTCGACCCCGGCCTGGACCGAATCGAGCAGCGCCCCGTCGACGATGTAGCCCCGATGATCCTTGATCGTCGCGCAGCCGCCAAGGCTGCCAGCGAGCAACGCACAGCCCAAAAGAATTCCGCTAACTCGCATCAATCGTCGCTCCGTCGGCCCGCTCGCATGTTGAAGGCGGGGGCCCTTTGATCTATCGCGGCGCCAGCCTTAGGCTGCCTTGCCGCGCTTCGCAACAAGGCGCTTGGGGGCCGCGCGTTTAACTGCAACTGAATGAAAAGGGACCTGCCCATGGGGCTGTTCGATCGCCTGCTCGGCCGCCGGAGCGATGAAACCGAGCTGCGCCCGCTGTGGCACCGCGTGGTCGAAGTGGCACGCGAACCGCAGTGGTACGCCAAAGGCGGTGTGGCCGACAGCGTGCCCGGCCGGTTTGATGCAATCACGCTGGTATTGAGCCTGGTGCTGCTGCGCTTGGAAGCAAGCGAGGCGGTGCGCGGGCATACCGCGCGGCTGACCGACCTGTTCGTGTCCGACATGGACGGCCAGCTGCGCCAGAGCGGGGTGGGCGATGTCGTGATGGGCAAACACATGGGCAAGCTGATGAGCGCATTCGGTGGGCGGCTCGATGCGTTTCGCGCCGGGCTTGCCGCGTCCGATGACAGCGCGCTGATCGGCGCGATCGAGCGCAACATCACCTTGATCGACGGGGCCGATCCGGCCGTCATCGCCAGCGAAATGCGCCGCATCGCCGCGAGCCTCGCCGCCGTGAGCGATGCCGACCTGATTGCCGGGACCGTGCCGAGATGAGTGAGATGTCCCGCCTGATCGACGCGCGGCAGTTGCCGGAAAAGCCGGTTGATGTGACCGCCAGCCCGACCGAATGCGCGGCGCTGGCGAAGCGTTTCGACCTGGTCGCGGTTAGACAGCTCAGCGCCCGTATCACGCTGACCCCCGATGGCCAGACGGTGCGCGCGCGCGGCGTGCTCGATGCCGATGTGGTGCAGAGCTGCGCGATCTCCGCCGAAGAGCTCGAAGTCGGCGTGCACGAGCCGGTCGAGCTGCAGTTCGTGCCCCCGGCCGATGACCTGCCCGAAGAGCTGGAACTCGACGCCGAGATGCTCGACCAGATCGAGATGGAGGGCGGCCGGTTCGATCTTGGCGAAGCACTGGCGCAGACACTGGGGCTGGCGATTGATCCTTACCTCGAAGGCCCCGGCGCCGAGGAAGCCCGTCAGCGCGCCGGTCTGCTCGATCCAAGCGACGTCAGCCCCTTCGCCGCGCTGAAGGACATGTTCAAGAAGGACTAAGCAAGAGCCCGATCAGAACGGAATGTCGTCGTCGAGATCGTCAGCGAACCCGCCGCCGACATTGCTGCCGCCCGAACGCTGGCCGCCAGCAGGCGCGCAGCTGCCGCCGCCACCCCCATCGCCGCCGCCCGCGCGCTGGCCGCCGCCACCGCCACCGCCTTGACCGCCGCCGGGCGCGCCGTCGAGCATGGTCAGCACCGAGCCGGGGCCCTGCAGCACCACTTCGGTCGAATAACGGTCATTGCCTGACTGGTCCTGCCACTTGCGGGTGCGCAGCTGGCCTTCGATGTAAACCTTGCTGCCCTTGCGCAGGAAGCGTTCGGCCACCCCGGCAAGCCCTTCGGAAAAGATCGCGACCGAATGCCATTCGGTCCGTTCCTGGCGATCGCCGGTGTTCTTGTCCTTCCAGCTTTCCGAGGTCGCGATGCGCAAGTTGCAGACCTTGCCCCCGTTCTGGAAGCTCTTGACCTCGGGATCAGCGCCCAGATTGCCGACGATGATTACCTTGTTGACGCTGCCTGCCATTGTTTCCTCGCTCTACAACCCAAGAGCGATTGCGCTCCAATAGGTGATTCCGGCGAATATGTAGGCCAGTCCGAACAGGTATGCCAACATGAAGGCAGGCCATTTCCACCCATTCGTTTCACGCCGGGTGACCGCGATCGTGCTCATGCACTGCGGCGCGAAGACGAACCAGGCGAGGAAGGCGAGCGCGGTCGGCAGCGACCAGCGCGCCTTGAGCTGGTCACCCAGTTCGAGCGCGACCTTTTCATCGTCGCTGGCCGAGACTGCATAGGTCGTCGCCAGCGAGCTTACCGCAACTTCGCGAGCGGCCATCGCCGGGATCAGGGCCAGTGCGATGTCCCGGTTAAACCCGATCGGCTCAACCACCACCGCAAGACCGTTGGCGATGTGCCCGGCGATCGAGGCATCGACCTGGTTCTGGCCATCGTGCGCGCGGGGGAAGTTGAGCAGCAGCCACAGCACCACAGTGACCATGAAGATAATCGTGCCGGCGCGGCGCAGAAAGATCCACGCGCGCTGCCACAGCCCAATCAGCAGATCCTTGAGGTTGGGCATCTGGTACTTGGGCAACTCCATAATGAAGCCGCTGGCGGTACCCCGCGTGACCGAACGGCGCAGCACCATCGCCACCACCATCGCCCCTATAATGCCGATCACATAGAGCCCAAACAGGACCAGCCCCTGCAGACCAATTCCTCCACCGACATTGCGGTTGGGGATGAAGGCAGCGATGATCACGGCGTAGACCGGAAGCCGGGCCGAACAGGTCATCAGGGGTGCGATAAGGATAGTGGTCAGCCGGTCCTTGGGATCGGAAATGCTGCGCGTCGCCATGATCCCCGGGATGGCGCAAGCAAAGCTCGACAGTAGCGGAATGAAGCTACGCCCCGACAGCCCCACCATGGCCATCAGCCGGTCCATCAGGAAAGCGGCGCGCGCCATATACCCCGATGCCTCCATGGCCAGAATGAAGAAAAACAGGATCAAGATTTGCGGCAGGAACACCACGACAGAACCGACCCCTGAAATGATTCCTTCGGTCAGCAAATCGCGCGGCAAACCTGCCGGCAGATAATCCTTCGCGGCGGCCGATAGCCAAGCAACCCCGGCCTTGAGCGCGTCGGCAAACGGCGTGGCCCAGGTGAACACTGCCTGGAACACCACGAACAGCAGCGCGAACAGGATAATCGGGCCGAACCAAGGATCGAGCAGGACCCGGTCGAGTTTGCTGTGCAGCCGATGCTTCGCGGTTTCCGAGACAATCGCCCCATCGGCGATCGCATGCGCGGTCACCCGCCGCTCGGTCAGTGTGACGTGCGGGCGGTGATGTTCGGGTGACCGTTCCTCGGCCTGGGCGATCGCTTCCGCCAGTTCTTCGAGGCCGCGGCGGCGCACCGCTTGGGTTGGCACCACCGGCACGCCTAGTGCTTCCTGCAGCGCGGCGGGGTCAAGCACCAGCCCATCGCGTTCGGCCAGATCGACCATGTTTAGCGCCACCACCACCGGGCGGCCCAGCGCAATCACTTCCTGCGCAAACACCAAATGCTGTTCGAGGTTGGAGGCATCGAGCACTACAACCAGCACCTGCGGCGCGGGTTCGCCGGGAAACTCGCCGAGGATGACCTTGCGGGTCACTTCCTCGTCGGGGCTGGTCGGGGTCAGACTGTAACTGCCGGGCAAGTCGGTCAGCAAGACCGGCTCACCCGAAGGCAGCACCAGTCTCCCGGCCTTGCGTTCGACCGTGACGCCGGGATAATTGGCGATCTTCTGCCGCGCTCCGGTCAGCGCGTTGAACAGCGCGCTCTTGCCCGCGTTGGGATTGCCGACCAGCGCGGCACTGCGCTGCTGGGTCATGTCAAACAGTCCCGACCGTCATCGCGCGGGCGTGGTTGCGCCGCAAGGCGACGGTCATCCGTCCGATCGTCACCGCCAGCGGATCGCTTCCGCCCATGACCCCGCGATGCGCCAGCGCAACCCGCGCGCCGACATCGAGCCCGAGCGCCTGCAGCCGCTGCGCCTCATCGGGTGCAAGCGCGGCCCAGTCGACCACGGTGACCACCGCGCGCTGGCCGATAGGAAGCAGGTCGAGCGTCATGCCAATCGCGCTGCCACAGCGAGTCCGATATTGCAAGTCATTCGCATTAGTAACCGGATATCACTTGCCCGGTGCGTTAAAGGTGATGGCGTAAGCGGTGTTTGGTGCCAGCCCTGCCGGGACGTTGAGCATGAATCCCGCCGGGGTGGCCTCGAGAAACCCGTTTCGCACAGCGTTCATGCTCGCGGCATTGGCTGCCGCGATCACCGGATAGCTGGCACTGGGATAGGGGTGGGCATATGTCACATTGAACTGGTCGCCCGAGGTCGGAGCGCTGCCGGTGGTCAAGGTTATAATCCCTGAATTGCCCTGTGCGTCGATCTTCGCGCTCGCTCCGGTCCCGGCTGCGGCGAGGGGCTTGACCGTGGGCGCGGCGGTGTCGCTCAGGACGATGCTGCGCCGGACCCCGTCGGCCTTGGTGAAATAGGGCACGGCACCTGCGTCGACTTCGAACGACCCCGGTTCGGGTACGGCGAGCAGTTGCGCGTTCGACGAGAGGAATTTGAGCGGACTGAACCCGGCCGAACTCGCGCCCGCGCCGATCACCACCCAGCCGCCAAAGTTCGCCCCCGGCGGCGGCAGGAGGCCACCAAGGCCGCCCGGAAACAGCACCTGCTGGAAGCTGTTGGCGACGATCGCGTTGATTGGGCCGAAGCGGTTGGGATACTGCGGCGAAGCCTGGCTGATATGGACGCCGGTGCCGGTGAACAGCACCCAGCGACCCGCGACTTCGCCGGCATTGGTCGGCTTCGCGTCCACGATAACGCGAGCCCCGCCGACATGCCCGGTCTGGCTGCCGGTGCCGGCCTGCCACAGGTCAGTGACCACCCGATCCCCTGCCTGAACCGCGTCGAAGGTGTTCATCTTCGCGCCGCGGGTCTTGACCCAGAAGTTGACTACGCCCTTGCCGTCGGCGCCGTATTTGAACCCGAGGTAGCCGGCGACGTTCGGATCTGTCGCGATCACCTGCATCAGCATGGTACCGACGGTTCCGTTGGGATCCGACACGGCCGGTGTCCCGGCGATGTCGGTGGCGACCACGGTGGTCTTGGTGATCTTCGGCGAATTCGCTGCGGCGAGCGCTTGCGCCGCTTCGGCGCGCGCCACCGGGTCGACCGCTTGCGCTTGGGCGAAAGCGGGCGCAGCGCAGCCCAGCGCAGCAACCGCGACGGCACTTCGAATAATGCTGTTCATGTCAATTCTCCCCTTTCGGCCCAAGCCGGTCGAACACATGTCGACGCGGCAAGTAATGCCGCGCGTGATCGAAGTCGCAAGGAGAATTCGCGCTCAACGCGCCGGATAGCGCAACCTTCCAAGCAACCGCGCCACGCTGAACTGCTCGTCGCGCGGCTTGAGGATGCGGGCCTTGGCCTTTTCGAACTTCATGATCCCATCGATCCGGCGGTCGAGGAAGGCCTTGGTATCCGAATGATCCGCGCTGGTGTCGTTCACATAGACCGCCAGCGTCGCGGCGTAGATCGAACCCAAGGTAAGCCGCTTGGTATAGTGGTTGTAGTCGGTCGCCGTATCCCCGGCGAGTCGCCACATCGCATCGGCGCTGTGCCAGCCGAGCTTGGCGGCGCGGGCTGCGTTCTGCGGCATGGCCATGATCGCCACCGCGCGGCGCAGCGCTTCCTTCTGGTCCACGATCGCATCGAGCCGGAACTGGACGAGGCTGCGGATCCGTTCGCGGACCTTCATTGCGGCAATCCGTTCCGGCGGGAAAGCTTCGGCCATCGCCGCATCGACGCTGCCGGCCCAGGCCTCGATCATCGTCATCGCCCCGCCATCGAACGCATAGCGCGCGCTGGCCGGGTCGATCCCTTGCGCGGTGGCTGCACTGTCGACCGCGGCATCGCTCCAGCCATCGAACGCGGCAGCGTCGGCAACGGCCGGGGCGAGCGCAAGGCGCAGCGCGGCAAGGCTTTCAGGCTGGGTCAATTGGGACCGAACACCGGTTTACCGGTAGCGGGCTTGACCTTGGCATTGGCCTTGATCTCGGCCAGCAGGGTCTCGCTCTTGGGATCGAGCGTTGCATAGTCGCGCGCACTGCGACCCGAATTGTCCTTGCGATCGGGGCTCGCCCCGGCTTGCAGCAGCATCCGCATGAGTTCGATGTTGCGGTTGTGAACCGCCGTGATCAGCGGGGTTTCGCCGGTCGAGTTGGGTTCATCCACCTTGGCTCCGGCCGCGATCAGCGCTGGCACGGCTTCGATAAAGCCAAGGTTACAGGCGATCACCAGCGGCGTCTCCCCATCCGCATTGCGCATGTTCACATTGGCCCCGGCGGCGATCAGAAAGTTGACGTAGCGCAGGTTCTTCTGCCGCGCAGCAATATGCAGCCCGGTGTCGAGGCTGGTCTGGTCGCGGGTATTGACGAGCGTCGGCCCGCCCTTTTCGAACAGCTTTTGCAGATCCTCGTCATTGCGCTTGCGCACGGCTTCGAGGAATTTGTAGCTGTCGGAAAACTGCGCCAGCGCGGGCGCAGGGACCGCCAAAGCGGCAGTCACCATCGCGGCGAGTGCCAGGGTCAACTTACGAAACTTCAGCACGGACCAGATTCCTCCTGTTGCGTGGGCGCCTGCGGCAGAATCAACGTCCTGCCCGAAACGCTCCTTGCGCGGCGCGGTTTAGCAGAGCATGAACCACCGCGCCATGTTTCAGCCTTTTCGTACGATTTTTCTCGGGGCCGCGCTGGCGCTGGGTGCCTGCCAGCAGAGCCGGAGCGAACCGCCGCCCATTGCCGGGGTCTCGCTGACCGATTCCACTGTCGGCGGGCCCTTCACCCTCACCGGCAAGGACGGCAAGCGCGTCTCCTCAGACAGTTTCAAGGGCAAGTACCGGATCGTCTACTTCGGCTACACCTTCTGCCCCGATGCCTGCCCGACCGATATGAACGTGCTGATCCAGGGCTTGACTCGCTTCGCCAAGGCAAACCCCGCGCTCGCCGCCGAGATCCAGCCCTTCTTCATCACCATCGACCCGGCGCGCGATACACCGCAACGGGTCGGGCAGTTCGCCGCCGCCTTTTCGCCCAAGCTGATCGGGCTGAGCGGCAGCCAGGCGGAGATCGACGCGGTCGCGGCCAAGTTCATGGTGGTCAAGAGCAAGGGCCGCGAAACCCCGGGCGGGTACCTGATGGAGCATACCCGCCACGCCATCCTGCTTGGGCGAGGTGGCGGGCCGATCGAGATCCTGCCGACCTTCGATGGACCCGATGCCGTCGCTGCGGATCTCGCCAAGTCGATAAAGTAATGCGCGACCGCTTCTGGACCCTGCCGATCGAAAGCCTGACCCGGCCCGAATGGGAAGCGCTGTGCGACGGCTGCGGCCAGTGCTGCCTGCACAAGGCCGAGGATGAGGACACCGGTATCATCTATCCGACCAACGTCGCCTGCCGCCTCCTCGACATCCCCTCGGCGCGGTGCAGCGATTACAAGCACCGCAAGGCGCAGGTGCCCGATTGCCTAAAGCTCAACCCCGCGCTCGCCATGTCGCTCACCTGGCTGCCCGCAACCTGCGCCTATGTCCTGCGCGCTGCGGGCGAGGAGCTTCCCGCGTGGCACTATCTGGTTTGCGGCGATCCCGAAGCGGTTCATGCTGCAGGCGTGTCGGTTCGGGGGAAGGCCATCTCCGAAGACCTTGCCGGCCCGCTTGAGCAGCATGTAATATTGCCGCCAGGAGTTGAGTTCGCCGATGATTGACTGGCTGCGCAGGAACGAGCCGGAACCGCAGGTCGAAGTGGCCGGGCGGATGATCCCGGTCGTGCTGCGCCGCAACCCGCTGGCCAAGCGCATGACCATGCGGCTCGCCCCCGATGGCAGCGCGGTCAGGATCACCCTGCCGCAATGGGGCCGCACCACCGAAGCGCTGGAATTCGCCCACCGGCGCGCGGGATGGATCGCCGGCCAGTTGGCCGCAGTGCCCGAGCCATTCGTGCTGGGCCATGGCGCCGAGATTCAATTTTGCGGAGCAAGCCTGACCGTGCGTCACGATCCCACCGCGCCGCGTCGGGTCACCATCGACGAGGGCGAGCTGGTGCTCGGCGGCCCCCCCGAATCGGTCCCGGCACGGCTCAAGCGCTGGCTTGAAGGCGAAGCGCGCCGGCTGATGGTGGAAGATCTCGCCTTCTATTGCGCGCGCGCCGGCCAGCCGCTTGCCCGGCTCCTGCTGTCGAGCGCCCAGCGCCGCTGGGGCAGCTGCGCGCGCCAGGGCACTATCCGGATGAACTGGCGGCTGGTCATGGCCCCGGTCGAAGTACGCCGTTCGGTGGTCGCGCACGAGGTCGCGCACCTCGTCCATTTCGATCACAGTCCGGCCTTTCACGCGCTGCTGGACGAGCTCTACGACGGTGACATGCGCGCCGCCAACCGCTGGCTCAAGCGGCATGGCCGCGGGCTCTACGTGCCCTTTGGGTAGAACCGCGTAACGCCAAATTAACCATGCGGCCCCACGATGGCAGCATGGTGCGGACCTTTGCCCTTGTTATAGCGCTTCTGCTGTGCGCTCCGGCGGCGGCGCAGGACAGCTGCCGCCTGTGCTACGGCGACAGCAGTGCCAAACCCGGCGAACGCCCTTTGACCATCGAGATCTGGGCCGACCTCAACTTCAGCAAGCTCGCGCTCACCGGGCGCCAGGGCGGCAGCGCCGAATTGTCCGCTACCGACGGTACCAAGCGCACCACCGGCGAAGTCATCGACCTTGGCGGGATCGCGGTGACCGGGCACGGCCGGATCACCGGGGTGCCACTGCGCGAGGTGCGGATCGACCTGCCTGACACGGTCGAGATGTCCACGCCCGACGGCGGCCAGGCCAGGCTCGCCCAATTTACCACCGACCTGCCGCCCCATCCTCAACTCAACGCCAATGGCGAGCTGGAGTTCAGCTTTGGCGCGCGGCTGATCATCAATGGCAGCCGCGGCGGCAACTATCGTGGGCGAATCCCGATTTCGGTCGACTACAACTGACTACTGGCGCAGCGACGCGGCCTCCACTATCTTGGGGCTATGTCATTCATGAAGAACGTCAACCCAGCCGGGGCGATTACGGAGTTCCGCGATGTGTTCCGCGATGCCGGACCGACGCGCTGGCGCTATGTCGCGCTTTCGGCGCTGGTCACACTGGGGCTGTTCGGCGGCCTTGCAGTGACCCAGAACTGGGTCGCCGATCGCAAGCTGCCCGAGATTGACTACATCAATTCCTGGCCGGCCGATCGCACCGAAGCGGAAACAAAGGCGTTCATTGTCGCCAACCAGAAAGACAAGGATGCGCGCGAAATGGCCCAAGCTGCGGCCGACGCCGAAGCGCAGCGGCTGTGGATGACCGTGGGCCGCGCCACCGGTGTGGATGTCGACACGATGAAGAAAAAGGCCGACGCCGACAAGGCCGCCGAGCAGGCGAAGAAGGACGCTGAGGCCCGCACCGGCGCCAGCCTCAACATGCCCAAGACGCAGACGCCGGTTGGTAACTGACGAAGACCGCCGCTGGCTTGGCGCCGCAGCGCGGCTGGCCCGGCGCGGTATTCCGCTTACCCGACCCAATCCTGCGGTTGCCGCGCTGGTGGTCAAGGATGGGCGCCTGATCGCGCGCGGCTGGACCCAGCCGGGCGGTCGCCCGCATGCCGAGGCCGAAGCGCTGGCCGCAGCTGGCAGTGCGGCGGCCGGGGCCACGATCTACGTTACGCTTGAGCCCTGCGCGCACGACAGCCTGCGCGGCCCCGCCTGTGCCGATCTTCTCGCCGGATCGGGCGCGGCGCGGGTAGTGATCGGCTGCGGCGATCCCGATCCGCGCACCGCGGGGCAAGGGATTGCCCGCTTGCGCGCGGCTGGGATTGAAGCTGAGCTTGTGGGTTGCTTGGACTGCGCGAACAGCCTTGCCGGATACCTCACCCGCACCGTCAAGCATCGCCCGCATGTGACCCTCAAGCTGGCGCTGTCTGCAGATCAGCGCCTCAGGCCCCCGCCCGGCGAAGGCCAGTGGCTGACCGGGCCGGATGCACGCGCGCATTGCCATGCCTGGCGCGCACGAATGGATGCAATCCTGGTCGGGCGCGGCACGCTCGAGGCCGACGCGTCGCGGCTCGACGTGCGCTTGCCCGGGCTCGAGGTGCGCAGCCCCGAACGCTGTCTGCTGACTTCGGGCGAAGCACCCGATGGTTGGCACAAGCTCGCGGCGCCCGATGACATCGCTCAAATCGAAGGCGCGCAGTACCTGATGGTCGAAGGCGGTGCGCAAACCGCGCGGAGCTTTCTTGCCGCTGGGTTGG
>JANOAD010000146.1:0-2555 GCA_031410955.1 Novosphingobium sp. | reverse complement strand
TGACGACATCAAGGCGCAGGTCGGGGCGACGATCGTCCACCGCGTGCTGTCCAGCCTGTTCGCCGCGCGCGGCGTCACGGTCGAACGGACTTACCAGCTCAACACCGGCGGCAACACCGATTTCATGAACATGCTCGATCGCCAGCGGCTCGGCAGCAAGAAGGAATCGAAGACCGAAGCCGTGCAGGCGATGCTCGCCCAGCGCCTCGCGGACGAAAACATCCACGTCGGTCCGTCGGACTATGTGCCGTGGCAGAAGGACAACAAGCTGTGCTTCCTGCGGCTCGAAGGCTTGCAGTGGGGCAATGTCCCGATGGAACTGGAGCTGCGCCTCTCGGTTGAAGACAGCCCCAACTCGGCGGCCTGCGTAATGGATGCGATTCGCTGCGCCAAGGTCGCGCTCGAACGCGGTGAAGGCGGGGCGCTGATCGGCCCGTCGGCTTACTTCTGCAAGCACCCGCCGCAGCAGTTCAACGACGATCTCGCCGCGCAGATGGTCGATGAATACATCTCGGAAGCCCCGCTCGCGGCCGAATAAGCCATAGCGGACTGAACATTGAAACGGCGCCGGGGCATACCGGCGCCGTTTCTGTATGGAGCGCCTGATGGACGCCGTGATCATCGCAGCCGGTTTCGGTAGCCGCCTGCGCGAAATTTCCGATTCGAAGCCGATGACTCCGATCACCGGGGTGCCGTTGCTCGAACTCGGGGTGCGGCAGGCCAAGGCGGCGGGCGCAGAGCGGGTCATCGTGGTCACCGGGCATGAGGCCCAGCGGCTCGAAGCGGCGCTTCCGGCTCTCTCCGAACGCGCAGGGATGATGGTCGAAGCGGCGCGCGTGGCGGATTGGTCGAAGCCCAACGGCTGGTCGGTGCTTGCCGGGGCCGAACGGACCCAGGGCGACTACCTGCTGATGATGTCCGACCACGTCTTTTCCGCCCCGATCCTGTCCGGGCTCGCCCAGCAGGGCGGCCCGGATCGCGGCGTGACGCTGGCAGTCGACCGGCGCACCGATGATCCGTCGATCGATCCCGACGATGCGACCTGGGTCGAGCGCGACGAGCGCGGGTTCATCCGCGCCATCGGCAAGACGATCCCCTCCTACGATGCGGTCGATTGCGGTGCCTTCCTGTGTACCGCCGAACTCACCGAGTCGATCCGCGGCGCGATTGCTGCCGGACAGGCGGGGAGTCTTTCCGAAGGCATGCAGCGGCTGGCCGATAATGGCCGCGCCGCGACCTGGGAAATTGGCGGGGCCTGGTGGCTCGATGTCGACGATCCGCGCGCTCACGCGCTCGCCGAAGCGCAGGCGCCGCGCTTCCTCCCCGAAGTTTACGCCGCCGCGCTAGGGCGTTAGCGCCGGCTTACAGCTCGAGGTTGCGGCCCTCGATGTAGTTGACGAACCGCGCCATGATGATCGCGCGCGGCACGACCACTTCGCGCGCCATCCGCTCGGCGTCCGGTATCGCTCCCGTCGCAGGCCAGTCTTCAAGTGCCGCGCGTACCTTCTCAAGATCGAACATTGCGGCAAGCCGCGGCACCCGGGCAAGCGCATCGACTTCGCGCAGCAGGCCTTCGCGCTGGCGGGTCAGCTTGGCGTGCCAGTCGGCATTGTGGCGACCGGTGCGTTTCTCCAGCCGCGCTTGCTCGGGCATCTGCCCGCGCAGCATCTCGCGCGCCAGCCAGCGGTCCTGCCCATCGCGCAGGAAGGTGTCGCTGGGCAGGCCGGCGCAGAACTCGAAGAACGGGCGGTATGCGGTCGGGTCGCGCTGCTCCATTCCGTAAATCTGGGTGAAGCCGGCGTAGATGTCCGAAAATTCGCCCCAAGTGTTGGAGTGGACTTCGCGCATCGTGGCGAGCCGGTCGCGCAGCGGGAAGCGCGGATTGGGCAGGCCCGCGGCGCGAGATCGTGCCAGCGCTCCCGACTGCTCGGCATAGTCAGGCCGGAGCGAGGAAGCCTGATGGTAAAGGTTCGGCACCTTGCGCACCCGACGCTGCCACTGCCAAGCGCGGTCGGGCAGGAACGGGAAGACCGCCAGCGCCAGCAGCCGCCGCACGATCGAGCGGCCATCTTTGGGCGCATCGCGCAATGCGAGGTACAGTTGCCGCCAGCGCAGCCCGATCAGGTATTCGCTGAAGGCCCAGTTTGCGTCGGTACTGACGGTCATGTTGCCAAATTCGCCCAGCAGCACCCTGTCGCAGCCGTCGCTGCGCGCGGCTTCCCACAGCGAGTGATAGACGCCGAGATTGGCGACCCCCTGCGGCGCGCTGCCGGTGGCGAAGAACAGTTCGGTGAGCTTGTAGTCGAGCCCGCGGTCAGCATTGTCGCAGTAGTGCGGGATGAGGCGCGGGTGCATCGCGCAGAAGGCCTCGACCAGCGGCCGCTCATCGGTGATCCGCCGGGGATGATCGTACCGGACCCAGCCCGGCTCGACCACGAAGGTATAGGAGTTGAGCGGTGCCTGTGCTGGCATGACCTCCAGCGCCTTGACAGCCACCAGCGACGAATCGAGCCCGCCCGACAGCATCAGTGCGGGACGCTTGCTCCCCGCCAGTG
>JANOAD010000145.1:0-8376 GCA_031410955.1 Novosphingobium sp. | reverse complement strand
CAGGCGATCGTGCGCGAAGGCATGACCTCGGTCGCCGCCGGCATGAACCCGATGGACCTCAAGCGCGGGATCGATCTTGCCGTGACCGCAGTGGTCGCCGATCTCGTCAAGCGTTCGGTGCCAGTGTCCGGTTCCAAGGATATCGCCCAGGTCGGGATCATCTCGTCCAACGGCGACACCGATGTCGGCAACAAGATCGCCGAAGCGATGGAAAAGGTCGGCAAGGAAGGCGTGATCACCGTCGAGGAAGCCAAGGGGCTCGAGTTCGAACTCGATGTCGTCGAAGGCATGCAGTTCGACCGCGGTTATCTTTCGCCCTACTTCATCACCAACCCTGACAAGATGACTGTGGAGCTGGAAAATCCTTATGTCCTGATCCACGAAAAGAAGCTCTCGAACCTGCAGTCGATGCTGCCGGTGCTCGAAGCGGTGGTCCAGTCGGGCCGTCCGCTGCTGATCATCGCCGAAGACATCGAAGGCGAAGCGCTGGCCACCCTGGTGGTCAACAAGCTGCGCGGCGGGCTCAAGATCGCTGCGGTCAAGGCTCCCGGGTTCGGCGATCGCCGTAAGGCGATGCTGCAGGACATCGCGATCCTGACCAAGGGCGAGATGATCAGCGAAGATCTGGGCATCAAGCTGGAATCGGTTACGCTCGGCATGCTCGGCCAGGCCAAGCGCGTCACCATCGACAAGGACAACACCACGATTATCGACGGTGAAGGCTCGGCGGACGAGATCAAGAGCCGGGTCGAACAGATCCGCGCCCAGATCGAAACCACCACCAGCGACTACGACAAGGAAAAGCTGCAGGAACGTCTGGCCAAGTTGGCCGGCGGGGTTGCCGTGATCAAGGTCGGCGGCGCTTCGGAAGTCGAAGTTAAGGAACGCAAGGACCGCGTCGACGATGCGCTCCACGCCACCCGCGCTGCGGTTGAAGAAGGCATCGTCCCCGGCGGCGGTACCGCGCTGCTCTATGCGACCAAGGCTCTCGAAGGCATGAAGGGCGCCAACGACGACCAGACCAAGGGCATCGACATCGTCCGCAAGGCGATCACCACCCCGCTCAAGCAGATCGCCACCAACGCGGGCCACGACGGCGCCGTGGTGTCGGGTAACCTGCTGCGCGAAGGCGATGAAACCCAGGGCTTCAACGCCGCGACCGACGTCTACGAAAACCTGGTTGCGGCCGGGGTGATCGATCCGACCAAGGTGGTGCGGATTGCCCTACAGGACGCCGCCTCGGTGGCCGGCCTGCTGATCACCACCGAAGCCGCGATCTCGGACAAGCCCGACGACAAGCCGGCCATGGGCGGCATGGGCGGCGGCGGCATGGGCGGCATGGGCGGGATGGACTTCTAAGTCAGAACCCTTTGCCACCAGGCACAAATCGGGGCCGGGAAGATCATGTCTTCCCGGCCCTGTTTTATTGCGGGTTCCGGCAAAATACTCATTTCCCCGCACAATTCGCGCGGTTCGTCGCGTGCGGCTAGGCGTTCTTCCGGACGTTAGCCAAACAGAAAGCATGTTTGGGCTAACGCGGGTGGCATGACCAAGGGACTGATTTGGCGGGTGTTTGCTGGCTTGGCGCTGGCCGGTGCGGTTTCCGCGCCGATCACTCCTGCATTCGCCGGTTCGCTCGAAAGCGAATTCGACCGCGCCTTCGTTGCTTCCACGCCGCAGCGTGGGACCCAGCTGCAGGCGCCGGCCAGGGCGGTCCAGATCAAGGCCCAGCCCAAGGTTCAGGCCAGCAGCGAATCGGCGCAGCGCGCCTTGCCCGTTTCGGTCCGGCCCTACATTGCCCAGCCGCGCCCGAATTCTTATGCCTCGGCGCTTGACGCGCAGGTTTTCGCGCTGGCCGATGGAAGCTCGGGGCGGATCGGCGTAGCGGCGATCGACCTTGCCACCGGCCGTTCGGTCAATGTTCTGGGTGATACGCCGTTCCCGATGGCCTCGACCGGCAAGATCGCCGTCGCAGCGACATTCCTCGACATGGTCGACAACGGCAAGCTCAGCCTCGCTGCCAGCTATCCGATGATGGTCCCGGTCAAGTCGAAGAAGTATTCCTCGCTGGTCGCCCCGGTGCGCGCCGGCAGGCTAATGACCGGACAGCAGCTGATCGAGAGGTCGCTGATCCATTCGGACAATATGGCGACCGATGCGCTGCTCGCTGCAGTGGGCGGGCCGCCGGCAGTCAATCGCTGGCTGCGCGCGTCGGGCAACACCGGTCTGCACCTTGACCGAGATATTGCCACCCTGGTGCGCGACGATGGCGAATACGATCCGGCGCGGATGATCGACAGCCGTGACAGCACCACGCCCCGGGCGATGGTCGGCCTGCTCGCCGGCCTCTATCAGGGGCGCTGGCTATCGACGCCGAGCCGCTCGTTCCTGTTCGCGACGATGGAACAATGCGTCACCGGCAAGCGCCGGATGCGCTCGCAGCTGCCTGGCGACGTGGTGGTCGCGCACAAGACCGGCACGCTGTCCAACACCTCGAGCGACGTCGGCCTGATCCAGACCGGCGACGGGCACGTCTATGCCGTGGCAATCTACGTCACCGGGCAGGGTGGCCATGCGGGTCGCGACGCGAAGATCGCCCAGATCACCCGCGCGCTTTACGATGGCTACCAGGTCGAGAGCAGCGGCTACCGGGTGGCGGTACAGCACTAGTCCTTGGCGAACATCGCCTTCCTCGGCCCCAGGTAGCCGAACAGGTAGGCGCCCACTTTCCGCATCTGGATTTCCTCGGCACCTTCGGTGATCCGGTAGCGGCGGTGGTGGCGATAGATGTGCTCGAACGGCTTGTGCCGTGAATAGCCGATCCCGCCGTGGACCTGCATCGCGCGGTCGGCAGCCTCGCAGACCAGCCGGTTCGCGTAATAATTGCACATGCTGATTTTGTCCGAGAGCTGGTGCTCCAGCTCCTTGTGCGGCAGCTGGTCCATCTCCCACGCGGTCTTGTAGATCATTGAACGCAGCATCTCGCACTGGGTGGCAAGCTCGACCAAGGGGAACTGGATCCCCTGGTTGCGCGCCAGTTCTTGCCCGAACGGCTTGCGCTCGCGCGCGTACTTGACCGATTCCTCGACGCAGTACGTCGCCGCGCCCAATGAGCTGGCGGCTTGGCGAATGCGGTTCTGGTGAACGAAGCTCTGCGCGATCGACAGCCCGCCATCGACCGGTCCGAGCACTGCGCTTTCGGGCACCCAGCAATTCTCGAAATGCATGCGCGGGTGGTCGGTCGGCATGTTGAAGGTCCACATGTACTCGTCGACCACCATGCCGGGGTTGTCGATCGGCACAAGGATGCAGGTGATCCCCTTGGCATCGCCGTCCTTGCCCGAAGTGCGGCAGAATGCGGCGCAGTGGGTGGCGACGTGCATGCCGGTGATCCACATCTTGCGCCCGTCGATCCGCCAGCCGGGCACGCCATCGCGAGTTTCACGCACCGCCCTGGTTTCCATGAAGGTTGCGTCCGAGCCGTGGTCGGGTTCGGTCAACCCGAAGGCCACGCGGCGCTTGCGCTCGAACCCGCCGAGGATGAATTCCTCCTGTTGTTCGGGTGTGCCGAAGTGTTCGAACATGTTGACGAACGGGAAGTTGCCGACGATCGAATGCTCGTTCTGCAGGTCGTTGTGCAGGCCCAGCCCCATCGCCGCGAAACGGTCGCGGATTACTGCCATCCACAGGTTGGATCCATCCTTGCCACCGTATTTCTTGGGCGCGGAGAAGCGCCAGTGTCCGGCCTTGTCGGCGCGGATCGAGGCTTCGCGCAGCAGCATTTCCCATTCGTGACGCGGCAGGCCCTGGTTCTCGAAATCGGTGCGGGCATATTCGCGGCGATGGTCGAAGAACCGCTCGTTGTCGTCCTGGGCCTGAAGCGGCTTGATCTCCGCCTCGATGAACTTGTCCAGCTCGGCGAGATAGGCCGTCAGCTCGGGGGCAATCGCAAAATCCATGTCAGGGTCCTTCCCAGAGCGCCCGCGCGGTGGCGAGGGCGGGATATTTCGGCATGTCGGCGGCCAGCTTGCCCAGCGCCATGCGGCGCAATTTCGCCAATAGGCCTGGGGTGGCGAGGGTGGCCTTGCCCGCGATCAATTCGGCGGCGAGTTCGGCATCTTCGGCTTGGGGGCGTTGCTCAAGCTCGCGTACCACGATGCCAAGGGCATTGCGCGCCACGGCAAGGTCGAATTTGCCGCGCCCGCTGACCAGTGGCTTCACATCGCTGGCGAGCCAGTCGGACACGGCCGTCAGGATCTCAGCCCCGCTTGGTTCACCGCTTCCCAGTGCCAGCTGAGGCCGGGCCGGAGGCAATGGACGCGAGCGCTCTTCTTCGGGCGCCAGTTCTTCCAGCAGCAGCAGCAGGTCAAGTTCCTGCTCGGACGTACGCCGTGCGACCACCACGCGTTCGACCGAGCGATCCTCGCCGGCGCGCCAGTAGCCGCCCATTTTCAGGCAGCCGATGGCCCACCAGAACGTCCGATAGATCGTCCAGAAGCGGAAGCGCTCAGGATCGAAGCATTCGCCGCCGGCCTCTTCGTAGGCCCACACAAGTTGGTCGACGGTGGTCAGGCCGTAACCGGGTCGATCGGGGCGTGAGAACCGCCACACTGTCATGCAGCCGAACGCCAGGTCCTCATGCCAATCGCCAAGGTGCGCCAGTTCCCAGTCGAGCACGCCGGTCAGCCGGCCATGTTCGAACATCAGGTTGCCGAGCCGGAAATCACCGTGGACCAGCCTTGGCTCGGTCGGCGGTGGAATGTTTCCTTCAAGCCAGCGCAGCGCAAGCGCGAGGATCGGGCGGTCGCCGCCAAAGCTGAGAAAGCTCGTGCGCAGCTCGCCTAGCGCTTCAGCGGTATCCATGACCGGCACCGACAGGCAGGCGGGGTCAATGCGGTGCGTGGCGACGAGTTCGCGGGCGATATCGCGAATTCCCAGTTCCGGGTCAGCCTCGGCCAGGAACACGTTCGGATCGGGTGAACCTGGGATCGCGCGCATGACGTAGCCCGACCCGATTTCGTCGCCCGGTTCGAGCTCGACCAGCACTTCGGGTGCCATCACCCCGGCGGCGCGGGCGGCACGGATCAAGGCAGCTTCGCCAGCGTGGTTCATCGGCCGGCCCGCCATCATTTCGAGTGACGGCGCGCGGCGCAGCACGCAGGGCGTCGTGCCGGCGCTGAAGCGCCAGCTTTCCATGTTGGCCCCGCCCGACAAGCGTTCGAGGCCGCCGGGCGGCGGCAGGCCGACGCGCGCCATCGCGGCGGTCAGCCCACTGATCAGCGCTTCGCTCTGGCCCTGGGCCGGGGAAGTGGTCACGCCGCATCCTCCTTACGGCGCAACGGCCGATGGCCCGAAGGTTTAATCGCGCGATTAAACAATATCAAGCAGGCGTGCGCGCCAAGCAAAGAAAAGGGGCGCCAGGTTGCCCCGGCGCCCCGATCCAATTGCCTGACGGCGAAGATTACATCTTCGTCGCAGCGTCCGAAGCAGCCTTGTCGGCAGCAGCGCCGGCTTCCTTGACGGCGTCGGTGGTGGCGGTGCTGGCGACCGAGCCGGCCGAAGCAGCGGCACCGGCAACAGCCGAGGTCGCATCGGAGACAGCCGTACCGGCGTCGGCACCCATCGAAGCAGTGTCGGTCACGGCGTCCGAAGCGATGACGGCAACGTCATCAGCGTCCTTCTTGCAAGCCGAGAGGGCGAGAGCGGCGCTGGCAACAGCGGCTGCGAAAATGATCTTGCGCATGAATTGTTATTCCTTGAACAGCGAGTGGACCACGTGCGGGAATCAGGCCGAAGCCAGACACCCGAACGGAAAGCCAACCAAGACGGTAGACTTCGCCGCTCAAATAGTCACCTTCATGCCGTGACGCAAGCAATAGTCGCCGGGCTGCAGCAAGGGCGCGCAATTCCGCGCCTCGGACCAATTAGCAACAAAATGTGGCATCCGCGTGACGCCCGAACGCGCCACCGGCTGCGGCGGCGATTCGCGTCTTAGGGGGGCCTTACACCCGCCCTAAGCAACTGCTAGCGTAGCCCGATGGACGCCAAGCAGCATCTCTATCTGGTCGACGGATCGGCCTATATCTTTCGCGCCTATCACCGGCTTCCGCCCTTGACCGACCCGCAAGGCACGCCCGTCGGCGCGGTTTACGGCTATACCACGATGCTGTGGAAACTGGCCGACGACCTCAACAAGGCCGACGGTCCGACCCACTTGGCGGTGATCCTCGACAAATCGTCCAAGTCGTTCCGCAACGACCTTTATGACAAGTACAAAGCCAACCGCCCGCCCCCGCCCGAGGATCTGGTGCCGCAGTTTCCGCTGATCCGCGATGCCACCCGGGCATTTTCGCTGCCGCTGATCGAGGAAGACAATGTCGAGGCCGACGACATGATCGCCTCTTACGCCCGCGCCGCGACGCTGCGCGGCTGGGACGTGACGATCGTCTCCTCGGACAAAGACTTGATGCAGCTGGTCGGTAAATGCGGAACACGCGGGGGCTGCATCGATATGCTCGATACCATGAAGAACCAGCGGATCGACATTCCCGAAGTGATGGAGAAGTTCGGCGTCGCGCCCGATCTGGTCGGCGATGTGCTCGCGCTGATGGGCGATGCGGTCGACAACGTGCCGGGCATCCGCGGCATCGGGCCCAAGACCGCGACCAAGCTGATCCAGGAGTATGGCAGTCTCGACGCGGCGCTCGCCGCCGCGCCGACGATGAAGCCGAGCAAGATGCAGGAAAGCCTGATCGAGCAGGCCGATATGGCGCGATTGAGCCGGGTGCTGGTCGCACTCAAGGAAGATTGCCCGCTGCCGATTGCCATCGACGATTTCAAACTGGGCACTATCCCGCCCGATCCGCTCGCCGAATTCCTCACCCGGCATGGCTTCATCAGCCTCTTGAAGCGGCTCGGCGACGGGCGGGGCAGCCCGGAGCGGCGCACCGACCTTCAGCCGGCCAAGGCGGCAACTGCCGGGGCAGCCGCGGCGGTCGGTAGCAGCCGCCAGCTGCTACCCGAACTGCCACCCATCGACCGGTCGGCCTACGCCTGCGTGCAGACCGCCGCTGCGCTTCAGGAATGGGTCGACCGAGCCTTTGCCGCGCGGCTGGTCGCGGTCGATACCGAAACCACCGCGCTTGATGCGATGAGGGCGGATCTTGCCGGGGTGAGCTTGTCGCTCGGCGCCGGGGACGCCTGTTACATTCCGCTGGCGCACGGCGGGACCGACATGTTCGCGCAGACCCCGCAGCAGGTCCCGATGGCCGAGGCTGTGGCGATCCTCAAACCGCTGCTCGAAAGCGATGCGGTGCTCAAGATCGGACAAAATATCAAATACGACATCAACGTCCTCTCCCGGCACGGCATCATGGTCAGCCCGATCGACGATACGATGGTGATGAGCTTCGATCTCGATGCCGGGCGGAGCGAGGACGGGATCGGCGGCGGCCACGGGATGGACGAGCTGTCCACCCGCCATCTTGGCCACACCACGCTGACCTTCAAGGACGTTTGCGGCACCGGCAAAAAGCTGATCCCGTTCGGCGAAGTGCCGCTCGATCGCGCCACCGAATATGCCGCCGAAGATGCCGAGGTGACCTGGCGGCTGCACCGCGCGCTCAAACCCCGGCTCAGCGAAGAGGCAGCAACGCGGATCTACGAGCGGGTCGACCGCCCGCTGATTCCGATTGTGGCCGCCATGGAGCGCGCCGGGATCAAGGTCGATCGTGATCGACTGGCCGGGCTGTCGGCCACCTTCGCCGAGGAAATCGCCAAGCTTGAGGCGACGATCTACCAAGCGGCCGGGCAGCCCTTCACCATCGGCAGTCCCAAGCAGCTGGGCGAAATCCTGTTCGACAAGTTGGGCTACAAGGGCGGCAAGAAGGGCAAGTCGGGCGACTTTTCGACCGATGTCTCGGTGCTGGAACGGCTCGCCGGAGAGGGCGCCGAAGTCGCTACCAAAGTGCTCGAATGGCGCCAGCTGTCGAAGCTGCGCTCGACCTATACCGAGGCGCTGCAGGCGGCGATCAACCCGCGCACCGGGCGCGTGCACACCAGCTACAGCCTGGTCGGGGCGCAGACCGGGCGCTTGTCCTCGACCGATCCCAATCTGATGAACATCCCGATCCGCACCGAACTCGGACGGCAGATCCGCGATGCCTTTGTCGCCGAGCCGGGGAACGTCCTGCTTGCTGCCGATTACAGCCAGATCGAGCTGCGGCTGGCCGCGCATATGGCCGATGTGCCCTCGCTCAAAGAGGCTTTTGCGGCAGGCGAGGACATCCACGCGCGCACCGCGACGGAAATGTTCGGCGAGGTCAACCGCGACACCCGCGGCCGCGCCAAGACGATCAACTTCGCGATCCTCTATGG
>JANOAD010000144.1:0-4010 GCA_031410955.1 Novosphingobium sp. | reverse complement strand
GCGCCGGATCAGGTCGAGGGTGGAGGCGCCGATCGAGCCGGTGGCACCGAGGATGGAGATAGTGCGGGTCATGCGGGGGTTGGCAGCAAGGAACCGCCCGAAGCCAGTTGCCAGCCGATCGTTGCCAGCATGAACAGCCCGATGGCGAACAACACCGCGATCATGCCGTCTGTCCGGTCGAACAAGCCGCCATGGCCGGGAATGAGCGAACCGGAATCCTTGAGCCCTGCCCTGCGTTTCATCCAGCTTTCGAAAAAGTCGCCTACCTGAGCGATGATCGCGGTCAGTGGGCCAGCGACTATTGCCAAGCCGAGCTGCGTTGAGGCGCTCTCGTGAAGACGCGAGCCGGAGACCCAGCCGATAAGCGCCGCGTATGTGAGAGTCGCAGCCACAATACCCCCGCCAAGGCCAGCCCAGGTCTTGGATGGACTGATCCGGGGAGCAATTTTCGGACCTCCAATCATGCGCCCCGCGAAATAGGCACCGATGTCGACCGCGATGACCGCCAAGAGTATCGTGACCGCCGGGGCCAATCCGTCCGTGCGCAAAGCGATCAACGTCATCAGCGCGAGGCCAAGATAGAGCGCACCGCCTAACATCCAGACGACCAAACCAGCTCCCGAAGCCAGCCGACGTGCGAGCCCCCACCATTCCCAATATACCGCGACCGCGACGAGAGCCACGAATGCAGCGAACGCCCATCCGCCCAACCAAATGTCGAAACCGACGAGTGCCAGCATGACGACCGCCGAGGCGACGCGCGGCAGGAGATCGGGCGCCCGGAGAGTCTCAGCGACCCCCATAACGCCGCTCCCGTTGGGCAAAAGCATCGAGCGCTTCCTGAAGGTGCGCGGGTTTGAAGTCGGGCCAGAGCACGTCGGTGAACCACATCTCGGCATAGGCGGCCTGCCACAGCAGGAAGTTCGACAGCCGGACCTCGCCCGAAGTGCGGATCAGCAGGTCGAGCGGCGGGAGACCGGCGGTGTCGAGTTCTGCCGAAATTGTTGCGGGGGTGATCGGACCCTTCGCCGCGGCCTTGGCGGCGGCGCGCGCGATCTCGTCCTGTGCGCCGTAATTGAGCGCGACCACCAGCGTCGTGCCGTCGTTGGCGGAAGTCTGCGCCAGCGCGTCGTCGAGCAGCGCGACCACATCGGGGGCCATCGCGCGGTAATTGCCGATCACCTTGAGCCGGACGTTGTTTTCAACGAATTCGCGCAAGTCGGCCATGATGTAGCGCTTCAAGAGCCCCATCAGCGAGGAGACTTCCTCCTCGGGCCGGTTCCAGTTCTCGGTCGAAAAGGCGTAGAGCGTGAGCACCTCCAGCCCCATTTCGCGCGCCGCGCGGACGAGGGCGCGCACCGCCTCTACCCCGCGCTGGTGGCCGACCGCACGCGGCAGGTGACGCTTCTTCGCCCAGCGTCCGTTGCCGTCCATGATGATGGCGACGTGGCGGGCGGAAGTGCCGCTACCCGATGTCTTGTCCTGGACCTGGCGCAGGCTCACCGCCCCATGATTTCCTGCTCTTTGGATGCGGCGACTTCGTCGACCGCCTTGATCTGCTCGTCGGTCAGTTTCTGGACCTCGGTTTCGCCGCGCTTGCGGTCGTCTTCCGAGATTTCCTTCTTGTTCTCGTCGGTCTTGAGGTTGTCGATCCCATCGCGGCGGACGTTGCGGATAGCGACCCGAGCCTTCTCGGCATAGGTGTGCGCGAGCTTGGCGAGCTCCTTGCGGCGATCCTCGGTCAGGTCGGGAATCGGCAGGCGCAAAGTGTTGCCATCGTTGATCGGGTTGAGGCCAAGACCGGCCGAACGGATCGCCTTTTCAACCGGCCCAATGTTGGTCTTGTCCCACACTTGCACCGTCAGCATCCGCGGTTCGGGCGCCGAGATGGTCGCGACCTGGTTGAGCGGCATCAGGCTGCCATAGACCGTGACATTGACCGGCTCGAGCAGCGTGGTGTTGGCGCGCCCGGTGCGCAGGCCGCCCAGATCGTGGCGCAGCGCCTCGACCGCGCCCTTCATCCGGCGTTCGAGATCGGCTTTGTCATACTTTGCCATCGCAGCTGTCCTTATTTGACGACCGTCTGGGTCCCCTCGCCGCGCAGCACCTTGGCCAGGTTGCCCTTTTCGCGGATCGAGAAGACGACGATCGGAATGTTGTTATCGCGGCACAAAGCAACCGCGCTGGCGTCCATTACCTTCAGATCCTGCGAAAGGACTGTCGAGTAATCGACTGTATCGTAACGTTTTGCATCGGGATTTGTCTTGGGATCGCTATCGTAGATCCCGTCAACGCTGGTACCCTTCAGCAGCGCATCGCATTGCATTTCCGCTGCCCGCAAGGCGGCGCCTGAATCGGTGGTGAAGTACGGCGCACCGACCCCGGCTGCAAAGATCACCACCCGGCCCTTTTCGAGGTGGCGTTCGGCGCGGCGACGGATCACCGGTTCGCACACCTGGTCCATCTGCACCGCGCTTTGCACGCGGGTGTGGACGCCCTGCTGTTCAAGCGCGTTCTGCATCGCGAGCGCGTTCATCACCGTGGCGAGCATGCCCATGTAATCGGCTTGCGCCCGGTCCATACCTTTGGCCGCCCCGGCCATTCCGCGGAAGATATTGCCCCCGCCGATAACCAAGCAGATCTGCAGCCCCGTTTCCTGCGCCGCCTTCACTTCCTTGGCCAATTCGGCGACGAATTCGGGATCAATCCCGAACTGCTGGTTGCCCATCAGCACTTCGCCCGAAAGTTTGAGCAGGATACGCTTGTATGCGGGCTTCGACATAGGCTCTGACATCGCTCTCGGCAGGGTTTTCGGGGCCTTATACCGCTGGGGCTGGCATGCCAAGGTGTGGGCTGCGAATTGGCGGGAACTGCACGGGTTTTGCATATGGAAAGGGCGCGAACCTCGCGGTCCGCGCCCCTCTTGAACTCTATGACGTACGGCTCAGCCCAACCCGGCCGCCGCAGCCACTTCGGCGGCGAAATCGCTGACTTCCTTCTCGATGCCTTCGCCCAGCTGGAAGCGGACGTAGTCCTTGAGCACGATCTTGGTGCCTGCCGCCTTGCCGGCGGCTTCGACGACCTGGGCGATCGGGGTCTTGTTATCCATCACGAAGACCTGGCTGAGCAGCGCGTTGTCTTTGGCGAACTTCGCTGCGGCGCCGTCGGCGCGCTTGGCGAGGATGTCCTCGGGAATCTGCTTGCCGCTCTTGGCCGCTTCCTCGACCGCCTTTTCGAGCGCGATCTTGCGTTCGCGTTCGAGCACGGCGGGGTCAAGGTCGTCGACCGACAGTGCCTGCGGGAAGGCCGCGGCGATGTGCATCGCGATCTGCTTGCCGAGCGGCTCGAGCACGTCGGCGCCAGCTTCCGATTCGAGCGCGACCAGCACGCCGATCTTGCCGAGCAGCGGCGCAGCAGCATTATGCATGTAGGGCACCACGACACCGCCCGAGACGCTGACGGTCTTCATCCGGCGAACCTGCTGGTTCTCACCGATCGTCGCGACGTTGTTGGTCAGCTTGTCCGAGACGGTGCCGCCGCCCGGATAGGCCGCAGCCTTGAGCGCTTCGACATCGTCCGATGCCGCGCCAAGCGCGACTTCGGTGGTCTTGCGCACGAAGTCCTGGAACTGGTCGTTCTTGGCGACGAAATCGGTTTCCGAGTTCACCTCGACCGCGACCCCGCGGGTGCCCGAAACCGCGACCCCGACGAGCCCTTCGGCGGCGGTGCGGCTCGACTTTTTGGCGACCGCAGCAAGGCCCTTAGCGCGCAGCGAATCCACTGCGGCTTCCATATCACCGCCGGTTTCGTCGAGCGCCTTCTTGCAGTCCATCATGCCGGCGCCGGTGCGCTCGCGCAGGTTCTTCACGTCAGTGGCAGTGTAAGCCATTGCATCATCCTTTGAGTATTTCGTCGTCCCGGACCTGATCCGGGACCGCTGGTCCGATGGGCCAGCGTTGCGTCAAGACGCCAGCGGTCCCGGGTCAAGCCCGGGACGACGCCGGTATCTT
>JANOAD010000143.1:0-3309 GCA_031410955.1 Novosphingobium sp. | reverse complement strand
TAAACTCACTCCGCGATTTGCGTTTCGTGCCGTCAAGCGGCGGCGGAGACGCGGTTTCGCGAGTTCGGGGCTAACAGGACTTGGTAAACAACGTGATAACGATGAACATTCTTGGCCCAGTCATGATTGCTCCGGACGTGTGCCAATCCGGCTTCGCGTTAGGCAGGCCAGCTGGGCCGGCTGGCCAGCAAATCGGCCAGAGCAGCGGCGCAGGCCGCGGGATCGTCGGGCGCGAACAGCACGCCGGTCTCGCCGTGGGTGATGAGCTCGCGGTGGCCGCCGACGTCGGAGGCGGCAACCAGCTTGCGCTGGGCCATCGCTTCGAGCGGCTTCAATGGCGTGACCAGATCGGTCAGGCGGCTGCGCTTGCGCGGATAGGCCATCACATCCATCAGCGCATAGTAACGCTCGACTTCGCTATGCGGCACGCGTCCGGCAAAGCGGATCGCTGCGGCTGTCGGGCTCGCCGCAGCCTGCGCGCGCAGGGCGGCTTCCATCGGCCCGCCGCCGACCAGCAGCAACCGGGCATCGGGCACCCGCGCGATCAGCAGCGGCATGGCGGCGATCAGGTCATCGATCCCCTCATAGTCATAAAAGCTGCCGATGAAGCCGATGACCGGGCCGTCTCCGAGATCCAGTTCCGCTGCAAGCGCCGCTTCGGGCGGCGGCACTTCGCCGAATAGCGACAGATCGACGCCATTGGGGCTGAGCGTGATCTTGGCCGGATCGACCCCGCGGCTGACCAGATCGTCCTTGAGGCCGCGGCAGATGGTGACCACCGCATCGGCTGCGGCGACCACATTGTTTTCGAGTGCGCGGGTCAGCCGGTATTTGACATTGCCCTCGCTGCCGGTGCCGTTGGAGACTGCCGCGTCCTCCCAGAACGCCCGGATTTCGTAGACCAGCGGCAGCCCCAGCCGTTTGGCCGCCAGCGCCGCCGCCTTGCCGCACAGCGCAGGCGAATGGGCGTGGAGCACGTCGGGGCGCCAATCCTCCGCGAGGGCGACGATCGCATCCACCAGCAGCTGGATTTCGCGCCACTCACGCAGGCCCGGAGGTCTGCCGGCCGCGCCGCGAGTGCGGTGGAAGGTGATGCCGTCGGCGTCCTCGGTATCGGGACCTTCGGCCAGGTGGCGCAGCCCGGTGATGCCGCGCACCTCGAGTCCCCCAGCTTGCTGGGCCTTCAGGATCGCACGAGTGCGGAAGGTGTAACCGCTGTGCAGTGGCAGCGAGTGGTCAAGGACGTGAAGGACCCGGGTCATGGGCCGCTTACCTAGGCCAGGAGTGCTTAACGGCGCGTCAACTCCCCTCAGCTAAGGCGGGCGGCAATGATCGACTTTTTCGCCCTGGCGCTGACGCACGGCCTGCTCGCACTGGCGTGCCTGCGGATCCTGCTGCGCGGCGATCTTGATGCCGAGCAGGCGTCGCCGCCCGCTACGGCGGAACCAGAGGCAAAGAAGCTGCCGGGGCTGCGCACCGGTGCTTGACCTCGCGATCACCGGTTTCACCCTGGCACTGCTGGCGCTGGGGTTCAGACGCCCGTTCGTCTGGGTGCTGGCCTACCTCTACATCGACATCCTGAGCCCACAGAAAATCTCGTACCACCTGCTCGCTTCGCTACCGATCTCGCTGATCGCTTTCGTGCTGGCCTTTGGCGGCTGGGCCTTGGTTGACGAGAAGATCGATAGCCGCTTCACCCTGCGCCAGGGCCTGATCGCGGTGCTGCTGGTCTATTGCGGGATGACCACGCTCTCCGCCGATTTCCCGGTGCAGGCGGCGGCCAAATGGTCGTGGGTGTGGAAAGCGCTGGTCTTCGCGGTGTTCCTGCCGCTCACCTTGCGCACGCGCCTCAGGATCGAGGCGGCGGCGCTGGTCATGGTGCTGAGCGTGGGCGCGATCATCATCGATGGCGGAATCAAGACGCTGGCCGGTGGCGGCGGTTACGGCGAACTCCACCTTTTCCTCGATGACAACACCGGGCTGTACGAAGGCTCGATCATCTCGACCGTGGCGATTGCGGTGATCCCGCTGATCGTGTGGCTGATGAACCACGGCACGGTGTTCCCGCCCGACTGGCGGGTCAAGCTGTTCGGCATCGCGCTGATGTTTTCCTGCGCGCTGATGCCAGTCGGAACGCAGGCGCGCACCGGGCTCTTGTGCCTGGCTCTGCTTGCGGTGCTGGCGCTGCGCAATGTGAAGCGCCGGGTGCTGTACATCGGGATCATGGCAGTTCTGGCGCTGATCGCGATTCCCTTGCTCCCGGCCAGTTACACCCAGCGGATGAGCACGATCCAGAACCATGAGGCCGACGAAAGCGCGGCGACCCGCGTCGCGGTGTGGGGCTGGACGCTCGACTATGTGAAGGACCACCCGCTCGGCGGCGGGTTCGAGGCCTATCGCGGCAACCACGTTCACGTTCAGCTCAAGGGCCAGAGCGCCGATGGCAACAACGTCTCGGTCGAGACCCGCGATGCTTACGACAAGGCCCGCGCCTACCATTCAAGCTACTTCGAAATGCTCGGAGAGCAGGGCTGGCCGGGGCTGTTCCTGTGGTTATGGCTGATGCTGTCGGGGCTGTGGCAGATGGAGCGAATCCGCCACCGCTGGAAGAAGCGTACGGGTGAAGGCGAGACCTGGCAGGCACCGCTGGCCGACGCGCTGCAGCAAAGCCTGATCGTCTACATGGCCGGATCGCTGTTCGTCGGCATCGCCTTCCAGCCGTTCTGCTACATGCTGATCGGGCTGCAGTGCGGGCTGTGGAGCTACCTCAAGCGAATCGAATCGGAAGCGCCGCGCGCAACCAAGGTCTCGCACAGCCTGACCGTGCCGGATGCCGTAGCGGCAGGATAGCGCGCATTGCAACGCCGCCCCGCTTGCGCCATGACACCGGCTTTCCATGACGCTGAGGAGAGGCCCACATGACCCCGCAAGAACTTGCCGCCAAGACTGGCGAAGTAATCGGCGTTTCGGACTGGTTCGAAGTGAGCCAGGAGCGCATCAACAAGTTCGCCGAAGCGACCGGCGACTTCCAGTTCATTCACATCGATGAGGAAAAGGCCAAGCTGACCCCGTTCGGCGGGACCATCGCGCATGGCTTCCTGACCCTTTCGCTGCTGCCGGTGCTGGGTTCGATGACGGACGGCGCGCGGATCGACAACGTCAAGATGGGCGTCAATTACGGCGGCAACAAAACCCGTTTCATCTCGCCGGTCAAGTCGGGCAAGCGGGTCCGCGCGCACACCAAGCTGGTCGAACTGATCGAAAAGCGCCCGGGCCAGTGGCAGCAAACCAACGAGATCACGATCGAGA
>JANOAD010000142.1:0-16197 GCA_031410955.1 Novosphingobium sp. | reverse complement strand
GCCTATCACGCCGAGCATTTGGGTGGGGTTGTCCTGTGTCTGGGGGTGGTTGCGCATTAAAATTATCCTTCCAAATCCCCCCCCTCTGGGGTTGGTGGCAGCCCTGATGGGGCTGAGGGTGGGGGCCCTGTCAAACGCATCAGGCCCCCACCGCCCCTGCGGGGCACCTCCCCCAGAGGGGGAGGATTTGGAAGGATAATTTGAATGCGCTACCTCCCCCTGACTCAGGACAACCGCACCGAAATGCTCGGCGTGATCGGCGCTGCCACCATCGATGACCTGTTCGTCGACGTTCCCGCCGAAGCGCGCCTCTCGGGGCCGATCGCCGATCTGCCGATGCACGCCAGCGAGATGGCGGTGGAGCGGCACATGGGCGCGCTGGCCGGGCAGAACCTGAGTGCCGGGGCTGCACCGTTCTTCCTCGGGGCGGGGGCCTACCGGCACCATATCCCGGCCTCGGTCGATCACCTGATCCAGCGCGGCGAGTTCCTCACCGCCTACACCCCGTACCAGCCCGAAATCGCGCAGGGCACGCTGCAGGTGCTGTTCGAGTTCCAGACCCAGGTGGCGCGGCTGTTCGGGGTCGAGATCGCCAACGCCTCGATGTACGATGGCTCGACCGCGTGCTGGGAAGCAGTGGCGATGGCGGGCCGCGTGACCAAACGCAGCCGCGCGGTGCTGTGCGGCGGGCTCCATCCGCACTACGCCGCGACCGTGGCAACAATGGCCAAGTTTACCGGCGACACGATTGACTATCGCACCCCCAAGCTCGAGGCCGAGGGCGACACTGCCGGGGTGATCGCGGCGATTGACGATCAAACGTCGTGTGTGGTGGTCCAATACCCCGACATCCTCGGCCGGATCCCCGATCTCGCCGCAATCGCCGAGGCCGCACATGCCAAGGGCGCGCTGCTGGTGGCGGTGGTGACCGAGCCGGTTGCGCTGGGCCTGCTCGAAGCGCCGGGTAACCTGGGTGCCGATATCGTAGTGGGTGAGGGCCAGTCGATCGGCGTCGGGCTGCAGTTCGGCGGGCCGTACCTTGGGCTGTTCGGGTGCCGCGAGAAGTTCGTGCGGCAGATGCCCGGGCGGCTGTGCGGCGAGACGGTCGATGCCGAGGGCAAGCGCGGCTTCGTGCTCACCTTGTCGACCCGCGAGCAGCATATCCGGCGCGAGAAGGCGACCAGCAATATCTGCACCAATGCCGGGCTGTGCGCGCTCGCGTTCAGTGTGCACATGACCTTGCTTGGCGGCACGGGCCTCGCCAAACTGGCGCGGGTCAACCACGCACGCGCGCAGCAAGCCGCCCAGCGGCTGGCGCAAGTGCCCGGCGTGGCTGTCCTCAACACCGCCTACTTCAACGAGTTTACCGTGGTGCTCCCGCGAGATGCGCGCGACGTGGTGCGCGAACTGGCTGAGCGCAAGATCCTCGGCGGGGTCTCGCTCGGGCGACTCTATCCGGCGGCGGGCGAGCTGGCCAATGGCTTACTCGTGACGGCGACCGAAACGACAACGGCCGAGGATATCGAAGCCCTGGCCACTGCGCTGGAAGGAGTGCTGGCATGAACGCGCCCAACACCGCCGGCTGGCGCCCCGAAATGGGTCCGGCACAGCACCCCGATCACGAAGCCGCGCCGCGCCTCACCCACAGCGGTGACCGCGCGCTGATGCTTGAGGAAGCGCTGATCTTCGAGCTCGGCCGGTTCGACGCGACCGGGGTTGATATCGACGAGCCCGAGCTTGAGCCGATGAGCGCACTGTCGGGCTTCCTGCGGCAGGCTGCTCCCGCGCTGCCCGGGCTGACCGAGCCCGAAACCGTGCGCCACTACACCCGGCTCAGCCGCCAGAACTACGCGATCGACCTGGGGCCGTTCCCGCTCGGCTCGTGCACGATGAAGCACAACCCGCGGCTCAATGAGAAGGTCGCGCGGATGGCGGGGTTTGCCGATGTGCACCCACTCCAGCCGGTCCAGACCGTGCAGGGCGCCTTGAAGGTCATCAACGAGCTTGCCCACTGGCTGATCACGCTGACCGGCATGCACGGGGTCGCGATGACCCCCAAGGCCGGCGCGCATGGCGAGCTGTGCGGGGTGCTGTGCATCAAGGCGGCGATTACCGCGCGCGGCGAAGACCGCACCGTGATGCTCGTCCCCGAGTCTGCGCACGGCACCAACCCCGCCACTGCGGCCTTCGCCGGGTTTGCCATCGAGAACATTCCCGCCAATGCCGAGGGACGGGTCGATCTCGAAGCGCTCAAGGCGCGGCTCGGGCCGGACGTGGCGGGGGTGATGATCACCAACCCCAACACTTGCGGGCTGTTCGAGCGCGACATGAAGGCGATCTCCGACGCGGTCCATGCGGCGGGCGGTTACGTCTATTGCGACGGCGCGAACTTCAACGCGATCGTCGGCAAGGTCCGCCCGGGCGACCTGGGCATCGATGCGATGCACATCAACCTGCACAAGACCTTCTCCACCCCGCACGGCGGCGGCGGGCCGGGGTCGGGGCCGGTGGTATTGTCCAAAGCCTTGTGCCCGTACGGTCCGATCCCGTTCACCGAGCTGTTCGAGGACCCCGGATCGCAGTCCGGGGCAGGCGGGCGCCTGACGCTGGTCGAGGAAGAAACCGCCGGCGAACGCCAGCCGCACAGCTTTGGCCGGATGGCAGCCTTCCACGGCCAGATGGGCATGTTCACCCGCGCGCTGACCTACATCCTCAGCCACGGCGCGGATGGCCTGCGCCAGGTCGCCGAGGATGCGGTGCTCAACGCCAATTACGTGCTGCGCAGCCTCGATGGCGAGCTCGATGCGCCGTTCGGAGCTTCGGGCCCGTGCATGCACGAGGCGCTGTTCAGCGACGATAACCTGCCCGAAGGGTTCTCCACGCTCGACATTGCCAAGGGGCTGATCGACGAGGGGTTCCATCCGATGACGGTCTATTTCCCGCTGGTGGTCCACGGCGCGATGCTGATCGAACCGACCGAGACCGAAAGCAAGGCCGGGCTCGACTGTTTCATCGGTTCGCTGCGCAGCCTTGCCCAGCGGGCCAAGGCGGGTGATACGAGCCTCAAGAGCGCGCCGCACTTCGCGCCGCGCCGCCGGCTCGACGAGACGCAGGCGGCGCGCAAGCCGGTGCTGGCGTGGCGCGGGGATAGCGGCGCATAGGGGGACACGAGCATGGATCCGAAACTGCTGCCGACGATATTGCCGATCGTGGTCATCGCGGTCGTGTTCGCACTGCGCTTTCGCAACCTCAACAAGCCGCGCCCGTTCAATGTCGGCCGCTTGTGGCTGGTCCCGGCGATCCTCGCCGTGGCGGTCGGGTTCTTCCTGATCAGCTTTCCGCCAAGTCCGATCGGTTGGCTGATCGTCCTGTTCGCCGCACTGATCGGTGCGATCGCAGGGATCAAGCGCGGCCAGCTGATGCACCTCGATCGCGATCCGCAGACCGGCGGCTTGCTGATCCGCCAGTCGCCCGCGGCGCTACTGTTCGTGTTTGCGATCCTCGCCGCGCGGCGCGCGATCGCGTTCGAAACCGGAACCGGTGCAGGCGGCGGGGCGGGTGCGGGCGGACAAATCCCTCCTGAGGCCCTGCTGGTCACCGATGGGCTGATGGCCTTTGCTCTCGCCATGGTGGTGCTGATGCGCTGGACACTGTGGCAGCGGGCCAAGGCCGTTCCGCCGCATGTGCCGGTGGCCGAACAGGCCGCGCTCTGACATGTGGCCGTTTCTGTTCAGCGCAACCAACCTGCTCGCCATCATTGGCTGGGTGCTGCTCGCCGCGGCACCGCGCAAGCCGGCAGTGCGCAGCCTGATCATGTATCTGGGGGTCGCGCTGCTGTGCCTGACCTATACTGTCCTGTTCGCGCTATTCCTCAGCGGCTCGGTCGATCCGGTGCGCATGCCGGGGGCAGGGGAGCCTGGCTTCGGCTCGATCGCCGGGGTCCGTGCGCTGTTCGCCAGCGATGGCGGGGTGGTGATCGGCTGGACGCACTATTTGGCGTTCGACCTGTTCACCGGCATGTGGATCGCCAGCGATGCCGACAACAAGGGCTTCGGCCGTCTGGTCCAGCTGCCGGTGCTGTTGGCCACTTTCATGGCGGGCCCAATCGGGCTGCTCAGCTGGCTGATCCTGCGCGAACGCCGCGCCCGAGCCAAGGCCACGGCGTGAAGCGCGCTATTCCCCGCTGCTTGCCGCTGTCGGGGGCGCGCGGCGGTGGAGGCGCTGCTCGCGCAAGGCTATGATCGCTCCCGCTGCGATGATTGCCGGCGCGCCCATCCAGGTTGCCGCATGCGGCAGCTCACTGAACACCGACCAGCCCCACAGCGTCGCCCAGACCAGCGCCGTGTAATCCATCACCACCACGCTGGCGACCTGGCCGTAGCGCAGCGAAGCGGTGAGCAGCAGTTGGCCGATACAGCCCAGCACCCCGCCGAGGATCAGCAGGAACCACTGCCAGGCGCTGTGGTGGGTGTAGAACAATGGCATGGCGGCCAGCAGCAGCGGCGCGGACAGCGCGGCGAACCAGAACACGATCGACAGCGATTCGTCGGTCCGCCCCAAATCGCGCACCTGGATCGAGATCAAGGCGACCATGAACCCCGCGCCAAGACCGACAAAGCCGCCAAACGCGGGAATGACCGTCTGGCCTGGCTGGGCGATGATTATCACCCCGGCAAAGCCCAGTCCTACCGCCAGCCAGCGCACCGGGCCGACAGCTTCCTTGAGCAGCAACGCCGACAGGATCACTGCGAAGATCGGGGTGGTGAAACCCAGCGTGGTCGAAACCGCCAAGGGCAGCAGCACCGGCGCGCCGAAGGTGAAGAACATGCCGGTCAGCCCCAGCATCGCCCGGCGGGCATGCGCCGGCAGACGTTTGGTTTTCAGGCGTGCAAGCTCGCCGCGCATGGCCAGCCAGCCACCGATCAGGAATACCGTCGGCACTTGCCGCCAGAACAGGATTTCGGGAAAACGCACCCCGGTCCCGGCGGTGTATTTGACCAGCATCACCAGCGTCGCAAGCACCGCAACCGCCATCAGCCGCAACAGCAGCGCGTACATCGGCTTCTGCACGGGCTCAGCGGGCTGGACTTGGCGCATGCCTCGCCTCTAACGCGCAAGGATGGACTGGCAAGCTGCGATCAGGGATGCTTGGGACGAGGACTGGGTGCGCTACCTGCTGCTCCCCGGCCTGATCGCGCTTGCTTTGGCAATTACTGGTGCGCGCAAGGAACGCCGCCGCAAGCTTCGCAGCGACCCCGATGCCGTGCCGCTGCTGCCGTGGCGCGATATCTCGTTCTGGTCGAGCTTCGCCGCGCTGTTTCTACTCGGCGCCGCGTTCAAGGTGTGGCTGGAGGGTTAGGTCCGGCTTTCGCGGTGAAGCATCAATGCCAGTGTCCCGGCAGCCAGCGCGCCGGCAAGGCTCGCCCATTGCGGAATCTGGCAACCGGCGATGCTGAATTCGAACGGTCTCAACAACCGGTAGAGATGCGCCAGTGCAATCAGCACAAACAGCAGGCTCGCGACACGGGTAAAGGGTTTCATCGGCTATCCTCCCTTGCTGAGAAGATTGCGCCTCTGCGCGCTGCTTGGCAACGATGGGTTACAGGCACGCCTCAAGATAGGCCTGGTCGAACCCGAACTGGCGCGCTTTTTCGAGCGTGTAGGGGCGCAGGCCGCTCGGGCGGAATTCGCCGATGATCTTGCCGTCTTCGCTCTCGTCGAGATATTCGAACTTGAACAGCGACTGGGTGACGATCACATCGCCTTCCATCCCGATCACCTCGGTGATCTCGGTGGTGCGGCGCGAATCGTCGCGTGGCTACCAGGTATTGCCGGAACCGGGGGGGCCAACATCAACGACATCTTCTGGCGAAATGTCGATGACGCCTGCGACCTTCTTTGCCCTCTTGGCGGCTGCGGCGGACCCCTTCACCACGAACACGCCGATTTCCTCGAGCGCAGAGTCGATGCAAAGTCCGTGCGTCTCGAGATTGCGACGAATCTCGGTGATGGGGTGCTTGTCCGAAGCCGTGATGATCCAGCGCTTTGAGGTCACTGCCAACTCCTGCGACGGTCCCGGTCGCGTCAGGCCGGCGCTTGCACCAGTCCCGCGCCGACCCGGTTTGGCGGCAACGGCAGTTTGCGCGCGGTTTGGGTGAGTCTATTCCAAAGCTGCTGCCCGCGCAAATTCTGTGCGGTCTGCGCCCAGAGCGCAGCGCAGCCCGCAACGTGCGGTGTCGCCATACTGGTCCCGCTCATCGTCGCATAGCGCTGCGGCATCGGCGCGCTCGAAAAAACGTCACGGCCTGGCGCGGCGATATCGATCTTGCCGAAATCCGAGAACGACGATGGCCGGAGGTTCTGATCGAGCGAGGCAACCGCCATGATCGTCGGCGAGTTGGCCGGGGATCCGGTCGGCATTCCTGCGTTACCTGCCGCTGCGACGATCAAGCAGCCGCGTCCAAGCGCTGCTTGTCCTGCAGCGGTATAGGCCGCCTGGATTGGCGATTGCGAGCCGAGCGACATTGAGATCACCGTGCACTGGTTGGCGATCGCCCAGTTGATTCCGGCGAGGATCCCACCGGTCGCACCCGATCCTGAATTCGACAGCACTTTGCCCGCAAGGATCGCGGCCTGATGCGCGATTCCATAGCGTGGATTGCTCGCTGGCGGGGCGAGCGTCCCGCACGACGTGCCGATGCAGTGCGTGCCATGACCGTGCAAATCCTGCACGGGCTGACCGACGAAGGTCTGGCCCGTAATCTGCCGACCGGCGAAGTCCGGATGGTACAGGTCCATCCCAGTGTCGAGGACCGCAACGCGAACTCCGGCGCCATTGCGTGAGCTTGCGGGCACCTTGCATGCGGTCAACCCCCAGGTGGCACCGGCGACCTGCGCCTCAACCTCGAGCGGATCGGGGCGTAGCGCTGAGCCCGGGGCGAGATCGGCCGTCAATGCTTCGACCGCACAACGGAATCCTAGCAGGAAGTCGGCGCTGATTTGGCTGGTGAACGCGAAGTATTCGGGTTCGACCGTAGAGATCGGATTACTTGTGTCCGCAGCAGCGGCGCTGAAGGCCGCTTCGTGTTCAGCCGCAGCCTGGGCCGAGATGATTTCCACCCCGATCTCGGGCAGAAAGAGCGTGTCCGCCGAACCGACATCGGCGGCATCGGCGACGAGTCCATCGAAATCGCGGGCGTCGGCAGTCTTCAGGCCGAGCGACTGCATGAAGCTGCCGGCACTCTCGCGCTCGGCGGGATCATGGGTGACGATGAAGCGGCCGGTCTTGAGACTGTCGTCGCCGCGCGCGACCGCCTCCAGCAGCATCGTGTCGAACGAACTGGCGGCCGAAGCTGCAAGTACACCTTGGACCGAAGCCACATCGCCTTCGCGTCCGCCGCGCTTTGGTGTTCGCGCCATAGTTCTCTCCTTTGGTTTGGTATGAATCGAATTCCCAGCAGTAGTTTTTCGGCGACATGCCTTCGTCAAAATCGCAAACTGCACGCTATCGCGATACCTATTAGGTATTTACAGTATTTCGGCCCAGGCTAGCGGCCACCGGGCCACATAGGGCAGATGGCTACCCGAGACCGGCGAGGAAGCGTCAAGGACACAGCCTCGATCCGGTCTCGTCACCAGACCAATTCAGGCTGTGTGGTTCAGCACTTGCCGAACGACTTGGTTATGATGGTGCGGCCTGCCACTCTGATCGTGACCTTGACCCCAGTCGGGAATCCCCAGGTCGTGCAGATGCTCAGGCAGGCTTCCGCAGCGGTTCCGTTCGGAATGCCGAGTGGAATCGGCAGGCAGATGTTGCCGAGGCCGAGGGGCAGGCCGAGACAGATCCGGTGATTCACGACCTTGACGCTGAGGCATTGCGCAAGGACCGAGAATTCGCCGCCGGCAACGCCAAATGGAGTCGCTTCCTGCGCCGACACTTCGTTTGCCATCGTTCCGTGTTCCGTGATCGCATCAAGCGCCTGTTGAATGGACTCAGCGCTAAATTCGTGCACATTTGCCATTTTATCCTCCAAATACATTGTTAGGGGGATGTATATTACAATAGAAAGTATTTCTATTGAAGATAAATTGTGAGTTATAAAAACGCAAGACTACAGATAGTTACGCAGCTGCAAAGTGCACTTTCTGCAATTGCCGGTCTTTAAAGATGGGAGAGCAGAAATATCTGTCAGTCGAGTCGTAGCAAGTATGTGTACGCAAGTCGCAATATTATATCTCAATTGCAACATAACAACAAAGTAGTCTAGCTAAATGCGAATACTATGGAAAACAAATATTTTTGATTGAGTGAATTTTGTTTCCGGGGAAGCGAGATAATTTATTTCAACGTTCCAGCGATCAATCTGGGGAGTGCTGCCTGTCGGTCAAAGGATTCGAACGCACCGACGAAGACGTCTGGTCAACCGAGGATGGAGTTGATTTGAGCGGGCCTTCGAGGGTGGGCTTGAATATGGCGGTTCGAGATATGCCCGCGACTTCGTCTGTTCTGTCCCCAGTCGTCCAAATGCCACAGCAAGAGAGCGAACCTGACTATGGTGAAGGCCCGGGACGGAGCAATTGTCCTGAACGACTTCCTGCACCCGTTTCCCCGGCCAGAAAACGGCATCAATTCATAGATGCGTGCGCCACAAGGATTACAGGCACGCCTCGAGATAGGCCTGATCGAACCCGAACTGCCGCGCTTTTTCGAGCGTGTAGGGGCGCAGGCCGCTCGGGCGGAATTCGCCGATGATCTTGCCGTCTTCGCTCTCGTCGAGATATTCGAACTTGAACAGCGACTGGGTGACGATCACATCGCCTTCCATCCCGATCACTTCGGTGATCTCGGTGGTGCGGCGCGAACCGTCGCGCAGGCGCTTGACCTGCACGATGATGTCGACCGATTCGGCGATCTGGCGGCTGATCGCTTCCTTGGGGATCTTGATGTCGCCCATCAGGATCATGTTTTCCATACGGCCGAGGCATTCGCGAGGGGAATTGGCGTGCAGCGTGCACATCGAACCATCGTGGCCGGTGTTCATCGCGGCGAGCAGATCGAACGCTTCCGCGCCGCGGATTTCGCCGAGGATGATCCGGTCAGGGCGCATCCGCAGCGCGTTCTTGACCAGATCGCCGATCGTGATCGCGCCCTGGCCTTCGAGGTTGGGCGGACGCGTTTCGAGCGGCAGCCAGTGCGGCTGCTGCAGCCGGAGTTCGGCCGCGTCCTCGATCGTCAGCACGCGCTCGCCCGGATCGATCATCTTCGACAGGGCGTTGAGCATGGTGGTCTTGCCCGAGCCGGTACCGCCCGAGATGACCACGTTCATCCGGCAGGCCCCGGCGATCTTCAGGCAAGTCGCCATCTTCTCGCTCATCGAGCCGAATTCCTTGAGCATGTCGATCGTGATCGGCTTCTCGGAAAACTTGCGAATCGAGATCGCGGTGCCGCGCAGCGACAGCGGCGGCACGATGACGTTGACGCGGCTGCCGTCCTTGAGCCGGGCGTCGGCCAGCGGGGTGGTCTGGTCGACGCGGCGGCCCACCTGGTTGACGATCCGCTGCGCGATCTGGAACAGGTGGCTTTCGTCGCGGAACCGGATCGGGGCGAGGGTCAGCTTGCCCTTCTTTTCGATGTAGGTCTGGTCGGGGCCGTTGACCATGATGTCCGAAATGTCGGGATCGTTGAGCAGCTCTTCGAGCGGCCCGAACCCGAGCAGTTCGTCGATCAGTACCTTTTCGAGCGCGAATTGCTCGCGGCGGTTGAGCGTGACCTTCAGTTCGGCCAGCACTTCGATGATGATCGGGCGGAATTCTTCGCTCAGCTCGTCTTTCGACAGTGTCGCCGCAGCTTCGGGATCGACGCGTTCGAGCAGGCGCGGCAGCACCTGTTCCTTGATCTTGTGGACCGAGGCTTCGAAGCCTTCGGCCTGGTACTGGTTTTCATGGATGCCGTTCACGCGATCGGCCAGGCGCGTCATCGCGTCCGACTTCTGTGCGGGCATGCCCATGTCCATCGGGGGCAGCGCAGCGGCGCTATCTTCACCCGGCAGCGGCGGGAACTGGTCACCGCCAAGCGAGGCTGCGGATTGCGACTTTGCCGTGTCCGCGCCACCCTTCATTGGCCGGGCAACACCGAATTGCGGGCGCGCGCCCGGTGCCATACCGCCTGCACCATTGCGTCGACCGAATGCACTCATCGTGTCCAAACCTCTGATAA
This sequence comes from Novosphingobium sp., assembly GCA_031410955.1. GTDB lineage: Bacteria > Pseudomonadota > Alphaproteobacteria > Sphingomonadales > Sphingomonadaceae > Novosphingobium. The sequence goes on along the minus strand of JANOAD010000142.1, from coordinate 5,981 downwards.
TTGGGGGCTAACATGCCTAAACATGCCTTCCCCATGGCTTATCGGAATGGTGAATAAGGGCTAAACTTTGAATATTTCCTAATGCCGCGGTGCTTTGCTGGCGCCTGCCCGGCTACTAGCTATCTTTCCACCTTGCCGCAGCGCGGCTACAGCCAAGGTTAACTTGCGGAAACATACCGATGCGCCAATGAAAATACTCTTGCCACTTGCCTTGCTGTTCGCCGCGCCGCTCTCCGCGCAGACCCTGTCGCAGCCGACGCTGCCGGCCTGGCTCGCTGGCACCTGGGCGATGGAAGACGGCGCTAACTGGGCCGACGAGCTGTGGACCGACCCGCGCGGCGGGGTCATGGTCGGGATAGGGCGCAGCGGTTTCGGGCCTGAACTCAAGAGCGTGGAAGTAACCCGGATTGTCACCCGCAAGGATGGCTCTTTGGCTTACGTCACGCAGATCGACGGCCAACCTCCGGTGACTTTCCCGCTGGTGCTGATCAGCGCCGAGGCGATCGAATTCGCCAATCCGGCGCACGACTATCCGCAGCGCATCCGCTATTGGCGGCAGGGCAAGCTGCTGATGGCCGAGATTTCGAAACTCGATGGCAGCGATGCGATGCGGTGGAATTACCGCCCGGTGGTGCCGCCGCGCGATCAGGTGGAGTAGCGCGTTGCGCGGCAGAAAATTCAGCCAGGTCGATGTGTTCACCTCGGTGCCATACAAGGGCAATCCGGTGGCGGTGGTGCTTGATGGCGATGGGCTGAGCGATGCCGAAATGCAGTCCTTCGCCAACTGGACCAACCTGTCCGAGACGACTTTCGTCCTCCCGCCTACCGATCCCGCGGCGGATTACCGGGTGCGCATCTTCACCCCCAAGGCCGATCTGCCCTTTGCCGGTCACCCCACGCTGGGCACCGCGCATGCTGTGATCGAGGCGGGCATCGCTATGCCGAAGGCCGGAAAGCTGGTCCAGCAATGCGCGGTCGGGCTGGTCGAGCTGACCGTGGCGGACGGATCGCTGTCGTTCCGCCTGCCGCGTTATGCGGTGGCCGACGCGCCCGATCAGGCGGAAGCCATTGCCTGGATCGGCGGCGCAGCGATTTCGGGCCCAGCCAAGGCGGTCGATGTCGGGCCGGTCTGGCTGATCGCGCAGCTGGCCGAGATCGCGGCGCTTGAGAACCTGCAGCACGATCCGGCGCGGCTGACCGCTTACTACGAGCAATATGGCCTGACCGGCGCGACACTCTTCGCGGCGCATGGCGACCGCGTGGTGGTGCGCAGCTTCGCCCCGGGCGACGGCATCCCCGAAGACCCGGTCTGCGGCAGCGGCAACGGCGCGGTCGCCGCATACCGGCTTGTCGAAGGCCAGATCGGCGATGGCAGCGCTTACCGCGCAAGCCAGGGCCGCCAGTTAGGCCGCGACGGGTGGATCGACATTCGCATCGATGGAGCAGACATCCATGTAGGCGGCGAATGTGTCACTTGCGTGCGAGGTGAGGTCCAACTCTGAATTTACCTTTCTGCGCTATCCCGCGCAGATGGTGCCGACTGCCGCCCCTGCCACCCAGCCGAAACCGGGCACGATTGCGCCGGGCCTGTCGCTGTATCTCGAACTGCTGCGCCTGCTCGCCGCGACCGAAGTGGTGCTGTTTCACATCAACGGCTTTGCGCTGCTGGGTGGGCACCGCGCGGCCTGGAATGCCTTCGGGCACGAGGCGGTGGTGGTGTTTTTCGTGCTCTCGGGCTTCGTCATTGCCTTTGCCGCGGAGACGCGTGAGAAGACGCCCAAGTCGTACCTGACCAGCCGCTTGACGCGAATCTATTCGGTCGCGGTGCCGTGCTTGCTGGCAACCCTGCTGTTTGACCGGATCGGGCAGGCGCTGGTGCCGCAGCTCTATGATGGGCTGATTACCGATGGCTCGGCATTGGTGCGCCTCGCCCTGGGCTCGCTGTTCCTCAACGAAAGCTGGACCGTCTCGGCGCAGATGTTCTCGAACACACCCTATTGGTCGATCGCCTACGAGTTCTGGTACTACATGATCTTTGCCGGGCTGTTCTACTTCCGCGGAACCGCACGCATCGCGCTGACCGCGCTCGCCTGCCTGATTGCGGGGTACAAGATCCTGCTGCTGTTCCCGATCTGGGCGCTGGGCTGGGTGGTTTACCGCTGGACGCGCAGCCACAGCGTTTCGCCGGCGCTGGGGCTGCTGCTGTTCCTCCAGCCGGCGCTGGTGCTGTATCTCGACGATAGCTTGAGCTGGACCCGCCATGCGGGCGAGTGGCTGGCGGTGCTGATGGGGCAGGACAACTGGCGTGAGGGGCTCAGCTGGTCGCGCTACGTGTTGACCGACACGCTGCTGGGGCTGTCGATGGCCGCGCACTTCATCGGCGCCGCCGCGCTCGGCCCATGGCTCGAACGTGCGCTGCGGCCGATCGCCCGCCCGGTCAAATGGCTGACGGCGCGCTCGTTTACGCTCTACCTGCTCCACCAGCCGGCGATGCTGCTGGCGGGGGCCGTGCTGATCGCGCTGGGCCTGCCGTTGCTGGGTTCGTGGAGCGTCTTCGCTGTGACGTGGGCCATCGTGCTCGCGGTGGCGCAGGTCAGCGAGCTGCAGAAGCATCGCCTCAAGCCGCTGGTGCGCTGGGCGCTGGACCTGCCCGGAAGACTGCTTGCCACGCGCCGCACAGCGGTTCCGGCGGAATGAAAAAGGGCGGCCCGAAGGACCGCCCCAATTCGTTGCCAAAGCTGGAGGGATTAGCTCTCGACGCTCTCTGCCAGCACGGTCAGCCCATTCTCGCCGACTTCGGCAAAGCCGCCCTGGATCATCACCAGCTCGGGCGCGGCGCCTTCGGTCTTGTAGACCTGCAGCGCGCCGTCGCGGATGGTCGACATCACCGGGGCGTGGCCTTCGAGCACACCGAAGTCACCTTCGGTGCCGGGCACGGTGACCATATAGACCTCTTCCGAGCGGACGAGGCGGGCCGGAGTGACGAGTTCGAAGTGCAATGCCATATTCTTCTTCCTAACCCCCTCCTCTTCAGGGGAGGGGTAGTGAGACTTAGGTCTGCGCAGCAGGCCTTAGTCGCAGCGGGGTGGGGTGGTGCGTCCGGGACAGACCCCACCCCAACCCCTCCCCTGAAGGGGAGGGGCTAAGTTTAAATTAGGCCTCTTCAGCCAGCTTCTTGGCCTTGGCGACCGCTTCGTCGATCCCGCCGACCATGTAGAAGGCGTTTTCGGGCAGGTGATCGTATTCGCCGTCGACCACTGCCTTGAAGCTCTTCACGGTGTCTTCGACCTGGACGAACTTGCCCGGGATGTTGGTGAAGACTTCGGCGACGTGGAACGGCTGGCTGAGGAAGCGCTGGATCTTGCGTGCGCGCATGACGGTCAGCTTGTCCTCTTCGGACAGCTCGTCCATCCCCAGAATGGCGATGATGTCCTGCAGGCTCTTGTACTTCTGCAGCGTTTCCTGAACCCGGCGGGCGGTTTCATAGTGCTCCTGGCCGACCACGGCCGGGGTCAGCACGCGGCTGGTCGAATCGAGCGGATCCACCGCCGGGTAGATGCCGAGTTCCGAGATCGCGCGGTTCAGCGTGGTGGTCGCGTCCAAGTGGGCGAACGAGGCGGCAGGCGCGGGATCGGTAAGATCGTCGGCCGGCACGTAGATCGCCTGAACCGAGGTGATCGAACCCTTGTTGGTCGAGGTGATGCGTTCCTGCAGCTGACCCATGTCGGTGGCGAGCGTCGGCTGGTAGCCCACCGCCGAAGGAATACGGCCCAAGAGCGCCGACACTTCCGACCCGGCCTGGGTGAAGCGGAAGATGTTGTCGACGAAGAAAAGCACGTCCTGGCCTTCTTCATCGCGGAAATATTCCGCCATGGTCAGACCCGACAGTGCCACGCGGGCACGCGCGCCCGGAGGCTCGTTCATCTGGCCAAACACCAGCGCAACCTTCGAACCCTCAGGCGTAGGGTTGCCGTCCTTGTCCTTGGCAATGACCCCGGCGTCGAGGAATTCGTGGTACAGATCGTTGCCTTCGCGGGTGCGTTCACCCACGCCGGCGAAGACCGAAACCCCGCCATGGCCCTTGGCGATGTTGTTGATCAGTTCCTGGATCAGCACGGTCTTGCCCACGCCGGCGCCGCCGAACAGACCGATCTTGCCGCCGCGCGCATATGGAGCGAGCAGGTCGATCACCTTGATCCCGGTGACGAGGATCGCAGCTTCGGTCGACTGGTCGACGAACGGCGGGGCTTCGGCGTGGATCGGGTTGCGCTTGGCAGCACCGACCGGGCCTTGCTCGTCGATCGGCTCACCGATCACGTTCATGATCCGGCCGAGCGTCATCGGGCCGACCGGCACGGTGATCTGCGATCCGGTCGCCGTCACTGGCTGGCCGCGGGTCAACCCGTCAGTCGCGTCCATCGCAATCGTGCGGACGGTGTTTTCACCCAGATGCTGCGCAACTTCGAGCACCAGCCGGTTGCCGTTGTTGTCGGTTTCGAGCGCCGAGAGAATCGCCGGCAGCTCGCCGTCGAAGGTCACGTCGACGACGGCGCCGATGACCTGGCTGATCTTGCCGGTTCCGGCGGTGGCGGCGGCCTTCGGGGCTGCCTTGGTCTTGGTGGCGGTGGCCATGGTCTTTTCCTTGCCTTCTTATTTTTCCCGCTCCCCCGCGAAGGCGGGGGCCTCGGGCCTGAGGTCCCCGCCTGCGCGGGGACGCGGTGAACTTTACAGCGCTTCAGCGCCCGCGATAATTTCGATCAATTCGGTGGTGATCGCGGCCTGGCGGCTGCGGTTGTACTGGATGGTCAGCTTTTGGATCAGATCGCCCGCATTGCGCGTGGCGTTGTCCATTGCGGTCATCGAGGCGCCTTGTTCCGACGCCTGATTTTCGAGCAATGCGCCGAACAGCTGGGTTTTGAGGTAGCGCGGGAGCAGGTCGGCGAGGATTTCGTCTTCCTCGGGCTCGTATTCCACAGCCGCGCCGCCATTGCTGCTCACGGCAACTTCAGGAGCAGGCACCGGGATAATTTGCTGATGCGTCGGTTCCTGCACCAAGGCGCTGCGGAAGCGCGCGTAGAACAGGTGCGCCACATCGAACTCGCCCGCATCGTACATCGCGATCAGCTCGCCCGCCACTGCGGTGGCTTCGGCAAAGCCGGGTTCGCGCACTTCGGTGGTGTCATAGTTAGCGACGATTGCCTTGGGGTACGCGCGGCGGATCACCGCGCGGCCCTTGCGGCCGATCAGATAGAACAGCACGGTCTTGCCCGCAGCTTCCAGCGCCTTCGCCTCGACCAGTGCGGCCTTGACGATGTTGGCGTTGAACGCGCCCGCGAGGCCCTTGTCCGAGTTGGCGACGACCATCAGGTGGACCTGGTCCTTGCCAGTCCCGGCCATCAGCCTGGGCGCGCCGTCGTTGCCGGCGATCTTGCCGGCGAGGCTCGCCATCACCGCGGCAAAGCGTGACGCATAGGGCCGCGCGGCTTCGGCATTGGCCTGTGCCTTGCGCAGCTTGGCGGCGGCGACCATCTGCTTGGCCTTGGTGATCTTCTGGGTCGATTTGACCGAGTTGATCCGCCCTTTGAGTTCCTTAAGCGAGGCCATGAAGCCTTACCCTTTCAAGTGGATCAGGCGAACTGCTTCGCGAAGGCGTCAAGCGCCGCGACGGTCTGCTTCTTGGCGTCGTCGCCAAAGTCGCGGGTGTCACGGATCAGCCCCAGCGTGTCGGCATGGCTATCGCGCATGAAGCTGAGCATTTCAGCTTCGTACCGCGTCACGTCGCCCACCGGCAGGACATCGAGATAGCCGTTGGTGCCGGCGAAGATCGAAAGCGTCTGCTCTTCGAACGACAGCGGGCTGAACTGCGCCTGCTTGAGCAGCTCGGTCAGCCGCGCGCCGCGGTTGAGCAGCTTCTGAGTCGAGGCATCGAGGTCCGAACCGAACTGCGCGAAGGCCGCCATTTCGCGGTACTGCGCCAGCTC
>JANOAD010000141.1:0-3195 GCA_031410955.1 Novosphingobium sp. | reverse complement strand
CCCCCCCCCCCGGGGGGGGCGGGGGGGGGGGGGGGCGGACCCACATTGGCGTTGGACCCCCACCCCAACCCCTCCCCACGGGGAGGGGCTCAAGCAGGCGGTCTAACCCTCGAGCCGACCTTCGGCATCGAACCGCAGCATGACCGGGACCTCGATTGCCGGGCGCACCGGGCTCTCGCCGCGGCGCAGCGAGAAGACGAAGGCGAGCACTGCGGCGACGGCGGCATAAAGCTCTTCGCGGATCACCTGGTTCTCGCGCGTGGTGAAGTAGACCGAGCGGGCCAGCGCGGGATATTCGAGCATGGGCACCTGCAATTCGGCGGCGAGGTCCTTCATCGCCAGTGCCTTGTCGCCGCGCCCCTTGGCGAGCACGATCGGTGCTCCGGCTTTGAGCGGATCATAGGCCATGGCGACCGCGAAATGGGTGGGGTTGGTCAGCACGAACTGGGCCTGGCTCATCGCCTTGGCCACCGCGCCGGTGGCATATTGCCGGGCCCGCTGGCGCTGCGCCGCCTTGCGTTCGGGCGACCCGTCGCTTTCCTTGTGTTCGTCGCGCACGTCCTGCTGGCTCATCCGCAGGCGCCGGGTGCGGCGCAGCCACTGGATCGGCGAGTCGAGCATCGCGATAGCAAGGAGACCGACCGCGAGGAGCAACAATAGGCCGGTCAGTGCGCCCCATGCCTCTGCGAGCGCGGCGCCCAATTCAGCGCGCCGTCCGATCGAAAGCAGCCCGGGCACGTGCCCGCGCGCCCAGACGAAGGCGAGTGTGCCAAGCACCAGCACCTTGGCCATGCCTTTGCCCGCCTCGATCCAGCCCGCCGCGCCGAACATGCGGGTGAGCCCGCTCATCGGGTTGAGCCGCGAGGCCTTGGGCAGAGCGTTGCCGCCGACCCAGCGGCCGTGGCTCGGCCCGAGCTGGACCAGCAGAACCGCGAGCACGACCGAACCAGCCAGCAGCACCAGCGGCGGCAACACGCCCCAGGCGAGCACGGTGATCGCGCTGCCGGGATCGAAGGCCTCGATTGCGCTGCGGTCCCAGCTCAGGCCGTGGCGCGCGCCGCCGGCCAAGGCGCCAAGCAGCCACGGACCGGCGAACTTCAACCAGAACGCGCCGACCAGCATGGCCACCGCGGTCGCCATGTCGCGCGAGCGCAGCACGTCGCCCTTGAGCGCCGCGTCGCGTTTGCGCTTTTCGGTCGGGGCGAGGGTCTTTTCCCCGCTCATCGCTCCAGCAGCCCAGCGCTGTTTTCAATCGCTTCCTCGGACAGCGAGGAGAACTGGTCGGCGGTGAGCGGCGCGGCGGCGATCAGCGCCGCGAGGCCGGCGAGGACCCCGGCCGGCAGCCCGAGCGCAAACAGGTTGAGCGAAGGGGCCGAGCGGCTCAGTACCCCGGCGGCAAGCTGGACGAGCAGCAGGAGAAGCGTAACCGGCAAGGCGATCACCAGCCCGGCAAGGAACATCTGGCTGGCGAGTGCGGCAACCTGCTCCAGCGCCGTCGTGCCTAGCCAGCCGCTCCCCGGGGGCAGCAGGCGGTAGCTCTCCACCACCAGTCGCAACCAGGTAAGGTGCGCACCCATGCCCAGAAACACGATCGTCAGGAGGACGGTGAAATATTGGCCGAGCACCGGCGAATGGGTGCCACTGACCGGATCGACTGCGCTGGCGATGCTCAACCCCATCGCGCCGCCGATCTGCTCGGCCGCGATCACCGGCGCGGCGAACGACAATTGCAGCACGAAGCCGAGCGTCACGCCGATCAGGGCTTCGTTGAAGATCACCTGCAGGCCCGGCAATCCGAACAGCGCTGGCGGCACGATAATCGGCACCCAGGCGCAGACCAGCACCGCCACCGCGCCGCTGATCGCCACGCGCAATTGCACCGGCACCGCCGCCGCGCTGAAGAACGGGGCGGCCATCAGCGCCGCGCCGACGCGCATCATCACGAAGACCAGCTTCCACAGCTCGCCCTCGACCGCGCCGAACCCGAAGGTGAAACCGTTCACCGGGTGATGGCCGCGATCTGGCCGAAGATCTCGGTCATGAAATCGGCCACCAGCGTGATCATCGAAGCGCCGAGCAGCACTAGCACCAGCGCGATCACGGCGAGCTTGGGGACGAAAGTCAGCGTCTGTTCGTTGACCGAGGTCGCCGCCTGGATGATCCCGACCACGAGACCGACGGCGAGGCTGGCGAGCAGCACCGGCGCGGCGACAAGCGCGGTGACCCACAGCATCCGGTCAGCGAGCGAGAGGAGGGCGGTATCATCCATTGTTCTGGCTCCAAGCGCCGCGCGTGGCCTTCGACAAGCTCAGGCTGAGCGGGGTTGGGAAATGGGTCTGGCCAATAGCCCGCTCAGCCTGAGCCTGTCGAAGCACACGCGCAAACATCCGCCCCATCACCCGAAACTCGCGGCAAGGCTGCCCATCAGCATCGCCCAGCCATCGACCAGCACGAACAGCAAGAGCTTGAACGGCAGCGAGACGATGGTCGGGCTCATCATCATCATCCCCAGGCTCATCAGCACCGAGGAAACGACCAGGTCGATCACCAGGAACGGCAGGTAGAGCATGAAGCCGATCTGGAACGCGGTCTTGAGTTCGCTGGTGACAAAGGCCGGAAGCAGGATCGAGAACGGCACGTCGTCCGGCTTGGCGTATTGCGGAGCCTTGGCCATCTCGGCAAACATCGCGAGGTCCTTCTGCCGGGTCTGGCGGATCATGAACGAGTGGAACGCCGCGCCGCCCGCGCTGAACGCCTGCTCGGCGTTGATCGTGCCGGCGGAATAGGGCGCGATCGCCTCATTGTTCAGCCGGTCAAGCGTCGGGGCCATCACGAACAACGACAGGAACAGCGACAACCCGATCAGCACCTGGTTGGGCGGGCTCTGCTGGAGGCCGAGCGCCTGGCGCAGGATCGACAGCACCACCAGGATGCGGGTGAAGCTGGTCATCATCAGCAACAGGCCCGGGAGCAGCGTGAGCAACCCCATGACCAGCAGCAATTGCAGCGACAGCGACAAGCCGGGTCCTTGACCGGGCGATGCGGCCCCCAGCGCCCGGTCGAGCGCACCGGGGATGGCGCTCTGGGCGTGGGCGGCGGTTGCAAAGACGAAGCTGCCCAATACGGCACACAATCTTGAGACTCCCCCTTTGGGGGAGGTGGCCCGCCGCAGGCGGGTCGGAGGGGGGCTAACCA
>JANOAD010000140.1:0-3257 GCA_031410955.1 Novosphingobium sp. | reverse complement strand
GATAATAAGCCCGGTAAGCGGTCCGGCGAGCTGGAGGATCGGCAACTGCGCCTCGCTCGCGCCGAGGTAGGAATAGATCGGCCCCATATTGCCCTGCTGCAGCCCAAAGCTGAACTGCAGCCCGAGGAACCCGAGATTCATCTCGAGTATGCGCAGCAATGACAGGCGTGGCCGCTGGCTTTCCATGGTCTCTCCCGGTGCCGGTTGCGGCATTCCCGTGCGCCTCATGGCACAGCTTTGCGCCAAGAACAACAATCGATTGCACTAATCAGACGGCGGGGTCGTCCGAAGCTGCCTGCAGGGCCAGAACGGCGAAGGTCGCCAGCCAATGTTCGCCCATATAATCGCTGGATATATGCGGCATCGCTGCAGTCAGGTGGGTCTGGGCAGCCGCCCTCGCCTTGCTCCGGGCCGGATGCGCACTGGGCAGAGCCGCCGCAATCTCGCGCCAGCACCACACGCGGCTGAGGTTGAGACCGTCGAGGTGCGCGATCTTCCCGTCACTGCGATCCGAGACCGTGGCAGGAGTGAACAGGGTCTGCGGTTCGCCCTTGTGACAATCGGGCAGGAACCTGTCGAACCATGCCGCAAAATCTGGACCGAGCACACGGCTCATCAGCAGGGCCTCGCACAACGCGGGAGACAAGAATTCGTCCCCGCCCGGCTCCCACGCCTGACAAGCCCGATCAGCGCCGAACCATTCAACCGCGCGCAGTTGAATCAGCGCGGCGAGCGACGGATCGTGTTGCCGCGCCCAAGCGAGCGCGAGCACCATGGCGAAGGCTGAATTGAAGTGGGTACCCGTGCGGATCGGGTAGGTTTGGAGCGGCAGGAAGGCTGCAAATCGCGCCGCGAATGCTGCGGCAAAGGCATTGCCATGCTGCACCCATGCTGGGCCATGCTGCACCATCTCGCCGTGCAGCATGAGCGCCCAGGCCCAGCCGTAGGGACGTTCGAATCCACGCGCCGATGGTCTGGCGAGGTAAGCCGTCTCGGCGGCGAAATTGGCCTCGGTCAGCAGGGTCGCGGCCCGCGCGCGCACCGCCGCTGCTTCGGGCAAGTCAGGAAACAGGCGAGCCAGGTGCAGCACTTGCCACCAGCCGTGGACGCAGCTGTGCCAATCGAAGCTGCCGTGGAAGATCGGGTGCAGCGCGCTGGGGGTTTGCGCATCCTGCGGGCCGTCGAGCACGTGGTCGAGCTTGTGGGGATACTCGCGGCTGAGATGGCCCAACGTCAACGCCATGAACCTAGCGGCGGTTGCTGCATCGAGCCCGTTCACAGGAACGCCGCCCAGTAAATCAGCGCGATATTGAACGCGAGCAGGGGCAGCGCAGTGGGCACCTGCATCTTGACCACCGCGTTGCGGTCCTTGAGCTCAAGCAATGCGGCGGGGACGATATTGAAGTTCGCCGCCATCGGGGTCATCAGTGTGCCGCAGAATCCGGCGAGCATGCCGACTGCCGCGATTACCGCAGGGTCACCGTGGTACTGCTGGATCAGCAGCGGGAAGCCGATCGCCGCAGCCATGACCGGAAAGGCGGCGAAGGCATTGCCCATGATCATAGTAAAAAACGCCATGCCCAGACCATAGGCCAGCACCGCAGCGAGGCGAGACCCATCGGGGATCACTTGCGAGGCCAGCGCACCGACCACCTTGCCTACCCCGGCCAGGGCAAAGATGAGGCCGAGGCTGGCAAGCATCTGCGGCAGGATCGCCGCCCAGCCGAGCGCGTCGAGCAGCCGGCGCCCTTCCTGTAGCCCGGCCGAGGGCCACTCGCGCAGCTTGACCAGCCCGATGCCGAACGCGAGCAAGGCGCCGAGCGCCAGGCTGATCAGAGTCACCTGCTTGGGATCGACCAGCCATGGCACCGCGCGAAAGACGATGGTCCCGACTAGGGCGGTGAGCGGGATACCCAGGGCGAGCGCGAACAGCCGGTTACCGTGGCGATCGGCGCGTTCCTGCCGCTCCCTCGCAGGCGCGCTCTCAGCGGGCGGCCCCAGCCGGCCCAGCGCCGCGACGCCGACCAACGCAATCACCAGCACACCGTTGCCCAGATCGCCCAGCCAGTCGCCCGCGAGCATCGAGAGCGCGAGCAGCGCCCAGAAGGCAGCGTTGACCCAGTGGCGCGGCTTGGCCCGATCGAGCGCCGCCAGCACCGCGCTTGCAGTGAAGACCAGTCCGGCGACGACATAGACGAAATGGATTTCGATCATCGCCGCGCCCTTCCGAAGCGCCGCAGCCGCAGTGCATGGATGGCGAAGGCGGCAAAGGCCGTGGGGATCGCCCAGACCGACAGTTCGAAAGGGGTGAGCACGATCCCCTGCTGTTCAAGGAAGCCCTTCATCAGGAGGATAGAGCCGATTGCGAGGAAGATGTCCTCGCCGAAGAACAGCCCGACATTGTCGGTCGCCGCGGCCATCGCCTTGACCCGGTCGGCTTCGGCTTCGTCTTGCGGATCGGCGGCGGCGAGCGCCATCGGGGCGAGCAGCGGGCGGACGGTTTGAGCTTGCCCGGCGATCGTGGTCAGGCCGAGCGCAGAGATGACCTGGCGCAGCAGGAGATAGCCTGTGAGCAGGCGGGGCAATGTCGCGCCCTTCATCCCCGCGATCAGCGCCCGTGCCCGCTCCTGCAGCCCGTGGCGTTCGAGCAGGCCGATCACCGGCAGCACCAGCCAGATCGCGCTGACATAGCGGGTCTCGTTGAAGGCCTTGCCGAACGCGGCGATCAGCGCGAGCGGATCGAGCCCGGCGGCAAGTCCGCTCGATGCCGCGGCGAGTAGAACGACCAGCAGCGGGTTCACCCGCAGCGCAAAGCCCGCGACCATCACCGCGATGCCGGAAAGGACCCACAGGTTCATGGGCATCCGTATCCTCCCCCGCCCGGCGTTTCGATCACCATGACATCGCCCGCCTCGACAGTCACGCTGGCGGTCGCGGGGAGAACCTCAACCTTGCCTGAGGTCCGCTCGACACGGTTGATTCCGGGCAGGGCATCGCAGCCTCCCGCCAGTCCGAACGGAGCGGTCCGGCGGCGATTGGCGAGGATGCCGGCTTGCATGGGTTCAAGAAACCGCACACGCCGCACCGCGCCGTCGCCGCCGCGCCATTCGCCTGCGCCGCCCGAACCGTGCCGGATGCGGAACTCCTCCAGCAGCACCGGAAACCGCGTTTCGAGGATCTCGGGATCGGTCAGGCGGCTGTTGGTCATGTGCGTCTGGACCGCCGATGCTCCGGCAAAGCCCGGTCCCGCGCCCGCC
>JANOAD010000139.1:0-25186 GCA_031410955.1 Novosphingobium sp. | reverse complement strand
CTGCAGTTCAGCTTTGGGCTGCAGCAGGCCAACATGGGTCCGATCTGGGGCTACCTCGGCGCAAAGGAAGCTGATTTTTCGTGGCTGGGGATCGCCGGGCCGCTCACCGGACTGATCGTCCAGCCGATTATCGGGGTGATGAGCGACCGCACCGGGCATCGCTGGGGGCGGCGCACGCCGTATTTCCTGATCGGGGCGGTCATGTGCGCGCTCGGGCTGTTCCTGATGCCGCTCTCGAATGCGGTCCTGATGGCATTCTCGCTCATGTTCCTGCTCGACGTCGGCAACAATGTGACGATGGAACCGTACCGCGCCTATGTGAACGACCGGCTTAATCCCGATCAGCGCGGCTGGGGGTTTCTCAGCCAGAGCGCGTTCACCGGGCTCGCGCAGACGCTCGCCTATCTGGCGCCATCGCTCCTCGTCGGCGTGGGCATCAGCCAGACCGCCGCCGTTCGCGGGACCATCCCGCAATTCGTGCTGATCTCGTTCTGGATCGGTGCATTCCTCTCGCTGGCGACAATCGTCTGGTCGATCCTGCGCGTCCCCGAATTGCCGCTTTCGGACGAAGAGAAGACCCGCATCGCAGCGCTTCCCAAGGGAGTCGGCGCGACCTTTGCGGAGATTTTCGGCGCGGTGAAAGACATGCCGCACCAGATGCGCACCATGGCCTGGATGAGCCTGTTCCAGTGGTACGCCATGTGCGGGCTATGGGGTTATGCGACCAATTCGGTGGCCCGTTCGGCCTTCCACACTGCCGATAACCAAAGCGCTGAATTCCAGCTGGCCCAGCTGCTCTATGGCAAGGTTGGGGCCCTGTATAACTTCATCGCCTTCATCACCGCGTTCATGATGCCGCTGCTGGCCAAGCGCATGGGCGCAGCGCGGCTCCATGCGATATGTCTGGTATGCCTCGCCTTGGGTCTGCTGGCCCTGCCGTCGATCGAGAACAAGGCGCTGATCTTCCTCCCCGCGCTGGGCCTCGGGATCGGCTGGGCGAGCATCATGGGCAATCCCTATATCGTGCTCGCCAACTCGATCCCGCCCGAACGGACCGGGGTCTACATGGGCCTGTTCAACGTGATGATCTGCGCCCCGATGCTGATCTACGCAGCAACGATGCGGCTGATGTACGAGCCATTGCTGGGCGGCGATCCGCGCAATGTCCTGCGGCTGAGCGGCGTGTTGATGCTGTGCGCCGCAGTGGCGGTCTTACGGGTCAGGCAGGGTGAGGGTGCCTCGCTGCCGCTGGCGCGGACCAGAGCGTAACAACTCCCGTATGACAAATTACCAAAGGGGCGATTTTTCGTGAGCGAAGTGGCGATGGGCATCGCGCCCAAAACGGTAACGCCGTGGCGGCCAGGCCAGATATCGGGAGCTGAGATAGGGCTTATCGGGGCACAAGACGTGCAGCCGATCCTGCCCGGCATCGACCTGTGGGACAGCTGGCCGTTGGCGCACGAGAACGGGGATACCGTCCGCATCGACAGGCGCGAATACTGGTTTTTCTTGAGCGCCCCGTGTTTTCCCGATCCCGGCCAGCGTCACGATGCCGCGCGGATCCGGCTTGCCTCGCTCGGTGCAGAGGGCTGGCGCGACCATGGCGACGCGCTGCCGCGTGAACTGAGCCCGGGCACGCGCGAGTGGGCCGGATCGGCGGTGCTGCACGACGATCTTGTCACCGTGACGCTATTCTTCACCGCTGCAGGGCGGCGCGGCGGCGACCAAAGCTTCGAGCAGCGGCTGTTCGCCGCATCGGGCACTTTGGGCAAGGACGGCCCGGGCCAGTGGCAGGAACCCAGCGAAGTGGTCCGCGCCGATGGCACCCGCTACGTCATCGCGGCCGAGGCCGAGGGCAGGCCCGGGATGATCAAGGCGTTCCGCGATCCTGCCTGGTTCCGCGATCCCGCCACTGGCAAGCGCCACGTCCTGTTCACTGCCAGCGCCGCGTGGAGCGACGACGATTACAACGGCGTGGTCGGGATCGCCACGCAGGACGATGCGGGCACCTGGCAACCGGGCGATCCGCTGATCGAGGCGGTCGGTGTCAACAACGAGCTCGAAAGGCCGCATCTGATCGTGCGTGGCGGTCGCTATTACCTGTTCTGGTCGACCCAGCGGCGCACCTTTGCCCCCGGCGGCGCAAGCGGCCCGAACGGCCTCTATGCGATGGTCGCCGATCGGATCGACGGCCCTTACCGACCGGTCAACGGATCGGGCCTGGTGGCCGGGAATCCGGGGAGCGAACCGACGCAGGGTTACAGCTGGTGGGTCACCGGTGAAGGCCAGGTGTGGAGCTTCATCGATCATTGGGGCATGCAGGGGCGCAGCTTCGACACCAATCCCGAGCTGCTGCGCGAGCAGTTCGGCGGCACCCCCGCACCGGTCTTCGCACTCGATTTCGACGGCGACCGCGTCAGCATCGCCTGAATCAGGAGCATTCGTGCGCCCGCAATATCACTATGCCGCCGCGGCCAACTGGCTGAGCGATCCCAACGGTCTCGTCCATTGGAACGGGGAATGGCACCTGTTTTACCAGTACAACCCCGCTGGCGAGCACTGGGGCAACATGAGTTGGGGCCACGCGGTGAGCCGCGACCTGGCGCACTGGGACGAACTGCCGCCCGCGTTGACCGGCGATGAACTCGGCATGATCTTTTCGGGCTCGGCGGTGATCGATCACGCCAACACCGCGGGCTTCGGAGCCGAGGCGATGGTCGCGATCTATACCAGCGCCAGCGACGGCCCGCAGCGCCAATCGCAAAGTGTCGCCTGGAGCAATGACCACGGCCGTTCGTGGCACAAGTATGCCGGCAACCCGGTGCTTGATGCCGGCCTTTCCGATTTTCGCGATCCCAACGTGTTCTGGCATCAACCGAGCGGGCGCTGGATCATGGTGGTCGCGTTGTCGGACCGGAACTGCGCGGCGATCTATGGCTCGGCCGACCTCAAGCAGTGGCAGCACTTGTCCGACATATCGGGCGACAGTGCGCCGGGCGAAGTGTGGGAGTGTCCGCTGCTGATCGAACTGCCGGTCGAAGGCGGCGGGCGGCGCTGGCTGTTCAAGGTCGATGTGCTGCGCGGCGCTCCCGGATCGGGCGCGCTCTACCGCACCGGCAGCTTCGACGGGACCCGGTTCGAGCCCGATCCTCAAGGCTGGTTGGCACTTGACGCAGGCACTGATTTCTATGCGGCGATCGCCTGGCACGAGCCGCGCGACGAGCAGGGCAGGCCGCTGTGGATCGGCTGGCTCGGCAACCATGCTTACCAAGGCCATCTGCCGCTCCAGGGCTGGCGGGGCGCGATGAGCGTGCCGAGGCGGCTTTCATTGAGGAGGGGCGGCGGGGCGTACCTCTTACACCAGGAATTCGCAGTAGAAGCCCTGACCGACGTGCTGGCGGCAGATCCGATGGCGGCAAGCATCCCAGCTGCCGCAATGTTGCAGCTTCCAGGGAATTGCGATTTCCGCCTCGCCATCGCGGATGACGACGGCCGGTCGCTTGAGGTGGCTTTGCACGGCTCCGAGCTGCGGGTCCTCCGCCGCGATGCATCGCTGTCCAGCCTTGATGCAGTCCAGTCGATCGAGCTGCGGACTGCCGAGCCCATCGACCTGTGGTTTGATGTCGGAAGTCTTGAGCTGATCGCCGACGAAGGGTGTGCGGCACTTTCGATCCAGCACCGTTTGTGCGGTTCCAGTTATGCCCTTGTCTGCGCAGTGGAGCCCGCGCTCACCTGATCTCTCAGGCCGTGTCGCGGCGGATCAGCCTCGGCTCCATCTCGAGCGATTCGCTGGCGTTTCCGGCAATCCGTTCGAACAGCGCCTGGACCATTGCGCGCGCGCCGATGGCGATGCTCTGGCTGATCGTGGTCAGGCGCGGGATCGTCTGTTCGGCGAGTGGCAGGTCGTCGAACCCGGTGACCGATATGTCCTGCGGCACGCGGATACCGCGATCGGCCAGCGCACGCACCGTGTGCATCGCGATCAGGTCCGATGCTGCGGCGATCCCGTCGACCTCGGCATGGATCCGCTCGATGTGCGCGGCGATGTCTTCCGCCATCACATCCGAGGCAAGATGGGTGTCGAGCTTGATCGGAGCGGGCAGGCCGGCCGTCGCCGCTGCATCGCACAGCCCGTCGTAGCGGTCCTTGAGTTCGGGCGCGATCGCTTCGCCGAGGAAAGCAAGACGCCGCCGCCCGGCCTTGATCAGGCATTCGCCGGCCAGCCTGCCGCCCTTGCGGTTGTCCACGCCGACGGTGCAGTGCACCTGGCCTGGGCGATGGCTGCCCCACACCACCATCGGGCGGTACCACTGCGCCACGCGCTCGATCGTTTCGAACTGGTTCGACTGGCCGATCAGCAGCACCCCGTCCAGCATGCCCGAATCGGCAATGCGTTCCAGCCAATCGTCGGCATCGGGGATCACGCGGCTGAGCATGATGTCATAGCCGTTCTCGGTCAGCGTATCGGCGAGGTGGCCGAGGATCGCCATGAAGAACGGGTCGGACAGGTGCTGGCGCTGTTCGTGACCCAAAGGCACGACCACGCCGATGACCTTGGTTTCCTGCACCCGCAGCCGCCGCGCCATCTGGTTGGGGCGGAATCCATGCTCGCGCGCCAAGGCCTGGATGCGTTCGCGCGTATCCTTGTTGACCAGCGACTTATCTGCCAGCGCACGCGATACCGTGCCGGTCGAAACGCCGGCCAACCGGGCGAGCTCCGCAATGTTGCGAATTCGGGTAGGGGCAGACTGGTTTTCGGGCATATGCTGAAATTTATCCAAAAACTACCGCAACCCGCGCGCAATGTGAGGCAATGGGCGGTGCTGTCAACTGCCCCGATCAAAGCGCCAGTGTCGAGAGATTTTCCGTGCAATTTGCGGAGGTAAATCAGCGCAGCCGAATTTTTTGCAATCGATTTACAAAACGGCGTTGCAATCGATTGTTGTGTGTGGCATCTGCATGCTCGACTTGTAATCAATAAGCGCGAATCCTTTGGAGGGGATCAATGAAAAAAGCCATTTTGCAGAGCTGTGCGTCGTTTGCAGCCATCGCCGTCTTTGCCGCAGGCGCCCCGGCGCTCGCGCAGACCTCAGCTGCACCTGCTGCCGCCAGCGACGAAAACGAAGCTGATAATCTCGATGCCATCGTCGTCACTGCGTCGCTCGGTGACAAGTCGAAGATCAACAGCTCGGTCTCGGTCACCACGGTCGATGCCAAAATCATCAACGATTTTCATCCCAGCGCAGAAGCCGAAGTCTTCCGCCTGATCCCGGGCATCCAGGTCGCCGGTACGGCTGGCCCGGGCGGCAATTCGAACATCGCGGTTCGCGGTCTCCCGGTGGCTACCGGCGGTTCGCCATTTGTGCAGATCCAGGAAGACGGCCTGCCCACCGTGTTGTTCGGCGATATCCAGTTTGGCAACAACGATTACTGGACGCACTACGATGCAACCGTTGCCTCGGTTGAAAGCCTGCGTGGCGGTACCGCAGCGACGCATGCATCGCAGGCACCGGGCGCCGTCATCAACTACATCAGCAAGACCGGCAAGAAGGAGGGCGGCTACGTCGAACTGCAGGAAGGCGTCAATTACCAGGAAAACAAGGTTAACCTGGTCTATGGCAGCCACATCAACGATTCGACCTATTACAATATCGGCGGCTACTTCAAGTCGGGCCGCGGCCCGCTTCATGCCGGTTACAACGTCAGCGACAGCTTCCAGGTGAAGGGTAACCTCACCAAGGAATTCGACGGCGGCAATGGCTACCTGCGACTGCTTTTCAAGGTGGCGGAAACGCACGAGCCCAACTATACCGGTTCGCCCGCGCTCGCCACGGTCAGCGGCGGCAAGGTCAGCAACATTCAGCCTTATCCGGGCTTCGATGGCCGTACCCAGTCGAACTACTCGATCTATAACCAGACCTTCCAGATCGTGAACCGCGACGGCGTGCTCGAGCGGGTCAAGATGGACGGCATCTCGACCAAGGCCACCTCGATCGGGGCGCAGTTCCACTACGAATTCTCGCCCAACATCACCGTCGACAACAACGTCCGCTGGACCCAGATGAGCGGCAGCTTCGCGGCGCCGTTCCTTAACGTCACACGGACTTCGGGTGTGCTCGGCTCGACCGTCAACGGTCAGGTTGTCACCGCGATCAAATACGCCAGCGGTCCCAAGGCCGGACAAGCCTATACCGGCACTTACCTCGACAACAACGTCAACGTGCGCACCAACATTCGTGACATCGGCAGCTTCACCGATGACTTCGGGGTGTCGGCCAAGCTAGATGTGGGCACCGATTCGAAACTGACCGCCCATGCCGGATGGTTCGTGATGAACCAGAAGATCGCCATGGACTGGCACGTCAACAAGTCCTTGCGCGAATTGAGCGGCGCGAACCCGTCGCAGCTCGACATCTACAGCGGCGTCGGCGGCACCAACCAGCTGTCAGTTGCGGGCCAGTACGGCTTCAACAACAACTGGGGCGATTGCTGCGCCCGCGATTATGACCTGTCATACACCGACAATGCGCCCAACGTGTCGCTCGATCTCGATACGCCACTGTTCGGCATCGACGGCAGCGTGCGGTTTGACAGCGTCAAGGCGTCGGGTTCGGCGCGGGCAAGCTCCGGCACGACTTACAACACTCTGGTCAGCGGTGTTTCGATCCCGACCTTCCTCGCCGATGGCAAGACCGAAGTCCTGAACTACACCCGCAGCTATACATCGTGGACGCTGGGTGGTTTGATCCATGCCAACAAAGACACGACGGTGTTCGTCCGCGCCTCACGCGGCGGCCGGTTCAATTCGGATCGTCAGACGCTGGGCGGCAAGTTCACCAATGCGGGCCTGCTCTGCACGGGTGCCCAGGCCAAGGCGGCTTCGAACGGTTGCGGTGCAGACGGCATCACGCCTTCGGTTGACTTCGTCACCCAGTACGAACTGGGTCTCAAGAACCGCGGCAATCTGGCTGGTGGTCACTACTCGATGGAGCTGACCCTGCTGAGCGGCAACTTCAAGCAGAGCACCTTCGAGCTGTCGGCGACCAAGTGCCCGGGAACTACCGGCGGGGGCTGCGTGATCGATGCCAAATACAAGACCAGCGGCGCCGAGCTCTATGCAACCTATCGCAACGGCGGCTTCAGCTTCTATCTGAACGCCACCTACACCAAGGCTAAGCAGCTCGATTCGGGTGCAACCGCTTACCGTCGCGCTGACAACATCCCTGATCTGTCGTACACGGCTGGCGCCAACTACGACATCGCGCAGATCGCTTCGGTGGGTCTCAATCTGACCGGCGTTACCAGCTCGGTGAACGGCGGGCTGGAATATCCCGGCGGCAAGACCGTTGGCGGCAACATCAAGATCATGCCGCTGCCGAACCTCGAACTTGGCATGAACGTTTACAACTTGTTCGACACCTTCGACCTGCGCGGTTCGGGCGGTGTTACCGATGCCGGCGTTACACCAGCGATCATCGGCGGAGCGCCGGTGCTGGGGCGCACGTTTACGGCTTCGGTTAAGTACAAGTTCTGATCGCCTAACCGAGACAACTCGGATCGCAGACTGGACGGGGCGGAAGGAAACTTTCGCCTCGTCCTTTCTTTTTGTAAGAGGTGCCGGCGCCTAGCCGCGCCGGAGGGATCGCACGTGAACACCAGTGACCGCCATGTTCGCAAGATCGTGATCGTCGGCGGCGGATCGGCCGGCTGGATGACGGCTGCGGCGCTGTCGAACGTGCTCCAGCACGGATGCGAGATCACACTGATTGAAAGCGAGGAGATCGGCACCGTCGGGGTGGGCGAAGCGACGATCCCGACGATCCGGATGTTCAACCGCACATTGGGCATCGACGAGAACGAATTCATCAGAGCCACCCAGGGCTCGTTCAAGCTGGGCATCCAGTTCGTCGACTGGGCCAAGTTGGGCCACCGCTATTTCCACCCGTTCGGCAGCTTCGGCCGACCATACGACATCTCCGACATCCACCAGCACTGGGTGGCCGCACGCCAGGACGGACATCCCGGGACCCTCGACGATGTCTGCATGGCGTGGCAAGCGGCTGGGGCGGGCAAGTTCGATTACCCCTCGCAAGACCCGCGCAGCGTGCTGTCGACATTCGATTACGCCTATCACTTCGATGCCGGACTTTATGCTGCGTTCCTGCGCAAATATTCCGAAGCCCGCGACGTGGTGCGGGTCGAAGGCAAAGTCACCTCAGTCGAGCTCGATGGCGAAAGCGGCTTTGTGGACAACGTCACGACCGAAAACGGCGAGGTCCACGGCGCCGACCTGTTCATCGATTGCTCGGGCTTTCGCGGCCTGCTGATCGAAGGCGCTTTGCAAACCGGATATGAGGAGTGGACGCACTGGCTGCCGTGCGACCGGGCGATGGCGGTGCCGTGCGCCTCGAGCCCCGATTTCACGCCCTACACCCGCTCGACCGCGCGCGCCGCCGGGTGGCAGTGGCGGATCCCCCTGCAGCACCGCACCGGCAACGGTTACGTCTATTCCTCGCAACAGATCGGCGACCAGGAGGCGGCTGAGTTTCTGCTCGCCAACCTCGACGGCGCGGCGCTCTCTGATCCGCGCCCGCTGCGCTTTGTGACCGGGCGGCGAAAGCAGAGCTGGAACAAGAACGTGATCGCGGTCGGTTTGTCGAGCGGGTTCATGGAGCCGCTCGAATCGACCAGCCTGCACCTGATCCAGGCCAACATTGCCAAGATCCTGGCGTTCTTCCCGACCCGTGATTTCGACCCGCTGGTCACCGAGGAATTCAACCGGGTCGCGGCGAGCGAGACCGAGCGGATCCGTGACTTCCTCATCCTCCATTACAAGCTGACCCAGCGCGACGACAGTCCGTTGTGGCGCTATTGCGCGGCGATGGAGATCCCCGACAGCCTCCAGTTCAAGATCGACCATTTCCGCCGCTTCGGCCGGCTGATTGCCAAGGACGCAGACCTGTTCGGGCCGGCCTCGTGGACTGCGGTACATATCGGCCAGTTCAACATTCCCGAGGCGGTCGACCCGGTGCTGACCTATCGCGCTGCCGACAGCGCGGCGTGGCTGGGCAAGCTTCACGCGGCGATGGCGGCAGAAGCGCTACGTATGCCGACGCACCAGCAATTTATCGACCGGCACTGCAAGGCTGGTGCCTGATCGCGGCGCTCTGTTTGGCCGGGTCCAGGAACTGCGCCGCGAGCAGCGCTATATTGAAGCCGATGTTCTAATGAGCGATGCCGTCGTTCGGTTTCCGGACGATGCCCGTCTCGCGTTTTTCCATGCCCAGACCCGCTATGAACTTGGCGATCCTGCAGCACTGCTATTCGAGCAGGCATTGCAGCTCGATCCGGGCAACTTGCAGATCGCGCGTAACCTTGCCTTGACGCAAGTCTCCGAGGGCCAGCGCGGGGCGGCGCAGACCCTGCTCGAGCAGTTGACGACCCAAAATCCGGATTGGCTCGACGGGCACAAGGCGCTGGCTACGCTCAATTGGACTCACGGCGACCGCAACCATTTTTGCGACCATCTGGCGGCGGCGTGCCGCGCCCAGCCGGACACTCCGGCGCTGTGGCTCGCATGGTTCGGCAATCTTGCGCAGGCGCGCGACTGGGCCGGGGCGGTGGCGGTGCTCGATGAGGCCGAGCATCATCTTGGCGCAACCCCGGCGAGCCAGGTGTCGCGGTTGTTCGTGGCGGTTGAAAGCGGTGCACCCGAAGCGTCAGCCTTGATTGCAGCAACCGCGCAGTTTCGCGGCGATGTCTCCAGCCTGTGCCGTATCCGCCATGCTTTGCGCCAAGGCGACCCCGTGCGCGCCGAGGCCGAAGCTTTGCCGCTGACGGCGGGACCGTCGGCTGCGCTTTACTGGCCGTACGTGTCGCTGGCGTGGCGGCTCAAGGGCGATGCCCGTGCGGAGTGGCTCGACCGTCCCGAGCAATTGATACGCATGTTCGATTGCGGATGGAACGCCGCGGAACTGACCGAGCTCGCCGAGGTGCTGCGCGGCCTGCACACCGCCGCCGAGCCATACCTCGAGCAATCGGTGCGCGGCGGGACCCAGACCGACCGCTCGGTGCTGCTCCGGCGCGAGCCGGTGTTGCAGCGGATCAAGGCGCGCTTGCTCGACCTGATCCGCGAATATGTCGATGGGCTGCCTCCGCTCGATGTCGCGCATCCGCTGCTCGGTGCGCCACGCGGCGAGCTTTTGATCGAGGGCAGCTGGTCGGTCCGGCTGGCGCGGCAGGGCTACAACGTGCCGCACACGCATGCGATGGGTTGGCTTTCCACCGCCTTCTACGTCTCGCTACCCGCAGCGGATGAAATGGGGCCGCCGCCCGCCGGGCACATCGCCTTCGGCCAGCCCCCGGCGGAGCTGGGACTGCCGCTTGATCCCTATCTGACGGTCGCGCCCGAGCCGGGCCGGCTGGTCGTCTTCCCCTCGACCATGTGGCACGCCACCGTGCCGTTCGAAGCCGGTGAACGCCTGGTCATCGCTTTCGACATCCGCCGCCCTGCGGACTAGCCCAGTGCGCGCTTCCCCAAGGCAATCGCGCCGGTGATCCCGGCCTGATCGCCCAGACCCGGGGTGACGATGTAGGTCTTGAGGCCCGGATCAAGCTGCGGGGCCTTGATATAGCCTGCAATCCGCCGCTCGGTCGCCGTGCGGAGCGCCTCGACTAGCCCCGGTGTTTTCATCACCCCGCCGCCGAAGATCAGCCGGTCGGGCATGTGCAGCAGCACCAGATTGGCGGCGAGCTGGGCGATATATCCCGCGATCAGTTCGACCTTGTCGGCCGGACTGCCAAGGTCCGACAGGCTCTGCCCCCAACGCGCTTTGATCGCCGGACCCGCCGCCAATCCTTCGAGGCAATCGCCATGGAACGGGCAAAAGCCGGCATAGGGATCGGCGACAAGATCGTGCGCTACGCCGATGTGCCCGCCCTCGTAATGCGAAAATCCCATCAGCGACTTGCCCTCGCTGAGTACGCCGCAGCCCACTCCGGTGCCGATGGTGGTGTAGGCTAGCGTCTTGCAGCCCCGCCCAGCGCCGCTCTGCCATTCGCCCAGCGCCGCACCGTTGACATCGGTATCGACCACGATGGGCACACGGAACTCGCCAAGCACATCCTGGAAGCGCGCGCCCGACCAGCCCGGCTTGGGCGTGGTGGTGAATGTGCCGTAAGCGGGCGAGGCGGGATTGATGTCGATCGGGCCGAAGCTCGCCACCCCGAACGCGCCGATGGCGCCATGCTCCTTAGCCGCATTGCGGAAGAACTGTGCCAGCGCGGGAAAGCAGGTCGCCGGGGCTTCGGTCGGGATGCGCGTTTCGGCGAGCACGGTGCCGTCCTCGCGCGCCACCGCCGCGACGAACTTTGTCCCGCCGGCCTCGATTGCCCCGATCAACTGCTGCGCCATGCCTGCAAACCTCCTCCTTGATGCAATCGATTGCTATCAGATTACGCCGCGCGAAGCGAGATCGGCGAGCGCTTTTTCATCCAGCCCCAGTGCGCAGTAGACCTCGGCGTTGTCTGCGCCCACGGTCTGCGGGGCGGCGCGGCGGATCGCGCTGGGATTTGCTGACAAGCGCGGCATCGGTGCCTGCATGGTGACCGCGCCCAGTTTGGGGTGCGGCACCGAGACCAGCGCCTCGCGCGCGGCGAAGTGGGGGTCGGCCAGCATCTCACGCCCGGTGTAGACGCGGCCAGCGGGGACCGAATGCGCGATCATCAACGCTTCGAGTTCCTCAACCGTATGCTGCGCGGTCCATTGGCCGATCAGCGCGTCGAGTTCGCCCTGCCGCTCGCCGCGCGCGGTGTGGGTGGCAAAGCGCGGGTCGGCGGCCAGTTCGGGCTGCGCCATCGCCTCGCACAGCCGCGCGAAGACCGTGTCACCGTTGCCGCCGATCATGTATTCGCCGTCGCTGCAGGGATAGACGTTGCTGGGCGCGATCCCCGGCAGGATCGAACCCGAGCGCTGCCGCACCAGCCCCATCGCGGCATATTCGGGCACCACCGATTCCATCACCTGCAGCACCGCCTCGTAGAGTGCGGAATCGACGACCTGGCCCTTGCCGCTGGTTTCGCGCGCATGCAGCGCCGCCAATGCGCCCATGCAGCCGTAAGTCGCCGCGAGCGTATCCCCGATCGACACGCCCATCCGCGAAGGCGGCCGGTCGGGGTCGCCGACGATCGCGCGCCATCCGCCCATCGCCTCGCCAATCCCGCCGTAGCCGGCGCGGTCCGAATAAGGGCCGGTCTGGCCGTAACCTGACATGCGGACGATGATCAGGCGGGGGAACTCGGCGTGCAATTCGTCCGGCCCCAAACCCCATTTCTCCATCGTTCCGGGCTTGAAGTTCTCGATCAGGATGTCCGCGCCCTCAAGCAGGCGGCGGAGCAGGGCCTGACCCTCCGGCACGCGCAGGTTGGCGCTGACCCCGCGCTTGTTGCGCGCGATCACCTGCCACCACAGCTTGTGCTCCCCGTTACCCCAGGTCCGCATCGGATCGCCGCTACCTGGCGGTTCGACCTTGATCACGTCGGCACCCATGTCACCCAGCAGCTGCCCGCAGAACGGCCCGGCGATCAGCTGGCCCAGCTCGATAACCTTGATCCCGGCAAGCGCCCCGGTGTTGGCTGGTTCGGTCATGCCGGGGCCTGTGGCGGGAAAGGACTGGCCTTGGCAAGACTGGCGGGCAAGGCTTTGCCCATCACGCCCGAAAGCCAGTGCGAGGCTTCCAGCAGTTTGGCCGAATCAAGCCCGGTTTCAATTCCAGAGCGCGCGAACAGGTAGGCCACGTCCTCGGTTGCGACATTGCCCGCCGCACCCGGCGCGAACGGGCAGCCACCGAGCCCGCCGAGCGAGGCATCGACCGTCGCGGCTCCGGCATCGGCCGCAGCCCAGGTGTTAGCGACGCCGGTGTTGCGGGTATCGTGGAAATGCACCCGTACCGGCAGCGGCGCGATTGCCTTGCGTACTGCGGTAACCAGTGCGGTGACCTGCGCCGGGACAGCGACGCCGATCGTATCGGCCAGCGCGATCTCGCAAGGTCCCGCCGCCGCAAGCTGGCGCGCCATCTCAACCACATGCGCCGGGTCGATCTCACCTTCGAACGGGCAGCCGAAAGCGGTGGCAATGGTTACCTGCGCTGAACGCCCGGCAGCTTTGGCCATGGCGATGATCGCCTTGGCCTCGTCCACGGATTGTGCGCTGTCCTGCCCCTGGTTGCGCACGCCGAAGGTATCGGAGGCAACCGCGACTGCGCCTAGCTGATCGACGCCTGCGGCAATGGCGCGCTCGGCTCCGCGCAGGTTGAGGACCAGTCCGATCCGCGTCACCCCCGGTAATGGGCCGAGCGCCTCGACCACCGCCTCGGCATCGGCCATCTGCGGGACCTTGCGCGGGTTGACGAAGCTAGCGACCTCGATCCGCCGCTCGCCTGCAGCGATGCACTTCCGGATCAAATCGACCTTGTCAGCAGTCGAGACCAGCAAGGCCTCGTTCTGCAGCCCGTCACGCGGGCCGACTTCGACGATTTCGATTGCGCGGCTCATTGCGTCAGCCTTGCCCGGCAATCCAGTCGCGCACCAGCGTCGCCGCCTCATTTACCTGCTGCGGTTGGCCGAAGTAATAGTGGTTCGCACCCTGAATTACATGATGATCGATGCTGCACTTGTCCGCCGCCGCAATCAGCCGCGCCGCATGGCTGGGAGTGCAGGCATCGTCGGCGCTGTTCTCGATCACCAGCATCGGGCTGGAAATTCGCGCGGCGCATTTCAGGCCGTCCCCGTTCGACAGGTCATACGACCACTGCGACAGCCACGAGCGCAAGGTGGTGAACCGCGCCAGCCCCACCGGGCCGTCGTTGACCACGAAGGGATCACCCAACATGCAGTGGCCTGGCGGGCGGTCGTTGGGATCGACCAGGGGATCAAGCCAGCGCGGATCGGCCATCGTGCCCTGCACGGTGAAGCAGCGTTCGTGATGTTCCAGGCCTTGCGCTTTCAATGCTGCCAATTCGTCCTGAACCCAGGCCGTGATCCGCCGGTTGCGGGCGATCTGGCGGGCGCGGTATTCAGCGACGAAATCCGCTGAGTAAGGCGGTTTTGGCCCATCCGCTGCGTAAAGGTTCCACTTGGGGTTGCGCTCGAACGGGCGGCTTTCATCCTCGATCGAGGCATCCATCCACTCGGTCAGCGTCAGATTGCGCGACAGGTGCGCGGCGAGCAACAGCACGCCGTCTGCCGCAATAAACCCCGCCGCAGTCAGGTCATAGGGATCGCCTGCCGGGGTATGCGTCACCCGCGGGTCCTGCGCCTCGGCCTGATAGAACAGGCTCTGCGCTCCGCCGCCCGACCAGCCGCCGAGATAGACCTTCTTGTAGCCCAACTTGTCCTTGGCGTGGCGGATGCAGGCGCCGAAATCCATCACCGCGCGCTCCATGATCAGCGCGGTGTCGTTGCCCCGGTAGCGCGTGTTGCAGTAGATCGTGTGGACGCCCATTTTGGCGAGCACCGTCACCAGCGGCAGCCACGCCCCGCCGCCAATCGGGTGCGAGAAGATGACCACGCTGCCGGATGGCACTGCGGGCTTGAGGTGCATCGCCTCGACCACCACCTTGCCGATCTGCCCGGCATAAGTGTCCTTGAACGCGCTCTCCTCGTCATAGACGATCAGGTACGGGATGCGTTCGAACGGGATCTGGGTCATCGCGGCTACCTCTCGGGATTGCAGCGCAGCTATGCACGAGCGGGCGGGAAAATGAAGCGTGCCGTGCGGTTGCATCGGCGGGGACATTCTGTCGCCCCCCGGACCTGCCCCAGCGCGCGATAGTCTCCCCTGCGGCAACCATATGCGGCTTAAGGAGTTACCCGGTCACAGGAGCTGGAAAGACAGGCCACTCCCTCGCGGCGCGTCGTCATGCGCCGTTCCATCGAAGGTGCTGACGAACCGTCTGATTTGCCGGGAAGAGCGTACAGGGGCGCGATCGATGATGCAGAATGAGGATCTGGCGGGCTACGACGAGCTGGCGCCAAGCGACAGTGGCACGCAAGCGGGATCGGTTCGGATCGCGCCGGCTTCGATCCCCGAATTAAAGAGCCTCTTGGGGCTTACCGTCGGTGCGGTCGTAATCGCCGCGTTGTATTTCGGAAGGGATGTGCTGATCCCGATCACTCTGGCGGTGATGCTGTCTTTCCTGCTTTCGCCGATCGTCAACCTGCTTCAGCAGCTGCGGTTCGGGCGCGCCCCTGCAGTCATTCTGACTGTGCTCGCCGCACTGGGTATTTTCGGATTGGTGGCGACGCTGATCGGAAGCCAGGCCGCGAGCCTGACAGCCGACGCGCCGGGTTACGCGAAGACCATTGAAAGCAAATTCCAGGGGGTTCAGGCATTCGCCATCGCGCGCCTGGCCACGGTCACGAACGAATTCACTCATCCGAAGGCCGCGACCCGGCAGGTCCCCCAGTCGGCCGTCAGCCCGGCAGTTGCCGCTGGCAGCACAACCGTTTCGACGGCGGGGGGGCAGCGGGCGGTGCTCGTGGAAGTCGCCGCCCCTGAACTGTCACCGTTCGCTGTGGCCAGGGCTATTCTGCAACCTGTCCTGGGGCCTTTGGAAACGTTTATCATCGTCTTGATCGTGGCGATCTTCATTCTCTTCCAACGCGAGGATTTGCGAGATCGCTTCATCCGGCTGTTCGGATCATCCGACCTTCATCGCACCACGCTCGCCATAGACGATGCCGTGCAACGCCTCAGCCGCTACTTCCTGTCGCAATTGGCGGTCAACACCAGCTTCGGCGTGGTTATCGCGTTGGGATTGTGGGCGATTGGCATCCCCTCGCCAGCGATGTGGGGAGTGCTGGCGGGGCTGTTGCGCTTCGTCCCGTATATCGGCGCGTTCCTCGCCGCCGTTGCGCCAGTGGCGCTTGGTGCAGCGATCGATCCGGGCTGGTCGACCGTGGTTTATGTGCTGCTTCTGTTCGGCGTGGTCGAACCCATCGTTGGCTATGTCATAGAGCCCCTGCTTTACGGCCATTCTACCGGGCTTTCGCCTGTATCGGTGATTGTGGCCGCGGTGTTCTGGACATGGATTTGGGGACCGATCGGGCTGATCCTTTCGACCCCGCTCACGCTGTGCTTTGTGGTTCTGGGCCGCCACGTCAAATCGCTCGAGTTTTTCGATGTTTTGCTCGGCGACCGGCCCGCACTGTCGGCCACGGAAGGCTTTTATCAGCGCATCCTCGCGGATAATCCCGATGAGGCGCTCGCCCAAGCGGAGACGTTTCTCACCGATCGCCGACTGGTCGATTACTATGATGGAGTCGTCGTCGAAGGACTCGCGCTCGCGACCGAAGACGAACAGCGCGGGATTATTGACCGCGACCGGTCCAGGCAAATCCTGCGCGCAGTACAATCGGTTATCGCCGACCTGAAGGATCGCGGGATCGGCGAGGCCGGCGAAGATGCGGCGGCGGCGGTGCCCTCGGGAAATCGCGGCGCGGTCGCCTGTATCGCCGGGAGCGGTCCGTTCGACATGGCTGTGCTGGCCATGATCGTCCAGCTCTTGCAGCAGCACGGCGTCACCGCGCGCGCAATCCCCCACGAAGCTGTGACCCGCGCCCGGATTGCGCAGCTGGATTTGTCGGGCGTTAGCGTGATCGTGCTCGCTTATGCGGAGCTCACCCAGTCGCCCGCCCACTTGCGCTACCTCATCAAGCGGCTCCGCCAACGCGCACCTGCGGCGGAAGTCGTCGCCGGGTTGTGGGCAAAGGGCGAAGCCGCGCTGGGTGATCCGACCATTCAGCAGGCGATCGGGGCCGATCGCTACGTAGGCTCATTGCAAGCCGCAATCGATGAAACACTGGCCCTGCTGATGGCCAACGAAGCGGCGGCCGAACAAGTGAAGCCAAAGCATCGCGGGTCACGAAAACCACGTTCGCTAGCCGCCGCTTAGAGCCGCGTCCGTCGCTCTTGCGCTCTGCCGCCGCCCGCCGGCTCGCAACTGGCGAAAATCACGCTAATGGTGCGGCCGTGCGTACTCGGCAAAGCATCTGTATCAAGAAGGCGCGCTACGCGACCGAGCACGACGCGGTGGCGGTAACGGTGCAGGCCAATGTCCCGCTGCGGCCCTATCGCTGCGATCGCTGCGGCCAGTTTCACCTGACCAGCCGCACCAAAGGCAAGCGCATTCCCCGGATACTGCGGATTAGCGATGCCCAACCGCCCGCTTAAGGTCTTCTTCGACGGGGGTTGCCGGCCCAATCCGGGGCCGATCGAAGTCGCCGTAGTGGCGCGCGGGGTGGCATACCTGTTCGACGATCTGGGTTGCGGCTCGAGCAGCGACGCCGAATGGCTGGCACTGCACAAGGCGGTCGAAGTTGCGCAACAATCGGGCGAGACAGGATACGAACTGATCGGTGATTGCAAAGCGGTGATCGAGCAGGCGAGCGGCAAGACCAGCTGCCGCGGTGTCGCCGCGCAGGCTCACCGCGAGCGATTTCTGGCGCTCGCCGCAAAGTCACCGCCCGCCCGCCTCCGCTGGACCGGCCGCCACCAAAACCTCGCCGGGATCGCACTGGCCGCGCGGCATGAGCGCTAGGCGAGGGTTCCCGCAGCCACTCCCGCCGCATCAAGCTGCGTTTCGCCCAAGACAAAGCTGCCGATGATCCCATTTGGAATTTCAACCGAATCTGCTCCGTAATTGAAGGCAAAGGCCAGATTGGCCGTGCGGCGCACGCGCAGACCCTCTGGCAAGACGACCGGATCAAGACCGCTATCCGTTGCCAGACGGAGGAGCAGCCGGTCGAGCGCCGCTCCCGCTGGATAGACTGAAAGGTAATGGATATGTCCGTCCGAATGGATGCCCGGTTCGATTTCCGCCAGGCCGGTGTCGACTTGTTCGATCCACCGGCACGGCGTACCGCGCAGCGTTTCGACCCGCGTCACCCTCAGCGGGAAATGGGCCTGGAGCGGCCCGGGCGCGAGCTCGTCCGGGATACGGAAATCGGCGGTCTTGCTGCCGCTGGACGGGCCGATCACCACCGGCGCGGCGCATTCCGCCAGCCGTGCGGCAAGCGCAGCATCGATGATCGGCTGGCACGGTAATACGACCAGCGCGTAGCCCGAAAGATCAGCCGAAGGCGCGACGATGTCGATATCGAGCGCGAGGTGCCGCAGCGCCGAATAGTATTCGAATGCGATCCGCAGCGCCGAAAAGCCTTTCGCGTGCGGCATGATGTCGGTCACCCAGGCGCTCGTATAGTCGAACACCAGCGCCACCTTGCGCGGCGGTGCGCCGGGTGCGAGCAGGGCGGCAATGTCGCGGGCGGCTTGCCGGGCTTCGGCTGCACCTTCGGCTTCGCTGCTGTCCGGCCGGAGCAGTCCGGTGTGCATCTGCTCCTGCGCGAAGGGCGCCTGTCGCCAGCGGAAATAGCTGCACAGTTCGGCGCCGTGGGCCATCGCTTCGAGCGTCCACAGCCGCACCATGCCGGGCAGCGGAGCCGGATTGTACCGCGCCCAGTTAACCGGCCCGGGTTGCTGCTCCATTACCCACCAGCGGCCATCCTTCTGGCACCCGCGGTACAGATCGTGATGGAATGCGGCGATATCCGGGTGGCCTTGGCGGGCGTAGCGCTGCTTTTCCTCGTCCGGGAACCAAAACTGTTCGAGGAAGCCCAGCGGATAGCTGTCCCAGCTTGCGACATCGAGATCGGCACCCACCGAGTGGTGATCGAACTGGGTGAAGAAGCCCATGAAATTGTGCACGATGTCGCGACCCGGCGAGCGAGTGCGCAGGACATCGGCCTGCAACCGGTTGAAGCGCGCCACCTGGTCCGAGGAGAAGCGCCGGAAATCGAGCTCGTGCGACGGATTGGGCACCGTGACGGTCAGATTGGGCAGGTCGATCTGAGCAAAAGCCGTATATTCCATCGACCAGAAGACGTTGCCCCAGGCCGCGTTCAAGCTGGCGATGTCGCCGTATTTCACGGCAAGCCATTGACGGAACGCCGCCGTAGCTGCCGCAGAATAGCTGACTGCAGTATCGTGGCAGCCATATTCGTTGTCGGTTTGCCAAGCGACGATCGCCGGATGATCGCCGTATCGCTCGGCCAGCGCGGTCACGATCCGGCGGCATTCCTCGGCGTAGCCGGTGTGACTGAAGCAGTAATGCCGCCGCGAACCGAACCGCCGCGGACGGCCATCGGCGTCCAGCGCGATCATGTCGGGCATCCGGTCGACCAGCCATTTCGGCGGAGTAGCCGTGGGCGTGCCCATCACGATCTTCATTCCGCCCTGGGCCAGCACCGCCAGCGCCCGGTCGAGCCAAGCCCAATCGAAATGGCCCGGCCGGGGTTCGATCCGGCTCCATACGAATTCACCGATGCGCACATGCGAAATGCCGATATCGACCATGCGCCGGACATCATCGGCCCAGTAGCTTTCGGGCCAGTGTTCAGGGTAATAGCAGACGCCGAGCTTCATAAGGTCCTTATCGACGGATCATTCAATAACCGGCAACCGTCCGCGTGAAATGCGATGGGTGACGGCAGGGTGGGGGAAATGCAAGTGGCCGTCCAGTTTTCAGTCGCCTTGCGCTTGCGCCGCCTGACTTGGTTCGCGGAATAGGCCGGTGGCGCAGCTCTTCTGGCTCCACGGACGCGATTGCTCGCTGGTTCTCGAAATTGCTGGAACAGGCGCGCCTCTGTGGCGCTACTGGGGGCCGCGGCTGTGCGGCGACATATATCCCGGCCCGGCGCTGACCGATCAGGGCTTCCACCCGGGCTTCCACCTCGATCCGCCAGAACGGCTTGGGGTCTTCCCCGGCGGCGGGCTTGGCTGGTTCGGCCGCAGCGCGCTCGAAGCTCACCGCGAAGGTCGCGATCATGCCCTGGCACTCGAAATCCGAAGCGCCGAGCAAGTCGGCAATGCGCTGCAGTTCGTCCTCGCCGATCCGATCACCGGAATCGAAGTGGAATTGAAGCTGGCGCTCGACCCGCCCAGCGACGTTCTGACCTGCAGCACGCGCCTCACCAATCGCGGCACGGCAACACTTGAGGTGCAATGGCTGGCAAGCGCGGTGTTGCCGCTGCCGGCCGCCGCGAACCGGGTGCGGTATTTCGGCGGACGCCATGCCGGCGAGTTCGAACCCTGCGAAGACCTGCTCGGCCTTGCCACTTGGTCGCGCACCAATCGCCATGGCCTGACCTCGCACAGCGCATTTCCGGGCGCGGTGGTGGCGGAGCCGGGGACCACCGATCATACCGGTACCGTCTATGCCGCCCAACTGGCCTGGTCGGGCAATCACACGCAGGAGATCGAGCGTAGCGATGATGGCGGGAGGCAGTGGCAGCTCGGCCTGGCACTTGCCCCGGGCGAATTGCGCCTGGCCCCGGGTGAGGCGATCGATGCACCGGAGGTTATGGCAACCTGTTCGGCCCAAGGCTGGCAGGGCGCGGCGCGCAATTTCCACGAGGCGGCGCGGGCGAAAATCACCTGGCCGCGCGGCGAGCGGCAACCGCGCCCGGTGCATTTCAACACCTGGGAAGGCTGCTATTTCGATCACGATGAGGCCGCGCTACGCACCCTTGCCGATCGCGCCGCCGCGCTCGGGGTTGAACGCTTCGTGCTCGACGACGGGTGGTTCCACCGCCGGGGCGACGACACCAGCTCGCTTGGCGACTGGTGGCCCGATGCAGCGAAATATCCTGGCGGACTCAAACCGCTGGCTGATCATGTGACCGCTCTCGGCATGGAATTCGGACTGTGGTTCGAGCCCGAGATGGTCAACCCCGACAGCGAACTTTACCGCGCGCACCCGGACTGGGCCCTGCAGCTGGCCGGGCGGCCGCTGCAGTTGAGCCGCAACCAGCTGGTGCTCGACCTGACCCGCGCGGAGGTGCGTGACTACCTGTTCGATGCAATTGCGCAGGTGCTGCGCGAAGTGCCGGTGTCCTACATCAAATGGGACCACAACCGTGACCTCGTTGCTGCAGGCGACGCGGCCGGACTTGCCGTGTTCCGCCGCCAGGTGCTTGCCTATTACGAGCTGCTCGCCCGGCTGCGCAGCGCGTTTCCAGAGGTCGAGGTCGAAAGCTGCGCTGGCGGCGGCGGGCGGATCGATCTGGGGGTGCTTCCTTACGTCCAGCGCTTCTGGGCGAGCGACAACATCGATGCACTGTCGCGCATCGAGATCCAGCGCGGGTTCCTGCAATTCCTGCCCCCCGAAGTGATGGGATCACACATTGGCACCTCGCCCGCGCACACCACCGGCCGGCGCCACAGCCTGGATTTCCGCGCGGCGGTCGCGCTGCAGGGGCATCTCGGGGTCGAGCTCGATCTGACCAAACTTGATGCCGAAGAAACCGCACGGGCCGCGCAGTGGATCGCCTTCTACAAGGCCTGGCGGCACCTGCTTCACGCAAAGGTCTGGACCGGCACCGGCGAGGACGGCCTGTGCTGGCACGCGGCCGGCAGCGCCGACGAGTGGCTGCTGATCGTCTATCGCACCCAGCCTTCGCGCCTGCGCTTTGCCCCGCCGGCCAAGCTGCCATTCGCCCTGCCGGACCGCACCTATGCGGTGGAGCGGATTGGGCCCGGCAGGAGCGAGGAGGCGCAGCGCTATTCGGGCAGCTGGTTGGCGCAGCACGGCCTGACCGTGCCGCCCATGCTGGCCGAACGGGCGGCCATCTTTCACGGGACCAGCCAATGACCTTCGATCCCGATCAGCATTCGCACCGCCGCTACGATCCGCTGGGTGACGAATGGATCCTGGTTTCGCCGCAGCGCACCCAGCGGCCGTGGCTGGGTGAGCAGGACGCCGCCAGCCCATCTGCCGCGCCGTCTTACGATCCGGGCTGCTACCTCTGCCCGGGCAACACCCGCGCCAACGGCATCGCCAATCCTGCCTATACGGGTCCTTTCGTCTTCGCGAACGACTTTCCCGCGCTGCAGGCCGAGGTGCCCGCGGGTGGGACGAGCGACGATCCGCTGCTGCGCTCCGCCCCGGCGCGCGGTGAGGCGCGGGTTATCTGCTTCTCGCCCGATCATGCGCGGACTCTGCCTGACCTGGACGATGGCGAGATCGCCGCGGTGGTCGACCGCTGGTGCGCCGAGGCGGCCGAACTCGGGACGCGTTACCCTTGGGTCCAGATCTTCGAGAACAAGGGCGCGGCCATGGGCTGTTCCAACCCGCATCCGCACGGGCAGGTCTGGGCGACCGACACCCTGCCGCAGCTGCCCGCGACCGAGCATCGCACGCAGGGCCGGTGGTGGCAGGAACACCAACGGGCCATGCTGTTCGAGGTTGCGGAACGCGAGGCGGGCGGGCCGCGCAGTGTGGTTGAAACCGAAAGCTGGCTGGCAATCGTCCCCTATTGGGCGAAATGGCCGTTCGAAACGCTGCTGCTGCCGCGTTTCCCGGTGCAGCGGCTGCCCGACCTTTCCGCAGCGCAGCGCCACGATCTCGCCTGCGCGATCGGCGCGTTGACCCGCTGCTATGACGCGCTGTTCCAGACCAGCTTCCCCTATTCGATGGGCTGGCACGGCGCGCCGTTCGATGGCGAAGACCATCTCGAATGGCAGCTACACGCGCATTTCTATCCGCCGCTGCTGCGTTCGGCGACGATCAAGAAGTTCATGGTCGGCTACGAGATGCTGGCCGAGGCGCAGCGCGACATTACCGCTGAGCACGCCGCTGCACGGCTGCGCGAGGTGCTCCCGTGATCGCGCTCAAGGGCACGGTCGAAGCCGGTTTTCGGGATGCCTTTGGCGCGGCACCGGAACTGATCGCTGCTGCACCGGGCCGGGTCAACCTGATCGGCGAGCACACCGACTATAACGACGGCTTCGTCATGCCGATGGGTATCGGCGTTGGCACGCTGGTTGCCGCGCGGCGGCGGAGCGACATGGTGCTGCGGGTGGCGGCGCTGGATCTTGGCGTGACGAGCGAATTCCCGCTCGCCGATCCGGTCCCGCATGCCCCGGCCGGAGACTGGAGCAACTACGTGCGCGGCGTGGCGGCGGCGTTGGCGGCAAGTGGGGTGCCGCTCCGCGGGGCGGACCTCGCCATTGCCGGCAATGTGCCGCAAGGAGCCGGGCTGTCATCCTCAGCCTCGCTCGAGGTTGCCAGCGGGCTTGCCCTTGCGGCGCTGGCCGGCGATCCGGACCATGACCGTACCGCGCTCGCGCTGGCCGGGCAGAGCGCCGAACACAATTACGCCGGGTGCCAGTGCGGGATCATGGATCAGCTTGTCTCGGCGCGCGCCGAGCAGGGCAGCGCCGTGCTGATCGATTGCCGCGATCTGACCGCGCGGGCGGTTCAGATGGATGCCGACCTTGCCGTGCTGATCGTCCACTCAGGCATTCGCCGCGGGCTGGTCGACGGCGAGTACAACCTGCGCCGCCAGCAGTGCGAGGCGGCCGCTGCGGCAATGGGGGTCTCAGCGCTGCGCGACGCCGATACCGCGATGCTGGTGGCCGGACGCGAAACGATGGATCCTGTAACCTACCGCCGCGCCCGGCACGTCATTACCGAGAATGCTCGCACACTTGTCGCGGCCGATGCATTGGCGGAGGGCGATCTCGCTTCGCTTGGCTCGCTGATGTCCGCCTCGCATGCCTCGATGCGCGATGATTTTGAGATTACCACGCCTGAAATCGACCGCCTTGCCGGACAGATGTCGCAGTTTCTTGGTAGCCGCGGCGGAGCGCGCATGACTGGCGGGGGTTTTGGCGGTGCCGTGATCGCGATTGCCCGGCGCAGCGATGTCGAGGCGCTGCAGGATGAGGTACTACGAACCTACCGCACCCCCGATGGTACCGCGCCGCAGGTGATGATCGAGGTTGCGGCAGCCGGCGCGCGGCTGCTTTAGGCGGAGCGGTTGTTGGACAGGTCCAATACAGTCGAGCCGTTCGGCAAGACCACCGCAGGCGAGGCGGTCGATGCCATCGTCCTGGCGAATGGCGCGGGCATGCGCGTCCGCGTGCTGACATTGGGAGCCACGATCCAGTCGGTTATCGTACCCGACCGCAACGGCGTTCTGGCAGACGTAGCCCTCGGCTACCCGCTTGCCTCAGACTATTGCAGCGACCCGAATTACCTTGGCGCAACGATCGGAAGGGTGGCTAACCGCGTGGCCGGCGGGCGTTTCACGCTCGATGGACAGGCCGTTCAGGTTACCTGTAACGATGGACCAAATTCGCTGCATGGCGGCATCGACGGGTTCGACAAGCGCTGCTGGACAGTCGCCGACATGCGTGGCGGACAGAGGCCGGGCGTCACCCTGCGCCTGGTCAGTCCACACCTTGATCAGGGCTATCCCGGTACCCTGACCGTAACAGCGGACTTCGTGCTGGAGCCGGACAACCGCCTGACGATCGACTACCGGGCGACCACCGACCGGGCGACGGTCGTCAACCTCACCAACCATGCCTACTGGAACCTGCACGGCGAAGGTTCGCTTCAAGGTGCGCTTGATCATCTGCTCGAGATCCCCGCCGACAGCTTCTTGGCAACCGACGACACGTCGATTCCGAATGGGGACATCGTTGCGGTAACCGCCACCCCATTTGATTTCCGTATCGCCAGGCCAATCTCTGATGGAATTGGCGCCAGGCACCCGCAGATCGAAGTGGGCCATGGCTATGATCACAACTGGGTATTGAAGCCGGCAACCGGGCTGCGCCTTGCCGCGCGGCTGGCCGATCCCCACTCGGGCCGCACTCTGGAGGTTTGGTCAAACAAGCCCGGGGTGCAATTCTATTCAGGAAATTTCCTTAGCGGCGCGGCGGGCAAGTCCGGGCGATCGTACCGCTCGGGCAACGGCATCGCAATCGAGCCGCAGGATTTTCCCGACAGCCCGAACCACCCCGAATTCGGTTCAATCCGCCTTGATCCCGGTGAGACCTATCACCACCGGATCGAATTTGCATTCAGCGCTGCCTAGGTGTTGGCGGGAGCAACGTCGAGCGCACGTGAGGCAAAGCTCGACGAATTCACTGTGCCGCGCGAGACCAACGGCCGGCCCCAACGAAAAGGGGGCCGGATTTCTCCGGCCCCCTGAACGTGTTGCGAGCCGTTTGGCTTACATGCCCGAACCCGGACCGTAGGTGATCTCCACCCGGCGGTTCTGGAGTTCGCGCACGCCGTCGGCGGTCGGCACGCGGTTGTTGGCTTCACCGAAGCCCTGG
>JANOAD010000138.1:0-26885 GCA_031410955.1 Novosphingobium sp. | reverse complement strand
CCCAACTACCCACAGGGTACCTTCAAATGGGTGGTTGGGCCGGGGGAGCGGGCCGGTGTTGCGGGAAAGCCCGGATGGGCTTTCCCAACCAACGAAATGTGACATCGCGGGACAGTTTGCCCACCCCGAATCCGGGGTGCTGGTAATTTTGTTGCGGGGGTGCTATATAATGACCAAGCGATGCGGGATTCCGGTCCCGCGGTAACGAGGCAAGCAGACCGGACGGACCCTTAGCGACAGCACTGGTGCAATTTCCGGACCGCGGCCCAGCCCGCGATCCGCCCGCCCGGCGCTTGGTCTTCGACCGGCAAGTGAAAGGATCTTACATGGTGACCAAGGCGCAGGCCTTCGACGTCGGTGACTACGTTGTCTATCCCAAGCACGGCGTTGGCCGGGTGATCGAGCTGCTCGAGCAGGAGATCGCCGGCATGCAGCTGGAGCTTTACGTGCTGCGGTTCGAAAAGGAGCGCATGACGCTGCGCGTTCCGGTCAGCAAGGTCGAAGCGATCGGCATGCGCAAGCTGTCTTCGGACAAGACCTTGCGCGAAGCTCTTGCGACTTTGACCGGCAAGCCCAAGGTCAAGCGCACCATGTGGTCGCGCCGCGCGCAGGAATACGAAGCCAAGATCAACTCGGGCGACCTGGTGTCGATTGCCGAGGTGACCCGCGACCTGTTCCGCGCCGACGACCAGCCCGAGCAAAGCTATTCCGAACGGCAGATCTTCGAAGCCGCCTCGTCGCGACTCGCGCGTGAACTAGCGGCGATGGAAAAGACCGACGAACCTTCGGCGCTCAAGAAGATCCTCGAGATCCTCAACGAGCATGCGCCGAAGTACTATGCCGAGGCTGCTGTTACCGTCTGATCGGTCGGCACGAATCGAATCACCGAAGGGGCCGCTCCAGCGATGGAGCGGCCCCTTTTCGTTGCGCCCTTGAATGTTCCGTCCTGCTGTATTATGTCGGCAACACAGACAGCAGGAGGCGTGCAATGAAATTCAATCTTGGCAAACTGGGCAAGGCGCTGGGGCCGGTCATCGCGATCGTCCTTGCTGCCGGAGCTGCCGGCTGCGACGGCAAGGTTTCCATCAATGGCGAAGGCAAGCCGCTCGCCGAACTCGACATGTCGGGCGCTGCGCCGCAGGAGCTGGTCCTGGCCGGCCCCGATGAGGTTCGCGTCACCACCGGAGACAAGCTGGCGATCAGCGTTGAAGGCGATCCCGCGGTCAAGGACGAGCTGCGCTTTGCGCTCAAGGACGGCAGCCTCGCGATTCACCGGAAGAACAAGATGTTCGGTTCGGGCGACAAGATCGCAATCATCAATGTGACCATGCCCGCTCCGCGCGAAGTGGTGATGGCCGGGTCGGGCAAGATCGTGACTGCCCAGCTCGCCAGCAAGGCGGAAGTCACCGTCGCCGGATCGGGTTCGATCGAAAGCTCCGCCATTTCCGGCGAATCGCTTGACCTGACCATCGCCGGGTCGGGCAACTTCCGCGGCGCCGGCAACGTCAAATCGCTCGACCTGACCATCGCGGGCAGCGGCTCGGCGGCGATGGATGCGTTGCGGGTCGACAAGGCCGACATTTCGATTGCCGGATCGGGTGACGCAGCCTTCAGCTCCGATGGCGAGGTCGATGCCTCGATCATGGGTTCGGGCAGTGTTACGGTGAAGGGCCGCGCGCGCTGCACGGTGAGCTCGATGGGATCGGGCAAGCTGGTTTGCGAAAGCGGCGTCACCCAGAGCGCCGACAAGGATGGCCCAGCCGCGCCTACCCCGCCGGCCGCCCCTCCTGCGCCCGAGGCTCCCCCCTCGCCCAAGCCGTGATTCCGCAATCCGGTTAAGTCGCAGGTAATGCGCACGGCTCCAGGGTGCAGCACCATCCTGGAGCCGCACATGCGATTCGCTTTTCCCGCACTGGTTATTCTCTTCGCCCTGAGCGGGTGCGGGGTCGGCACTGTCGTCAACGTCGCCACCGCGCCGGTCCGAGTCGCCAGCAAGGCGGTCGACCTGGCGACCACCAGCCAGTCCGAGCGCGACGAAAACCGCGGGCGCGAGCTGCGGCAACTCGAAGAGCGTTACGGCAAGCTCGACCGCGAATATCGCAAGCAGGACAAGCGTTGCAGCGAGGGCCAGGCCGATGCCTGTGAGCGGCGCGACGCGATCGCCACCCAAATGGCCGTCATCCGCCCGCAGTTGCCCGCCGAAACCGAGTGAATCACGCCGCGGCGCGGCGCAGCCGATCGTTGATCGCCGCGCCGAGCCCCTTTTCGGGCAACGCAGCGACTGCGATCCGCGGCTGCACTGCCGCAGCGCCCTGATGCAAGGCAGCGTAAAGCCGCGCCGCGGCCTCGGCGAGGTCACCCTCTGGCGAGAGGTTGTATTCGCCGCAGAGCGCACCGAAGCCGATCAGGAATTCGTCCGGCGCGGCTGAACTTGCGCCGAGTCGCACCGGCTTTCCCGGGGCGTAGTGACTGGCCAGCTGGCCCGGTGCCTCGATCCCGCGGTCCCCATGCGATTCGTTTTCCGCGCCCAGCACTTCGCTCAGCGCTTCGTGGGTAACCGGGCCGGGCCGGAGCTGCTGCCAGGTGCCATCGCCGCGCAGCGCCGCGATCGTGCTTTCGAGGCCGGTGGAGCAGTTTCCGCCGTCGAGCACCAGCTCGATCCGCCCGGCGAGCGAGGCTGCGACGTGTGCCGCGCTGGTCGGGCTGACACTGCCGCTGCGGTTGGCGGAAGGAGCTGCCAGCGGCAGGCCGCTGGCTTCGAGCACGCTGCGCATCACCGGGTGCGCCGGACAACGCAGCGCAATCGTCGGCAGGCCGGCGGTTACTGCGGGCGCGATTCGCGCCTCGGGCCGCAACGGCAGGACCAGGGTCAGCGCCCCCGGCCAGAATTCCGCTGCAATCCGGCGCGCGCGGGCATCGAAATGGGCGATCGTCTCCGCCTGGGCGAGGCTTGCCACATGCACAATCAGCGGGTTGAAGCCGGGTCGGCCCTTGGCAGCATAGATCGCCGCTACGGCATCCGGGGAGTCGGCGCGCGCGGCAAGCCCGTAAACGGTTTCGGTCGGCAGCGCGACCGGCTGGCCGGAGGCAATCAGCGCCGCCGCCTGCGCGATTCCCTGCGCGTCGGCTGGGACAATCTGTGGGCCGAGAAGCTTGCCGGACATGGCGCCGCGCTATAGGCCCTGGCGAGCAAAGCCAAGGACAAGCGCTGGGGCCCGCCAATGGATTATACTGCCAACACCGCCGACCAGATCCTGGCGATCCGGATCAATGCCGGTATCGACGACCTTGCCGCGCACGACCGGTTCGCGGCTGCCAGCCCGGACATGGTCGAAGCCATTGTCGAGGGCATCGGCCAGTTCGCTTCCGGCGAATGGGCGCCGCTCAACCGGATCGGCGACCAGCAAGGCGCGGTCCTGGCGAACGGCACCGTCTCGCTGCCTGCGGGCTTTGCCGAGGCCTATCACCACTATGTCGAACAAGGTTGGAACGCGATCGCGGGCGATCCGGAATTCGGCGGCCAGGGTCTGCCCTTCACGCTCTCGGCCAATGTGATCGAGAACCTCGGCACCGCCAACATGGCCTTCGGGCTGCTGCCGATGCTGACAGTAGGAGCGATCGAGGCGATCAACCACCACGGCAGCGCTGCGCAGAAGGACATGTACCTCGGCAAGCTGATCAGTGGCGAATGGTCGGGGACAATGAACCTGACCGAGCCCCAGGCCGGGTCCGACGTCGGCGCGCTGCGCAGCACCGCAACCCCGCGCGGCGATGGAACGTGGGCGATCAAGGGTACCAAGATCTTCATTACCTGGGGCGAGCATGACCTGGCCCGCAACGTGATTCACTTGGTCCTGGCGCGGACCCCGGGAGCGCCTGCCGGAACGCGCGGCATCTCGCTGTTCGTGGTGCCGAAGTTTTTCGTGAACGCCGATGGCAGCCTTGGCACACGAAACGACCTTCGGTGTGTAAGCCTCGAGCACAAGCTCGGGATCATGGCTTCGCCGACCTGCGTGATGAGCTTCGGCGACAACGATCTCTGCGTGGGCGAATTGATCGGGCACGAGAACGAAGGCCTGAAAGCCATGTTCACGATGATGAATTCGGCGCGGATCAATGTTGGCAACCAAGGGGTGCAGATCGCCGAGCGGGCCTTGCAGGCAGCGCAGTACTATGCGCGTGAGCGCGTCCAGTCGGCCCGCGCCGGTTCGCCCGACAAGAGCTCGGTGGCGATTATCGAGCACCCTGACGTGCGGCGGATGCTGCTGCGGATGCGCGCGCTGACCGAGGGTGCGCGCGCGCTGCTTTACTACACCGCCGGGCAAGTCGATCGCGGCGCGCTGGGCGATGGCGCGGCGCAGGCGCGCGCCGATTGCCTGGTGCCGATACTCAAGGCCTGGGGGACCGACATCGGCTGCGAGGTCGCCAGCCTGGGCGTGCAGATCCACGGCGGGATGGGCTTCATCGAGGAGACCGGCGCGGCGCAGCACTACCGCGATGCGCGGATCGCCCCGATCTACGAAGGCACCAACGGCATCCAGGCGGCCGACCTGGTCACCCGCAAGCTCGGCTACGAGCAAGGCGCCGTCGTGACGTCGCTGTTCGCCGAGGTTGCGCGTGACTGTGCCGACTGGCCCGCGCTTGCTGCGCTGGCGCAGGATTGCCGCGAGGTGGCGGAATGGATGAGCGGAACGGCCAGCCTCGATGACCGGCTGGCCGGCAGCGTGCCCTTCTGCACGATGGCCGCCGTGGCCGTCGCCGGCTGGCAGCTCGTACGGCAAGTCGAGGCGCTTGCCGGGGATGACAGCGCGCAAGCGCAGGCCAAGTCGGTGATCGCTCGCTATTTCGCCGATCACATCGCCGCCGAGGCGCGCGGATTGAAGGCGGCGGCGATGGGCGGCGCGGAACTGCTCTATGCGCTTGATGCGCAGGCTCTTGCCGGGTGAGCGACGAAGTCGAACTCTTGGCCCGGATCGCTGCAGCGCTGGAAGCCTTGGTGGGGCGTCCGATGGGAGCAAGCGATTGGCTCGCGGCACCAGCCTATGTCTGGGATGGGGCGGCTCGTCCGGTCGAATCGATCGCCGCGCCGCCGCTCGATCTGATCAAGGGGATCGATGCGCAAAAGGCCAGGATCACGGACAATGTCGCGCGTTTTGCTGCCGGACACGCAGCGCATGACATGCTGCTGTGGGGCGCACGCGGAACAGGCAAATCGGTGCTGCTGCGCGCCGCCGTGGCCCAGGCGCAGCGCCTCGACCCCGCCAGTCTTGCCCTTGTGCAGGTCGCTCCCGAGGCGCTGGACAGTCTGACTGCGCTATTCGCCGCGCTGGCCCATGCCGGCCGGCGGTTTCTGGTCTTCATCGACGACCTCGGGTTCGAGGACGGCGACACCG
Organism: Novosphingobium sp.; assembly: GCA_031410955.1. Classification (GTDB taxonomy): domain Bacteria; phylum Pseudomonadota; class Alphaproteobacteria; order Sphingomonadales; family Sphingomonadaceae; genus Novosphingobium. The sequence goes on along the minus strand of JANOAD010000138.1, from coordinate 21,492 downwards.
CCGGCCCGCGCGCGCTGCGCTCGTGGCTCGAGGGCGGGGTCGAGGCGCGGCCGGGCAATGTCCGGCTGGCGGTCACGTCGAACCGCCGGGCAATCGTACCGCGCCATCTCTCCGAGCAGGACGATCCGATCAACCCGCGTGACGCGGTCGACGACCAGCTCGCATTGGCCGATCGGTTCGGACTGTCGGTCGGTTTTCACGCCTGCACCCAGGACGATTACCTGGCCATCGTTGCCGGCTATGCGCGGCACCATGGACTGGACTACACACAGACGGATGCGCTCGAATGGGCCAAGCGTCGCGGTGCCCGATCGGGCCGGGTAGCCTGGCAATTCGTTACTGAGCTTGCCGGGGCCGCGGGGAAATCGATCTGACCCCTACTGCTGCTTGACCGTCTCGTCTTGCTTGAGCTTGGCGGTGTACTGACCGGTCGGCGCGATAATGCTGCGCAGTGGCGGGATCTTTTCGGACTTCACCGGTGCGATCGCCCCAGCCGGCTTCGCGCCCGGTGCTACGACCCGCCACACGATCCCGCCGGTATCGTCGCTGACCAGAAGTGCGCCGTCGTGGGCGAAGGCGACCCAGGTGGGGCGGCCACGGGTCTTGCCATCGCCGGTCAGGAACCCGGTGAGCAGTGGTTGCGGCAGTCCGAGCGGGTTGCCGCGGGCATCGAACTTGACGAAGACCACATCGTATCCCGACAGCGGTGTGCGGTTCCACGAACCGTGCCGGGCGATAACCGCGCCGTTGGCAAAGTTCGGCCCGAGCAAGGTTCCGCCCTGGACAAAAGCCAGGCCGAGCGGCGCGACGTGAGCGCCAAGCGCATATTCGGGCTTACGCACGAAATCATCGAAATATTCGGGCGGCCCATAGGTCACCCGATTGTCGTTGTGGGTCTTCCACCAGACCCAGGGCCAGCCGTAATGCACCCCAACCGGAACGTTCGTCAGGTAATCGGGGACGAGATCGGGGCCCAGCTGGTCGCGTTCGTTGACGACCGCCCACAGCTCCCCGGTCGAAGGGTTCCAGGCGAGCCCGTTGGGGTTGCGCAGGCCCTTGGCGTATTGCCGCGGGTAACCCGGTTTGCCCAAGGTCTTTTCCCAGATCGCCGCGCGGCCTTCTTCCGCCGCCGGGCCGTTTTCACCGATGTTGCTCGACGAACCGACCGCCGCGTAAAGCTTGGTCCCGTCATGGCTCAGCAGCAGGTTGCGCATCCAGTGGTTGCCGCCACCGGGAAGGTCCATGATCTTGGTCGGCTGCCCGGCCAGCGCGGTTTCACCCAGCTGGTAGGGGAAGGACAGGACCGCATTGTGATTGGCCACGTAAAGCGTGCCGTTCTGCCAGGCGAGACCCGAGGGCGAGGCCAGACCGTTGCCCTGGCGCAGGACGAAGCGTTGATCGGCCTTGCCGTCGCCATCGCTGTCACGCAGCAGGATAAGCGCGTCGGGCGAGCCCTTGTTGGCACCGGCGCGGTGCATGAGCATCGTCGCAATCTTGCTCGTAAGGCCCCCGCCCATGTTGTTCGGCGGCGCGTCAGCTTCAGCCACGATCACGTCGCCATTAGGCAGCGGGTACATTACACGGGGGTGATCAAGCCCTTCGGCAAAGCGCATGACTTGCAAGCCTGGTGCGGCGGTGGGTGCCTGGTTGGCTGCCCAGCCGATCGGCTTGGCGATCGCGACCGAAGGAATCATCTCTTCCTTGGGCGCGACCAGCACCGGGTCCTTGCCCGACAATTCATCGAGCGTGTGCTGCGCCGGGGTGCCGCGCCAAATCCAGTAGAAGAACCCGCCAAAGACGAGGAGGATCACCGCCAGGGCCACGAGCAATTTGCGTTTGGTCGACATGGCAGAAGACTTAGGGCTAAGGTGCCCCAGCGGCAACTCCCTGCGGTGAATTTGGCAAGACGATGTATCATTTTACCCCTGACCCCAACCAGACCAAGCCCGATCTCTATCGCGAGCTGGCCGAATCCGCCGCAGCGCTTGTCGCTGGCGAAACCGATGGTGTCGCCAACATGGCCAACCTGGCCGCGCTGATCTGGCAATACGTGCCGCAGCTCAACTGGGCCGGTTTCTACAGGGTCATGGGGCAGGAACTGGTGCTCGGGCCTTTTCAGGGGCGGGCTGCCTGCATCCGGATTCCCTTTGGCCAAGGCGTCTGCGGGGCGGCGGCAGCCAGCGGAGAAACCCAGCTTGTCCGCGATGTGCATGCCTTTCCCGGGCACATCGCTTGCGACGCCGCAAGCGCCTCCGAACTGGTCGTGCCCGTGGTCCGCGATGGGGCGGTGATCGCAGTGATCGATCTCGACAGCCCTGATCTGGGGCGGTTCGACGCCGACGATGCTGCCGGGATCGAGCGGCTGGCAGCAGCGATCGCTCCGGCGATCTGACCGTCCGGCTCTGCGCCGAATCGGCACAGGCACAAAGTTGAGCCGTCAAAACTTTGTGCGATCAGATGGCAGGTGGTAGTTTGATTTCCCCGGCTTCGGTCAAATCACGTTCTTGAGTGGAGGGAATGCCATGTGGTGCCGTCATATCAAATCGCTTGCCCTGAGCGGCGCGTTATTCAGCTCGGCGACGCCGGCATTCGCACAGCAGCTGCCGCCGCAGCCACCCGCATTCGGCACCGAGCAGGCAGCGTGGGCGCGGGCTCAGGAAAACTGGCTTACCGAGTGCACATGGAACCAATCGCGCGGCAATCGTGACCGCGCCGAGGCGCGTGAGTTTTGCGAGGCTTATCTGGCTAACCACTCGGGACCTGGCATCCCGTATATGGGGTCGATGATTGGCGCGCCGATGGCAGCGACCGCCCAATCAGGCTACCAATTACCGCAGAGCGGAGGTGGAAGCCAAACAGTAGTAGTAGGAGGAGGAGGGTACCAATATCGCCTCCAGCGCCCGCCCATGCCCAGAACCAGCTCCGCTCCGTTCGACGCAGCTCGCTGTCTGCCCGCGCCTCGTCATTAATTCCCAGCGTAACCGGTCGCTGATTTCTTGCACCGAAACGGGACAATCACAAGTCTGCTGCGCTGCAGGCTTGGAAGGTGGCGCCGCGCGATGCTAAATTCCGGGTTAACGCCGGACTCGCCCGGCCCTGTTCAGGGGAATGCCATGACACCTCGCGCTTTTCGCCGTTCGCTGCTGACGGCCCTGGCCTTTGGCCTGGCCGCTCCGGCAGTGGCCCAGCCGGGTCCGCCGCCACCGCCGCCCGGCATGCCCGCGATGGGCACGGTCGATGCCAGCGGCAACTATTATGGCGACGCGCAGGGCGCACCGATGCCCGATTCGCGGCCCGAATGGCACGGCGATCACCCCGGGATGCCGGCACCGCCAATGGGCGGCTATGAGCACGCCGCCTACGACCAGGCCCGGGGCGACTGGCTGGCCGAGTGCCGCCGCAACCACGGCAACGGCAACATGGTCGGCGGCGCAGTGGCGGGCGGCTTGATCGGCGGGGTGATCGGCAATCGAGTCGCGGGCCGCGGCAATCGCGTCGTTGGAACCGTTGTCGGGGGCGCGATCGGCGCAGTCGCTGGCGGCGCGATCGGCGGCGGGGCTGATCGGCGCAGCGCGCGCGACTACTGCGAGGCCTATCTCGATCGGTACACCACCTGGCAGCCGACTCCGGGCTACACGCAAGGTGCCGTGACTTATGGCTATGCGCCGATGACGGTCATGGTCCCGGTTGCCTATGTCCAGACCCAGGGCCAGCGTGAGTGCACCACGACGGTGACCACCGAGGAATTTGTCACCGAAGTTCCGCAACAGCGTCGGGTCCGCGCAGTCCGCCTGATCCGGCCGCCAATGCCGGTTCCGCTGCGCACAGCACCGCCGCCAGCCGCACCGGTGCGCGACAAGCGCGTGCGCGTCAACTGATCCGGCCAGATCGGACGATCAAAGGGGCCTTGCGGTCCCCTTTTTCGTATCCGATCAGAGCTTGCGCCCGATCAGTTCCTTCATGATTTCGTTCGTCCCGCCGAAGATTCGGGTCACCCGCGCGCTGCGCCAGGCCCGCGCGATCGGATACTCGTTCATGTAACCCGCCCCGCCGTGGAGCTGGAGGCACTTGTCCATCACTTCCCATTGCAGGTCGGTATGCCACAGCTTGGCCGCGGCCCCTTCTTCGGGGGTAAGTTCGCGCTTGAGGTGCCGGGCCAGCGCCCAGTCGAGATGCGCCCAGCCGACCTGCAGTTTTGCCTTGAGATCGGCGAGGACGAAGCGGGTGTTCTGGAAATCGAGGATCGGCTTGCCGAAGGCCTTGCGCTCGCGGGTGAACTCGACCGTATCGTCGAAGGCGCGCTGCGCGCTGGCCTGCGCCGACACGGCGATCGACAGCCGTTCCTGCGGCAGTTCGCTCATCAGATAGATAAAGCCCTTGCCCTCTTCGCCGAGGCAGTTGGTGATCGGCACGCGCACGTCTTCAAAGAACAGTTCCGAGGTATCGGCTTCGTCCTGCCCGATCTTGTCGAGGTTGCGGCCGCGCTTGAAACCATCGCGGTCGGCCTCGACCAGCACGATCGAGACGCCCTTCCACGCGGGCTCGACCTCATTGTCGGTCTTGACGCAGACCAGGATCAGGTCGGCGTTCTGGCCATTGGTGATGTAGGTCTTCGACCCGTTGATCACGTAATGGTTGCCGTCCTTCTTGGCGGTGGTGCGCATCCCTTGAAGGTCGCTGCCGGTGCCCGGCTCGGTCATCGCGATCGCGGTGATCACTTCGCCCGCAACCATCTTGGGCAGCCATTTCGCTTTCTGCTCGTCCGAACCGTAGGAGACTAGGTAGTTGCAGACGATGTCCGACTGGAGCGAGAAGCCGGTGGTGACGCGGCCGTAATAGGCGCTCTCTTCGTCAACGATCGCGTTGTAGCCGAAGTCGAGGCCCAGACCTCCGAATTCCTCCGGCACGGTCGGGCAGAGCATGCCGAGCGCGCCGGCCTTGGGCCACAAGTCCTTGGGAACGATGCCGTTGTCGGCCCATTCGGCCTGATGCGGGGCGACCTCGGCTTCAAGGAACTTTCGCACGGTCTGGCGGAACGCTTCGTGATCTTCGTTGTACGCGCTGCGCGGCAGTAAATCGAGCGACATGGCAAATCCTCCCTGGGGGACAAATATGCCAAGCGGACTAGGGCGGTGCGGGGCCCGTGGTCAACCGCTATTTAATCGAACGGTTAAGGACCTTGCGCGAGCGGTGGCGGCGCTTGCAATTGTAGCCGGATCCGCCCCAGCTGGTGCGAGGCATGATCGTGATCGATCCGCAGCTCGCGGGGGGTATCGTTTACGACGCCGAGTGCCGCAGCGCTCGCCGCACCGATGCGGAGGCGATAATCGCCATAGGGCACGCTGTCGAACAGCACGTAGCCGTCAAAGTCGCTGGCCGTCTGGTAGAGGACATGGCCCGCGGGATCGGTAAGCTCAATCGTCACCCCACCCTGCGGTTCGCCCGTCGGTCCCAGTAGCACGGCTTCCACCTCACCGGTCGGGGCGAGCGGCAACATGACCTTGGCCGCGACACCCGGCCGCGGCACCACGACAATACCCTGGCCTTTCGGGCGAAGCAGCGGATCGGGGACACTGCCCCCGTCAATCGAGACCAGCACCGGCACATAGGGCAGCAGTCCATCGATCACCGCACGCCCGGCCTTGTTGGTCGGCTTGTCCGAATGACGGAAGCCGGCTTCGATGGCCACGCCTTCGACCGCCGGTTCGCTGTTCTGCCTGAGACCGTCGCCGTTATCATCGCGGAACACCTCGATGCTCGCCTGGCCTTGCTGTGCAAGCTTCTCACGCGAGACGCGCCAGCCGCCGCCCGCTGGATCGGGGCCCAAGCTGAGCGCGAGGGTCAGGCCGAAACCCAGATTGCCATGGTTATCCAGCGTGCCCTCGCCGCGCAGTGCAAAGTACTGAAATTGACGAACAAATCCCAGCGAAGCCGTGCGCCGATCACTCGCTGCGTCGATATCGTATGAGGCGCGAGCGGTGGTGTTGCGGCCCAGCGGCGCCTCGACCACCAGTTGCGCTTGCTGGAACCCGGGCTGGTTGCCGTCCACGCCGAAGCGCATTTGGCCGCGCAGGCGGAGTCGGCCAAAGCCTGTGTTGCCGAGCAGCGCGATGGCATTGCCCTGCACCTCGCTGGCGATCAGCGCCGGATCCCCGGTCGCGGTGCGATGGAGCAATTCGACGGTCAGCGACGCGCGGCTGATGCGCAGCGAACCATGCGTTAGGAGTTCGGTAATCTTTACCCCTTCGCGCGAGCGGGTCTGGCGTGCGCCCAGTTCGACCGGCAGGCTCCAGCCGCCAAGGTTGACGTGGCCCGAGAGGCGCAACTCGGCTTCGCTGCGCTGGCGTGCGCTGACCTGCTCGCTATCGAACTCGCCGTCGACCCACAGCACGTGCGCGGCAAAGCGCAGCCCGCCAAGCTTGCCCAGCGCCTCGCCTCGCCAGGCCCGGCCCGCGCCGAATTGCTGGGCACCGGAGAGTTCGACCAGCATTGGGCCCACGGCCCGGCGCAGCGTACCCTCGACATAGTTTCGCCGCCGACCGAGCAGCTGCGAGGAATTGTACGAGACCCCGATCGTTGTTCGTCGGTCGATGCCGTGTTCGACCCCGAAACCCCACCGCCAGCCGTTCTGCGGGTCAAGCGGACTGCGTTGCATGCCGATCAGGTCGTGGCCCTGATCGACCACCCCTGCCCAATACCAGGTCTTCCCCGCCGGCAGATTGTCGACCCCCACCGGCATAGTCGCGCGCTCATGCCTGATTTGGCCTTGCGGGCCGTAAAGCACCACGTCGAACTCGTTTTCGCCGAAGACCAGTTCGATATCGTTGAATTCGTAGCGTCCGTCACCGCGGGCGGACTGGTAGGCGCGCAGTTCGCCGTTGCGATAGAGTTCGGCATCCCAGCCGACGGGCAGGACTCCGCGCAATGTGGTCGTACCGAAGCGCGAGGGCAGGTTGAGCGGACGGTTGCTGACAAACAGCCCTCGACCATAGGCGCTTTGCGCAGTGAGCGCGGTGGGCTCGGTGTCGACATCGCCGATTGCAAAGCGCGTTGCCTTGAGCGGACCGAGCAATCCGCCGTCCGGATCGTTGCGATAGAGCTTCACCCGCAGCGAATCGGGCGCGATGCCGTTGTTGCCAGCGACGCGCGCCGAATAACTGAGGCCCAGCACCTCGCCGCTGGCGAAGCCTTCGTACTGTACCTGTGTGCCCCTGCGCTCACTCCACTGGGCCTGGACCTGGACATCAACCGACGGTGTTCGCCATGCGCGGTAAGGCGCATCGGCGTGCGGCAGCCTGGCAAGGTCGAACTGTGCATCACGCGGAGTACGAAGTCGCGCGGCGCGACTTTTGCGCTCGATCGCTTCGAGGAACGGCAGCTTTTTGTCCGATTCGAGCCTGATCGACATCGAACCAAGGTCGGGCTTCAGGCGCACCCCCATCCAATCGGACAGGATCTTGAGATCGATGCACCAGCCTTCCGGTGTATCACTGATAGCTCCCGCTCCGATCGGACGGTTGTCGTTCACGTTTTGTACCATATCGGAGTCGCGGTCGATTGTGAGCCGCTGATCTTCGGCAAAGAGCCAACCAGTTGCGCGGCGCGACTTTGTGTCGACGCGCATCGGGAGGTCGAGCGCCTGGACGAGGTCGGCGAAATCGACGCACACCCCTTGCGGCGTCTGGTACCCGCGCAGCGGGTCGCCAATCTTGTACTGGCCGGAATGCAATTCGAGCAGCAGCGCGTCGTCTTCGTTTGCGCGCCAGCCATCGGCGCGCGCCGGGGCCGCCCAAACGGCCAAAGCCGCCGCACCCAGTGCAGCGGCCTTGCCGATCCGGAAAGTCAGGCCCCTCATGACGTCACGTTCTATCCAAGTTCCTGATGTTGCTTGTAATCAGGGAAAGGTCGCGGAGGTTTCCGCGATCAGGGCGCCGCCGTTTTCGGGCAGTTCGCGGTATTCGATCTTCACCGGTCCCTTAAGCTTGGCCAGCTGCTCGGCGCTGAGCGGGATGTGGACCTTGCGGTGAGTGATTTCGGGGTAGGCAGCCACGCCGCGCATATCGAACAGGACCTCCCCACGCGCCGACTTGCCGATGAATTCGCCATAGACCGAGCGTTGGCCACTGCGGGCGAGATCGAGCTCGACGAAGCTGCCGCCGTCTTCCTTGACCAGGTGCGGAGCCGACAGCGTCGCCCCGCCCTCGAGCCGGCCGCGCCGGACGAAGACCGGGATCGTGATGCCGTAAACCGGGGTGAGTTTGATCGAGACTCCGGCCGCGGGCCCGGTACTCGTCTCGGGTTTGAGCGCGGGCGGCACGGCGCGGAAGTTGAGATGGACGCGATATTCTCCATCGGCGATTCCCTCGGGCGGTCGGATCGAGATCCGCACCGATTGCGGTTGTCCCGGTAGCAAGGAGATTCGCCGCGGAGCAAAGGTGATCATCTTGAGCGCGGCCTGTTCGGCCGGGCTCGCCTCGGTTTCGCTTACTTCGCTAAAGTCGCCGTCCTCGGTCATCCTGCGCAGCTCGGCAGAGATTCGATAGGTCGCCGGCTCGGTACCGATGTTGCTGAGGATCACCTCGGAACTGCCGCCCTGGCTGATGATCACCCGGGTTGGCGCGATCAGCAGGTCGCCTTGCGCATTCACCGGCATCGCAGCCAGGGCAGTGAATAGGGTGGCCCCAACCAAGGTCAGGTGGCGCAGGCGTTTTGCAGTCATTCTTGCCGTCCTCTGGATTCCTCCCGGGACGCGGTCAGCGGCCTACGGGAAATACCCTAGGGGTTTAGGCAAGGAAGGTTAATTTCGGGCTAACCATGCCCAGCCTGAGCGGACACAAAAAGGGGCCGCACCCGCGCTTGGCGGATGCGGCCCCTGTTTCACGCCCGGGTCGGGGCGCGAATTGGCTTACTGGTATTCGACCGAAACTACGAAGGTGCCCGAATAGGTACCGGCGGCCTGCGCCGAACCTACCGTCAGACGGCCGCCGACGTTGAAGTTCGCCTGGCCGGTGGTGCCGTCGAGCTGAACGACGCCGCCAACCGGGTTCGCGTTGAACTGGTCGAGCGTCATCTTGTCCGGCGATGTGACAACCCCGCCCAGGTACAACGTCGAGGCGGTGCTCGGCAGGGTGACGAGGACATTCGCGCCCTTCGAACCGGTTACGGTGAATCCGGCCGGAGCACGGGTGCCGGTCCAGACGACCGCGCCGGTCTGCGAAACGGTGCTGTCGGCATTGACCTTGACGGTGCCGCCGGTGTTGGCAGCGATCTGGCCGAAGTCGAGCACGCTATCGGCGGTCAGCGTCAGCGACTGGAGGATTTCAGCGGTGGCGGTGGCGGTCGCCGAAGCGGCAGCCGAAGCCGAGGTGGCGAACGATACAGCGGCGAGCGCGGCGCCCACAGCGACAAAACGGAGCGAATTACGCATGATTTTCCTGGTCCCTTCACAATTGCCGGCAGCACGAGCGGTGCGGCCCCCGAATGGCTGGCAATTCCCCCCATTCGCTGCGGTCTATGTAGGAACACTATGTTCAGCTTTTACTTGCGAGCTTGGTTAACGGATCTGGGCGATCGTTAACCTTTGCTGGCAACCCTAAATTCCGCCACCGGTCAGCCGCTGGCAGATCAGATCGAGCTGGTCGAGCGTGCGATAGCGGATCGTCACCGCCCCCGAACGCGGGTCTGCATCGGTATTGATCCGGACAGAAAGTCCAAGAAATTCCTCAAGATGGCTCTGCACCGCAGTGATATCGGCTGTGGTTTCCGGATCGCGCGCGCCGCGCGCCCGGCGGGGTGCCGCTTGGGGCGATCCGCGCCGCACCAGCCGCTCAAGCTCGCGCACCGACATATGCGCAGCAACCGCCTTGGCCGCGAGTTCGAGCGCGCTTTCGGCACCGATCAGTGCACGGGCATGGCCCATCGAAAGTTTACCTTCCTCGACCAGTTCGATCACCGGTTCGGGCAGCGAGAGCAGCCGCTGGAGGTTTGCCACGTGGCTGCGGCTCTTGTCGACCAGGCCGGCGATCTCAGCCTGGGTCAGGCCCTCATCCTCGCTCAGCCGATGATAGGCGCGCGCTTCCTCAATCGGGTTGAGGTCTTCGCGCTGGAGGTTCTCGATCAGGGCAAGTGCGGTGACCTCGCGGTCGCTGAGATCGCGAATGATCGCCGGGATCTCATGCAGCTGCGCCCGCTGTGCAGCGCGCCAGCGGCGCTCCCCGGCCACCAGTTGCCAGCGGCCGGGGCCATGCGGGGTGACGATGATCGGCTGGATGACCCCGCGTGCGGCGATCGATGCAGCAAGTTCGCTCAACGCCGCTTCCTCGAACCGGCGCCGCGGCTGCCCCGGATGCGGGACGATGTCGGCTATGGGCAGCATCGCGAGCCCGCTTGCAGGCGGCGTTCCTGCCGGAGCTGGCGGCGCAACCAGCGGCTCTTCGCGGCGGCTTTCGCCCAGAAGTGCTCCCAGCCCGCGTCCGAGAGCAGGGCGCTTGGCCGTTATCCGTACTGCCGAATCGTCGCTCATGCCGCCTTCCTCTGTTCGGGCAGGCGCGAAATCAGCTCGCGCGCCAGCGCCATGTAAGCCTTGCTTCCCGAGCAGGTGTGATCGTAGACCAGCGCCGGCAGTCCGTGGCTGGGCGCCTCGGACAACCGGACGTTACGCGGGATAACCGCTTCGAACACCAGGTTGCCAAGGCAAGAGCGCACATCATCGGCAACCTGGTCGGTCAGGCGGTTGCGCCGGTCGAACATGGTGAGCGCAATCCCGACAATTCCGAGATCCTTGTTGAAGCGCTGCTGCACCCGCTCAACCGTCTGTAAAAGCTGCGAAAGTCCTTCGAGCGCGAAGAATTCGCACTGCAGCGGCACGAGCAGCGTATCGGCTGCGCAGAGCGCATTGAGCGTCAGCAGCCCGAGCGATGGCGGGCAGTCGATAAAGGCGATGTCATAGCCCGCATCACCGCTCAGCGCGGTGCGCAGGCGGTCGGTGCGGTTGTCCACCCCAACGAGCTCGATTTCCGCGCCCGACAAGTCGACGGTTGCGGGGACGAGGTCGAGCCCAGGGATGCGCGTGGACATCACGCATTGCGCCAGCGGCAGTTCATCCACGAGCAAATCGTAGGACGAACAGGTGCGGTCGTTGGCGTTGATACCGATCCCCGTCGAGGCATTGCCTTGCGGATCGAGATCGATGAGCAGGGCTTTCCAGCCGGTCGCGGCCATCGCGGTGGCGATGTTGATTGCCGTGGTGGTCTTGCCCACTCCGCCCTTTTGGTTGGCGATCGCAACGCGAATCACGGCTTTTGTCCTTTCCTGCGCGGCATTTGCCCCGCCAGTTGGCCGACAATTACACCGGCTTCGGCATCGCTGAGCGACTGTTCCACGTGGAACATATGCTGCCACCCTTTCAGCGCCAACAGTTCCTGCGCGGCAGAACGCCCTTTCGGCAACAGCCACGTGGTGTCGCTTGTGGAAAATCGTGCGGACAATTCGAGCAATCGCGGCAACGGGGCGAAGGCCCGGGCTGAAATAACGCGGAAAGGAGCCGCGGGCATGGCTTCGAGCCGACCCGAAAAGATTTCCGCAGAACCGAGCCCCAGTTCGCGCCGTGCCGTTTCGAGCCACTCGGTTCGCCGCGGGCGCGATTCGACCATCACGACGCGGCATTCGGGGCGAAAGGCCGCGATGACCAGGCCGGGAAAGCCGGCACCGCTGCCCAGATCGAGCCACGGCGAAGATGTTTCACGTGGAACATGGGCCAGCAATTGCGCCGAATCGGCGATGTGGCGGACCCAGACCTGCTCCAGACTCGCCGCCGATACCAGATTCTGCCGCTGGTTTTCTGCGCGCAGCAGAGCCACCAGGCGTTCCAGCCGGGCGATGGCTTCTGGAGTGCCCTCGCCCTGACCGGCGAGCCAGTCCCTGGCTTCAGTTTCGTTCGAAATCGTCATGCGGCGCGGCGCCGAGCTTGGACCAGGAGCGCAGCCAGCGCAGCAGGCGTGATCCCCGGCACCCGCCCCGCAGCCGCGAGTGTTGCCGGTTGCACAGCGGTCAGCCGCTCGACCATCTCGCGCGATAGCCCGGGGATTGCCGCATAGGGAAAATCATCGCCGAGGATCAGCCCCTCACCGGCGCGAAGATCGCGAAGCTCGTTGTCCTGGCGCGCGAGGTAGGGCGCGTAGGCGGCGTCTTCCGCCACTTCCTCGGCAAGGGTGGCATCTTGCGGCAGTCCGCCTGCGATCCACGGTTCGAGAGACGCAAGGTCGATTCCGCCGAACCGCAGCCATTCGCGCAGCGGCAAGCGCCCGGCGTCGGCGCGGACCAGCAAGCCTGCTGCGGCAAGTTCGCTTGCGCTGGCCGTGGCATCAAGACGCGCACCCAGGTCCTCGCGCGCGGCCTCGCGTCGGGCGAACCATTCGGCACGCTCGGCCCCGATACAACCCGTGGCGAGACCGAACGGCGTCAGCCGGGTCGTAGCGTTGTTGGCCCGCAGCCGCAGCCGGTACTCGGCGCGTGCGGTGAGCATGCGATAGGGTTCGCTGACACCGTGCAGGGTCAGATCGTCAACCATCACCGCCATGTAACTGTTAGCGCGGTCAAGTGCCGGCACCTCGCGCCCGAGAACCGCGCAGGCAGCGTTGAGACCAGCGATCAGGCCCTGCGCGGCGGCCTCTTCATAGCCCGTCGTGCCATTGATCTGCCCGGCGCAATAGAGCCCCGGCATCGCCCGGACTTCGAGGCTCGAACGCAGTGCGCGCGGATCGATGTGGTCGTATTCCACCGCATAGCCCGGTACCGCCATCTCGACCCGCTCGAGGCCCTCCATGGTCCGGAGCATGGCGAGCTGGACGTCGGCCGGCAGGGATGTACTGATCCCGTTGGGATAGACCAGGGGCGTGTCGAGGCCTTCGGGTTCGAGGAACACCTGGTGGCCATCGCGATCGGCGAAACGGTGGATCTTGTCCTCGATCGACGGGCAGTAACGCGGTCCGGAGGCGCCGATCGCACCCGAAAACAGCGGCGAGCGGTGGAGATTGGCGCGGATCACGTCATGGCTCGCGGGATTGGTGCGGGTGATCGCGCAGAACACCTGCGGCAGTGGGCGCGCAGACGTAAGCGCCGACATGGTCCACGGTTCCACGTCGGACGGCTGCTCGGCGAGCCGCGCCCAGTCGATCGTCCGCCCGTCGAGCCGCGGCGGGGTGCCGGTCTTGAGCCGCGCGAGCGGCAGCGCCGCCTCACGCATCTGTGCGGCAAGCCGCTGCGCTGCCTGCTCGCCAATCCGTCCGCCGACAATCCTTTCGTCGCCGCGAAACAGCACGCCCCCAAGAAAGGTGCCGGTGCACAGCACAACCGCGGCAGCCGACAGTGCGGACCCATCGGCGAGCTCGATCCCGCAGACGTGCGCACCTTCCAGCCGCAATGCCGCCGCTTCGCCCTCGACCAAGGTCAAGTCGCCCTGCAGCGCGAGCAGCCGCTGGACCTCGGCCTTGAAGCGCTTGCGGTCGGCCTGGACTCTCGGCCCCTGCACCGCGCTGCCCTTAGAGCGGTTGAGCATTCGGTAGTGGATCGCCCCGGCATCGGCGGCGCGGGCGATGAGGCCGTCGAAAGCGTCGACCTCGCGCACCAGGTGCCCCTTGCCCAGCCCGCCGATCGCCGGATTGCAGCTCATCGCGCCGATCGCATCCAGATCGAAACTGAGCAACGCGACGCGCGCGCCCATCCGCGCCGCGACCGCCGCCGCCTCAACCCCGGCGTGACCGCCACCAACCACAATGATATCGAAGCGCTCCATCGTCGCGCTCTTAGCCTAGCAATGTTTCACGTGGAACAGCGATTTGGAACAGTCTTCTCGAGCCGATGTTCCACGTGGAACGCTGTCACTTGCCGATGCAGAACCGTCCGAACAGCGTGTCGAGCATGTCCTCAGTGGTTGTCCGGCCGAGAAGTGCATCGAACGACAATCGTGCGATACGGAGCGCCTCGGCCATCAGCAGCGTGTCCTGCTCGTGGCGCGCTGCGGCAAGCGCGCGTTGCGCGTGGCGCAGGTGCATGTGCTGCCGCTCGTTGAGCGCCGCTTCACCAGGTCCCGGCAGGGCCGATCTTGCGGTCGCGACCAGATCACGCCGCAGTTGCTCAATCCCCTCACCGCTTCGTGCAGAAATACGGTGGCGCGGGGCGCGTTTCGGTGACGCTTCCTGGCGATCGATTTGCGCCTCGATCTCCCAGGCGCCTTCAGGACCAGCGCCTTCAGGACCCAGCCACAAGACCAGGTCAGCCCGGTCAAGAGCTTCGAGAGCGCGTTCGATCCCGATCGCTTCCACCTCGTCGTCCACCGCGTCATGCAGACCTGCGGTATCGGCGAACAGGAAGGGCACTCCGAAATAGGCGACCGGACGGGTCAGGACATCGCGCGTCGTGCCCGGAATTGGTGTGGTAATTGCCGCGTTGGATTCCACCAACACATTGAAAAGCGTGCTTTTTCCAGCATTTGGCGGGCCAGCGATCACGACCCGGTAGCCTTCGCGCAGCTGCTCGGCACGAGGCCGCGCCAGCCACTGGACAAGTTCGGTCTCGAGCACGGCGAGCTGCACTGCAAAGTCCGCCGGAAGGAGCGCGACATCGTCTTCGTCGCCAAAATCGAGCACCGCCTCAAGCGCTGCCGATTGCCGGAGCAAGGCCTCGCGCCACCGTTCGACCTGGCGCGAGAAGCCTCCGCCAGCCATGGCCATGGCCGACTGTCGCTGCAGTTCGGTCTCGGCGGTGAGCAGGTCGGCAAGGCCCTCGGCTTCTGCCAGGTCGATCTTGCCATTGGCGAATGCGCGGCGGGTAAACTCCCCCGGTGTTGCGGCGCGCACGCCGGGCATCGCGCCAAGCGCTGCCTCTATCGCTGCGATCACCGCGCGTCCGCCGTGGCAGTGGAGTTCGAGCGTGTCCTCTCCGGTCGCACTGTGCGGTGCCGGCAACCACAGCGCGAGGCCGTGATCAAGCTCAGCCCCCGTCGCACCGCGAAACCTCGTGGTAACCGCACGGCGGGGCTCGATTTCCTTGCCAAGCAAGGCCTGCATCGCCGCCATGGCTTCCGGGCCACTCACCCGCACGACCCCGATCGCCGCGGGAGGGGCGCCGCTCGACAATGCATAAATGGTGTCGGTCATGCCATATGTGGCTGAGCGGGTGCTCAGTCGTCCTTCTTCTTGCCCGCCCCCGCGGAAAATGCCGCCCCGCTTTCCATGAATTGCTGGAACAGTTTCATCCCCATCTGTCCCATCGGCGCGATGCCCTTGGCGAAATCCTGAATCTGCTCGACGCTGCCCGCGCCCTTCATCGCTTTGGAAACTATGTCGACGTAAACCGAATTGGCCTTCGATACATCGGGTAGCCCCAGAAAGGTCCGCGCCTCCTCGGGGGTACAATCGATCTCGACATGAACTTTCATGGGTCCTGCTCCTCGTGAGCAACAAGCTGGCATAGCCCCTTCACAAAGTCCATGTCGCGCTTAGGGTGCGGCCAAACCAGTTTGCGGAGATCCCGATGACCGAAACCGTGCAGATAGCCTCGCTGAAGAATGACGGCATGATCCCCGCCTATGTGGCGCGGCCAGCAGGTAACCCCAGCGCAGGCATCATCGTCATCCCCGAAATCTTCGGGGTCAATGCCGGTATCCGCCAGAAATGCGACAAATGGGCTGCGGCCGGCTACCTCGCGATCGCGCCGGACATCTTCTGGCGCTTCGCCCCGGGGGTGGAACTCAACCCGGATGTTCCAGATGAGCTGCAGCAGGCGTTCGGCTATTTCCAACAGTACGATCCCGCGCTCGGGGTCTACGATATCGAGGCGGCGATCCGCTGGCTGCATAGTCAGGGCGCGGCGAAGGTCGGCTGTGCGGGCTACTGCCTCGGCGGACGGCTTGCCTACATGGCTGCGGCGCGCACCGATATCGATGCCTCGGTCGGCTATTACGGGGTGATGATCGATACGATGCTCGACGAAGCGCATCATATCGCGAGGCCTTTGATGCTCCACATCCCCACCGCCGACCATTTCGTGACGCCCGAAGCGCAGGCGGCCATTCATGCCGCGCTGGATGATCACCCGCGCGTCACGCTACACGATTATGCGGGGCTTGATCACGGCTTCGCCGCCGAAATGGGCGAACGCCGCGACGAGGCCGGGGCACAGCTGGCCGACAACCGCACCGCGGCATTTCTGAAGGAGCATCTGGCATGAAGGGCGGAGAATACGGGCTCGCCAAATGGCATGAATACATGGATTCGGACGGCGATCTGACCCTGCTCGGCGCGATGGTAGATGACGATGCGGTGTTCCACTCACCGGTGGTCCACACGCCGCAAGTCGGCAAGGCCAAGGTCATGGCCTACCTCGGCGCGGCATCGCAGGTGCTTGGCGGGGACGGGTTCAAGTACGTCCGCGAACTCGTCGACGGCAATCACGTGCTGCTCGAATTCACCAACGAGCTGAACGGCATCCACGTCAACGGAATCGACCTGATCGAGTTCGACGACACCGGAAAGATAAAGGATTTCAAAGTGATGGTCCGGCCCATGAAGGCCATGAACAAGCTCTGGGAACTGATGGCGGCGCAGCTCGAGAAGGTTGGCTAGAGCAGCTTCTGAAGGAAGCGCAGCCGCGCGTCGATTGTGTCCAACGGCAAATCGAGCGGGTCATAGCCATAGCGCCGCCACGCAGCAGTGACCGCCTCGTCGCTGGCCACAGCTTCGTCCCAGGTCTGGATGCGTTCGGCGTCCTGACGGTAGATGTCGCGCCAGGCCGGGGCGCGCAGGATCGGGCCAGCGTAGCGCAGGCGGCGGCAGGCGCGGTCGACCGCTTTGGGCACTGCCAATCCGGACACGGCGAGGAACCCGACCACATCGGGGAACCCGCGGTCGAACAGCACCGGGCCGGGCTCGCCGACATGCTTTTCGAATTCGTCGGCGTGGGCTTCGAGCATCGCCTCGGCAAACGCCAGAGGGTCGCTTGCCCGCAGCTCCATCCCGCCCGGCGCCTGAAGAAGTTCCCGCGCGACTTCGGGCGAGGTGGCGATGCCTGCTGCCGCTGCGGCATCGAGCAAGGTCGATTTCCCTGCCCCCGGTGCGCCGGTCAGCACCGCGCGGGGCGGCATGGCCTTGGTCACGGCTTGCTCGAACCGGCGATCCGGCAGCCTCCGCCCGCTTCCCACTCGGTCTGATCGGGCGGTTCCCACATCCCTTCCATGAAGTCGAACATCTGCCGATCGACCTGCATCGCGTAGCTTTCGCCCTGTTCCTTGTTGCGGCGGTCGACGCGGCACCAGCGCTCGTCGGCCGGCAGGTCAATAAAGTGGACCGCTGCGGTCAGCCCGGCTTCGGCCGCGAGGGTGCGGAACTTGTCGCGGTGTTCGCGCTTGGTGAAACCCAGATCGAGCAGCGCTGGCACGCCCCGTGTCGCCAGTTGCCGCACAGTGGCGAAGATCTGCGCCTCGCAGCGCCCGATCCGCTCCATCGTCCAGTCGAATTGCAGGGGCTGAGGACTGTCAGCCCAGAACAGCGCGGTCATCCACTCGTCGATCGAGAAGCGGACGCCGCCGATCTCGTCGGCGAGCTTGCGGGCATAGGTGGTCTTGCCGGCCCCGGTGCAGCCGACGATCAATACCAAATTTGGCAGGATCATGTCGGCTGCCATGGCTCGTGCCTACTGATTCATCGTCGCGAAGAAGTCTTCGTTGGTCTTGGAATCCTTCATCTTGTCGAGGAGGAATTCCATCGCGTCGACGGTGCCCATCTGCATGAGAATCCGGCGCAGCACCCACATCTTGGAAAGCTTGTCCTTCTGGACCAGCAGTTCTTCCTTACGGGTGCCCGACTTACCAACGTCGAGCGCCGGGAAGATACGCTTGTCCGAAACCTTGCGATCAAGCACGATTTCCGAGTTGCCGGTGCCCTTGAACTCTTCGAAGATGACTTCGTCCATGCGGCTGCCGGTATCGATCAGCGCGGTGGCGATGATCGATAGCGAGCCGCCTTCCTCGATGTTGCGCGCTGCGCCGAAGAACCGCTTGGGCCGCTGCAGCGCGTTCGCGTCGACACCGCCAGTCAGCACCTTGCCCGAGCTTGGCACCACGGTGTTGTACGCCCGGCCCAGCCGCGTGATCGAATCGAGCAGGATCACCACATCGCGTTTGTGCTCGACCAATCGCTTGGCCTTCTCAATCACCATTTCGGCGACCTGGACGTGGCGCTGGGCGGGTTCGTCGAAGGTCGAGGAGATCACCTCACCCTTCACGCTGCGCTGCATGTCGGT
Source organism: Novosphingobium sp. (assembly GCA_031410955.1). Taxonomy (GTDB): domain Bacteria; phylum Pseudomonadota; class Alphaproteobacteria; order Sphingomonadales; family Sphingomonadaceae; genus Novosphingobium. The sequence continues at coordinate 3,195 of JANOAD010000138.1, read as the reverse complement.
GACTTCCTCTGGCCGTTCGTCGACCAGCAGGACGAGCAGGAACACCTCGGGATGATTGTCGGTGATTGCCTTGGCGATGTTCTGCAGCAGCACGGTCTTGCCCGTGCGCGGCGGCGCGACGATCAGCGCGCGCTGGCCTTTGCCCTGCGGCGAGATAATGTCGATCACCCGTGCCGACTTGTCTTTGACCGTCGGGTCAAGCGTATCGAGGTTGAGCTTCTCGTCCGGGTAGAGCGGGGTCAGATTGTCGAAGTTGACGCGGTGGCGGACCGCTTCGGGATCGTCGAAGTTGACGCTCATCAGCTTGATGATCGCGAAATAACGTTCGCCATCCTTGGGCGCGCGGATCTCTCCTTCGACCGTGTCGCCGGTGCGCAGGCCCCATTTACGAACCTGATTCGGGGAAACATAGATGTCGTCGGGCCCGGCGAGATAATTCGCTTCGGCATTGCGGAGGAAGCCGAAGCCGTCGCTCAGCACTTCGATCGTGCCCTGCCCGATGATTTCCTCGCCATCCTCGGCCACTTCCTTGAGGATGCCGAAAATGATGTCCTGGCGGCGCAGCGTCGAGGCGCCTTCGACCCCCAGCTCTTCGGCCATTTCGACCAGCTCGGCGGAGGTTTTCTTCTTGAGTTCTTTGAGATGCATTGTCGATGTCCGTAAATTTGCAGTCTGGGCCAGTATTCTGGAATTGAAGGCGTCCGGACAATCACAGGGCTTGGAGAAAGCAGATCGTGCCGCGCTGGGATGCGCTGGCCTTGCCGGTCAGGGGTGCAGATAGGCTCTGGCCGCTCCCTCGTCAATCAGAACGGTTTGACCACGACCAGGATCACGATCAGCGCGGCAGCCAGCCCGGGAATCTCGTTGATCATGCGCAGCTGGCGACCACTGAACTTCCGCTCGCCGCGCTTCAGGGCCGCATGGTAGCCTGCAAGCCAGACTTGATAGGCAGTCAGTGCCAAAACGATCGTGAACTTGGCGTGGAACCAGGGCTGCGCGAAGGTGCCGATCGTATAAGCGAGCGATAGCCCCAGAACCCAGCTCACCATCAGCGATGGCCACAGGATGATTTTGAGCAGCTTGCCCTCGCGATCGAGCCACAGCGCCTCCTCAGGCGATCCTGGCGCGGCTTCCTGATGGTAGACGAAATAGCGCGGCAGCATGAACAACCCGGCCATCCAGAAGATTACGAAAATGATGTGGCCCGCCTTGAGCCAGAGGTAAGTCATGCTGAGCACCCAGAGCATTGCTGCGTCATAACCTAAGCCCGCCACCCGCGCACCAGTGAAAGCAATTCGCCGACATGCTCGAGCGGCGTGGTCTGGTCGATACCGTGACCGAGGTTGAACACATGCGGGCGGTTCGCAAAAGCCTCGAGAATACGCGTCGTTTGCCGCTCCAGTTCAGCCCCACCAGCGATCAGGAGCAGCGGATCGAGATTGCCCTGCACCGGCAGCCCCTCTGGCAATGCCGCGGCGGCCCACAGCGGGTCGATCGTTTCATCGAGGCCAAGCGCATTGACCCCGGTCTCGCGCGCATAGGCGGGCAACTTTTCGCCCGCGCCCTTGGGAAAGCCGATCACCGGGACCTGCGGGAAACGCGCGGCTAGCGCAGCCACGATTCGCGCATTGGGGGCGATCACCCAGCGTTCGAACTCGGCCGGGGCCAAGCTGCCTGCCCAGCTGTCGAATAACTGCACCGCTTCGGCACCTGCCAGAATTTGCCCGGCGAGATAATCGATCGTCACCTCGGCAATCGCCTCGATGATCGCGGCAAAGGCACCCGGATCGCGGTAGGCCATCGCGCGGGTCAAGTGATGGTCGCGGCTCCCCTCGCCCGCCACCATATAGGTCGCCACCGTCCATGGGCTGCCCGCGAACCCGAGCAGCGTCTTGTCACCGGGCAGCATTGCCTTGACCAGTTTTACCGTCTCGTAGATCGGTTTCAGCCGGTCGGGGACGGCATGGAGGCTTGAGAGCGCCACATCGACCAGTCGGGGCGACAGGCGCGGACCCTCGCCAGCCAGGAATTCCAGGTCCTGGCCCATCGCGTAAGGCACGATCAGGATATCCGAAAACAGGATCGCGCCATCCATCCTGTAACGCCGCACTGGCTGCATGGTGATCTCGGCCGCTGCCTGGCAATCGTAGACCAGCGCCAGGAATCCGCCCTTCTCAGCGCGTAAAGCACGGTATTCTGGCAAGTACCTGCCAGCCTGCCGCATGAGCCAAATCGGCCGCTGAGCCGAGTTGGCGCCGCGCAAGGTATTGAGGAGTAAACCGGGCATCGAGGCGATTCCAATTCAAATCAATTTAGAATGATAAAGGGTGATTGTAGTAGTTGGCCCTGTGGAAAGCGGGGATTGGCGCCGCATGCCGGAATTCTCCCGGCGTGAACAGACCCTGCGCACATCCGAATCGCGGCGCACCTGAGTCAACCAGACCTTTTGCCCGCTATCCCCAGCCTGTGGGAACCACTGCCCACATGTCCACAAGAGTCCATGTCAGGCGCCGGGAGTGGGGGCGGAATTCGTCCCCGAACTTGTAAGCCCTGGTGTCCCGTGGTTTATGCGGGAAATCATCCACAGGTGCCCACCACCCCGTCCATGTCGCGCCTTCACCTTCACCTCCTGTCGGACTCGACCGGCGAAACGCTCGAGATGCTGGCCAAGGCCGCGCTCGCGCAGTTCGAAGGCGCTGATGTGGTGCGGCATTTCTGGCCAATGGTCCGCTCGCGGCAGCACCTCGACCGGATCATGGGCGAGATTGCGGCCAATCCCGGACTGGTCTTTTACACTCTGGTCAATGCCGACACTCGCCTCCGGCTCGAGGAGCATTGCCGCACGCTCGGCTTGCCGGTGGTCGCGGTGCTCGATGCCGCGACCGATGCGCTCGAAGCTGCGCTCGGCCAGCACCCCAAGGCGCGTCCGGGTCGGCAGCACGCAATGGACGAGGCTTACTTCGCCCGGGTCGATGCGATCCACTATACCATCGCGCACGATGACGGGGTCGGCTGGGAAAACTGGGAGGAGGCGGATATCGTGCTCGCCGGGGTTTCACGCAGTTCGAAAACCCCAACCAGCATCTACCTCGCCAACCGCGGCTACAAGGTCGCCAATATCCCGATCGTGGTCGAAAGCCCGCCGCCCTCGCTGCTGTTCGGCTTGAAGCATCCCTTGGTGGTCGGACTGACCAC
>JANOAD010000137.1:0-12735 GCA_031410955.1 Novosphingobium sp. | reverse complement strand
CAGGCCGGCGTCGCGGTGCGTTATGAGCGCCGCTTCGGCTGGGGCAGCAACAAGATCAGCGACAGCGATGTCGTCAGCGGCGTGGCCCGTGCCAGCGTGGGCATCATACCGCGCACCTTGTTCATCGAAGGCGGCGCCATGGCCGCGCGGATGAGCGTCGAGAACAACGGCGCGACCACCCCGGGGCTCGAGTTCGGCAACAATTCGGCGCAGGTTTACGGCGCCTACATTGGCCCTTCGCTCAAGACGCAGCTCGGCGCGGTCGATGTCGAAGGGCACTACCGCTTCGGTTACACCCGGGTCACCACCCCGAACGTGCTGCCGGTCAACGCGGGTCAGACCCCGATCGACCTTTATGACGAAGGCACCGTGCACAACGCCGTGCTGCACTTCGGCACCAAGGCGGGCACCGTCCTGCCGATCGGGCTGGGCGTGGGCGGCGGTTGGAACCACGAAGATGTATCCAATCTCGATCAGCGTATCGATGACAAGCACGTCCGCGCCGATGCATTGCTGCCGGTAGGCGGCAACCTCGCGCTGGTCGGCGGGGTCGGCTATGAAAAGGTCGAGGTTTCGCAGCGCAACGCGGTGATCGATCCGCTGACCGGTCTGCCGGTGCTGGCTGCCAATGGCCGCTATGTCACCGACGAGAGCCAGCCGCGCCAGATTTCCTATGAAGCCGAAGGGCTGATCTGGGATGCGGGTGTGATGTGGCGTCCGAGCCGCCGCACCGCGCTCGAAGCGCATGTTGGCCGCCGCTATGACTCGACCACCTATTTCGGCAGCTTTGCCTACGCACCCAATTCGCGCACCACGCTCAACGTCTCGGTCTATGACGGAATTTCGGGCTTCGGCGGCCGCCTCAACCAGGCGCTGGCCGATCTCCCGACCCAGTTCGATGGCTTGCGCAATCCGCTTACCGGGGGCCTCAGCACCTGCGTTGCGGGCACTACGACTGCGCAGGGCAACAGCGGCGGCGGGTGCCTCAACGGGGCGCTCGGCTCGGTCCGCTCGGCCACCTTCCGCGGCCGCGGGGTGATGGCCAGTCTGGGGATCCAGGGCAACCACCTGCAATACGGCGTGGGTGCCGGCTATGATCGCCACACCTTCATCGCCGCGCCGGGCACGGTGCTCGCGCTCGCCAACGGAGTGATCGACGAGAACTATTGGGTTGCCGCCTATCTCAACGGCCGGATCGATCGCAATTCCAGCTTCGGCACCAATGTCTGGGCGAACTGGTACCAAAGCGGAGACGCTCTTGCTGGCAACTCCAGTTCGATCGGGGCAACCGCCGCATACTATCGCACGCTGACCGGCAACCTGACCGCAACCGCCGCAGTGGGCGTCAACGGGGTCAACCGCGAAGTGCTCCAGGACATCTGGACTGCTTCCGGCCTGGTTGGCCTGCGCTATTCGTTCTGAGCCTGCAAAGGGATAATTCGATGTTCAACGACTTCTACGGGCTGACCGGGCGCCCCTTCCAGCTCACGCCCGATCCGACGTTCTATTTCGAGAGCCTGACGCACCGCAAGGCGCTGTCGTACCTTTCGTACGGCCTCGCTCAGGGTGAAGGCTTTGTGGTGATCACCGGCGAAGTAGGGGCGGGCAAGTCGACGCTGGTCGCGCACCTGATGGCGACGATCGACCCGGCGCGGCTCACCGCGGCGCAGATCGTCACCAGCAAGCTTGATGGCGAAGAACTGGTCCACGTGGTTGCGCAGGCGTTCGGCTTGATCGTTGACGGGCATGACAAGGCCTCCGCGCTCGGTGCGATCGAGGCATTCCTCCACGACGAAGCACGCGCCGGACGGCGCTGCCTGCTGGTGGTCGATGAAAGCCAGAATCTTGAACTGGAAGCGCTCGAAGAGCTGCGTATGCTGTCGAATTTCCAACTCGGCGCACACCCGCTGCTCCAGACGCTGCTGCTTGGTCAGCCCGAATTTCGTGAAACGATCCAGGAGCATCCGCAGCTCGAACAGCTGCGCCAGCGCGTGATCGCGGCGCATCACCTCGAAGCGATGGAACTGGGCGAAGTGCAACCGTACATCGAGCATCGCCTGAAATGCGTCGGCTGGAGCGGCAACCCCAAGTTCGACCAGCGCGTGTTCACCGAACTGTTCGAAGCCTCGGGCGGCGTGCCGCGGCGGATCAACCAGATCTGCAACCGGTTGATGATGCTTGGCGCGGTCGACCAGCGCAGCCGGATCGACGGCGCGATGCTGAGCAGCGTGCTCGAAGAGCTTGAGCTTGACGGAACCTTGCAGCTGAACAAGCCAGAGCCCAAGCCGGAAGCGCTCGCCGCTCCGGCCGAAACCCCTCCCGCTCCGGCCCCGGTCGATGCGGTAGCGCTGGCCCAGCTCCAGTCCATGCTGGCCGAACGCGACGCGCAGATCGCCGAATTGCAGCAGGCAGTTATCGAGCTGGCCAACGTACAGGAAGCCACGCCTGCCGCGGCCAACGATTCTGCGCAAGGCGCGGCACTGGCCGCGATCGAAGCCAAGCTCAGCACCTTCGAGGCCAAGATGCTCGAACAAGAGCGCACCATTCGCCATACGCTGACGATGCTGATCGAATGGATCGAGGCCGACGACGCCAGCCGCGCCGCGGCCTGACTTGACGGAAGGCACCGGGCACATGACTGACCGGGTGGTCAATGGTCTTTCGGTAGACGTCGAGGACTGGTTCCAGGTCGGCGCCTTCGAAGGCGTGATCGACCGCAGCACTTGGGACGGCCTGTCCGACCGGGTCGAGCGCAATTGCGCTGCGATCCTCGACATGTTTGCTGCGGCCGACGTCAAGGCCACCTTCTTTACGCTGGGCTGGGTGGCACAGCGCCACGGCGGGCTGATGCGCCGGATCGTCGATGCGGGTCATGAGATTGCCAGCCACGGGTGGGATCACGAACGGGTGTTCCGGCTCGACAGCAAATCGTTTGCCGCCGACCTTGAGCGCGCCCGAAAGACCATTGAAGACGCCGCCGGTATCGCCATCACCGGGTATCGCGCGCCAAGCTTTTCGATCGATAGCCGCACGCCGTGGGCCTACATGGTTCTGGCCGAACAGGGCTTCACCTACAGCTCAAGTGTCGCCCCGATCGCGCATGACCACTATGGCTGGCGCGAAGCACCGCGCTTCGCCTTCAAACCACTGCCGTGGAGCGAGTTGATCGAGATTCCGGTGACCACCGCGCATTTCGCCGGCAAGCGCCTTGCTGCGGGTGGTGGCGGGTTCTTCCGCGTGTTGCCTTACGGCTTCTCGCGCTGGGCGATCCGCCAGGTCAATACCCGCGACCACCGCCCGGCGGTGTTCTATTTCCATCCGTGGGAAATCGATCCGGAGCAGCCGCGGGTGAGCGGGGCCGCGCTGCGCTCGCGCTTGCGGCACTATACCAACCTCGGCGTGATGGCGGCCAAACTCGAACAACTCGTTCGCGAATTCGAATGGGGCCGGATGGACGTGCTGGCGCACCGCGAAGCTGCCCACGCGGTGGATCTGGCGGCATGAATGCGCCGTTTCGTCCTGCAGCGCTGCGCGTAAGCGTGGCGGATCTGGCCGATCCGGGCGAGCGCAGCCGGATCGAGCGTTTCGTTGCGCGCCATCCGCAAGGCACGCCGTTTCACCGGCCCGCCTGGCTGCTCGCGAGTGCGCAGGGTACCGGCAATCGGGCCCACGCGCTGTTGGCCGAGCGCGGCGGCGAGATCGCTGCCTACCTGCCGCTGACCGAAATTCACTCGCCGATCTTCGGTCGCATGCTCGCCTCGAGCGGATTTGCGGTGGGCGGCGGGTTGCTGTCCCACGATGGCGCGTCTTCCACGCCGATGTTCCGCGCGGTCGAAGAACTGGCGCTACGGCTCAACTGCCCGACAATCGAGCTGCGCGGCGGAGTACTTCCGCAGCGCCGCAACGGGTGGACGATCACGCGCGATTCGCATTGCGGATTTGTGCTGCCGCTTGCCGACGACGACGAAGCACAGCTGACCGCGATCCCGCGCAAGCAGCGGGCGGAGGTCCGCAAGGGACTTTCCGGTGATCTGACCGCGACCGTCGGCAGCTCGGCGTCGGACCGGCGCGCGCACTATGCCGTCTATGCCGAAAGCGTGCGCAATCTGGGCACGCCGGTGTTTCCCTCCAGCCTGTTCAGCGCAGTGCTCGACGCCTTTGGCGAGGATGCCAACATCCTGACCGTCTGGGACGGGGCAACCGCGGTGGCCAGTGTCCTGTCGCTGTATCACGGCGGCGCGGTCATGCCCTATTGGGGCGGCGGCACCTTTGCCGCACGGAAGCAGCGCGCCAATGACCGAATGTATTACGAACTGATGCTGCACGCCCGGCGTCGCGGGTGTGACCGGTTCGATTTCGGACGCTCGAAGACGCATAGCGGCCCTTATGATTTCAAACGCAATTGGGGGTTCGAACCCGAACCGCTGTCCTACGCGCAATGGACCGCCCCGGGTGAGGCATCGCGCGATGCCGATCCGTCCAGCGACAAGCATGCTGCGCGCATCGCATTGTGGAAGCGGCTTCCTCTGCCCATCGCCAACCTGATCGGCCCGTTCATTGCCAGGGGGCTGGGATGAGCGGCGAGATCCTGTTCCTGTCGCATCGCATTCCGTTTCCGCCCAACCGCGGCGACAAGATCCGCTCGCACCACGTGCTGCGCCACCTTGCCGAACTGGCACCGGTGCACGTGGCGACTTTCGCCGACGATGTTGCGGACATGGCGCATGAAGGCGAGCTTACTGCAATCGCGGCGAGCCACTGTCTGTTGCAACGCCGCAAGTCACTGGTCCGGGCTGGACTTGAAGCTGTCGCGCAGGGGCAGCCGGTCAGCCTGACCGCCTTCCATGATCCAGCGCTGGCCGACTACGTCCGCCGTGTCCTTGCCGAACGCCCGATCGGGACGATCTACGCCTTTTCGGGGCAGATGGGGCAGTACATCCCGGCAAGTTTCAAAGGCCGCGTGATTTTCGATTTCGTCGATGTCGATTCGGCCAAGTTCGAAGCATATGGCGAAGCGGGGAGGGGTCCACGCGCGTGGATCGATGCCCGCGAAGGCCGGATTCTCGCCGCGGAAGAAGCGCGCCTGGCGCGGCGCTCGGATGTCAGCCTGTTCGTCTCCAACGAGGAAGCTGCGTTGTTCCGCGCGCGCCTTTTGCCGCAGGACCGGCTCGAATGCGATGTGCGCGCGCTGCGCAACGGGATCGATGCCGCGCTGTTCGATCCGCAAGGCTGTTTACCGGCAGAGGCCATGCTGGCCGCATCTTCACCGCGACTGATCTTCACCGGGCAGATGGACTATGCCCCGAACGTCGCAGCCGCGCGGCGAGTTATCGAGCGGCTGCTTCCGATCATCCACCAAGCCTGCCCCGAGGCGAGCTTCCACGTTGTCGGGCGCAATCCGCCTGACAGCCTCAAGGCACTTCACGGCACTGGCAACGTATTCATCCACGGCGCAGTCGATGACATGCGCAGTTACCTTGCCGTTGCCGATCTCGCCCTGGTGCCACTTGAGCTCGCACGCGGGGTGCAGAACAAGGTGCTCGAGGCGATGGCGATGGAGCTTCCGGTCGTCCTCAGCCCCGAGGCCGCGACCGGTATCGGCGCGACCGACGGCAAGCAATACGCTGTGGCAGACAGCGACGAAGAGCTCGTCCGATGCGTGAACGACCTGCTCGCAGATTCTGTTCGGCGCGGATTGATCGGCACCGCGGCGCGCCAGTTTGTGGTCGACAAGCTGAGCTGGCCAGCGACGCTGGCGCCACTCGGCGCCATGCTGGGCCATGCCGAAGCGGCGGCGCGCGATGCCGCCTGATGCCCTTGTTGCGCCAACCGCTGTAGCGCATCTCGCCTCGCCCTGGCGGCGTGCGCTCGCGCTGCTGGGAGCGGTCTGGATCGCCCTGCTTGCGGCCTTCGCGGGTGACTGGCTGGCGATGTTCGACCAATGGTGGAACAGCTCGACCTACAATCACATCCTGTTGATCCCGGCGATCATCGCCTGGCTGGTGTGGCAACGCCGCGGTGCATTGGCAGATCTCGCACCGCAAGCTTGGAGCGGCGGCTTGATCGCCTTGGCCGGGGCCATATTCATCTGGGTGCTCGGCGCCTTTTCGGGGTTCGACCTGCTGCGCCAGGCCGGGGCTGTCGCCATGCTGCCCGCAAGCGCCGCGCTGCTACTGGGGCCGCGGATCTTCGCGGCGCTCCTGTTTCCGTTCGCTTACATGGCGTTCCTCGTGCCGTTCGGGGACGAGCTGGTCCCGCCGCTGCAGACGATCACCGCCAAGATGACCGTAGCTCTGGTGCACGCGAGCCAGATCCCGGCGGCGATCAACGGGGTGTTTATCGATACGCCTGCCGGGCTGTTCGAAGTTGCCGAAGCGTGCTCCGGGGTCAAATTCCTGATCGCGATGATCGCGCTGGGGGTGCTGGTCGGGAACGTCTGCTTTACCAGCTGGCGGCGGCGGATCGCCTTTTTCGCGCTGTGTCTGGTGGTGCCGATCCTGGCCAACGGGGTGCGCGCCTGGGGCACGATCTTCGCCGCACAATATGTCGGAGTGGAGCGTGCCGGGGGCATCGACCACCTGATTTATGGCTGGGTGTTCTTCGCTTTGGTGATCGCCGCCGTGCTGGGCCTTTCGTGGCGCTTTTTCGATCGCGGGATCGACGATCCCATCGTCGACCTGTCACGACTTCAGGCATCGCCTGTTCTGGCGCGCGCTGAGCGGTTCGGTCTCGGCCTGCCGCTGGCGCTGCTGAGCTCGGCCGCTCTGGCACTGGGCGGGATCGCCTGGGCCAATGCCGCCGACCGGCTCGCCGCGCCGATCCCGCAGCAGGTGTTCCTGCCCGAAGTGCCTGGCTGGACGCAGGTTTCATATGCGCCGCAGGCGCCCTGGCAACCGCGTGGACAAGGCGCCGATCACCGCTTGCTTGGCCGCTACCGCGACGGTGCCGGCAATGAGGTAGATGTGTTCTACGCACTCTACGCCAGCCAGGGCCAAGGGCGCGAGGCCGGCGGATTCGGGCAGGGCGCTGTGATCCCGGAAAGCGGATGGTCGTGGACCAGTCCGGGCCCAGCGATGCCTGCAGCCCGATCGGACCGGCTGACCTATGGTGGCCGGATCGAGCGCATGGCCTTTACCTGGTATCGCTCGGGAGCGATGTTCACGGGGAGCAATGCCCGGCTGAAGATTGCCAATATCGCTGACCGGCTCGCTCTGCGGCCGCGGCCGACTGCACAGCTCATTCTTTCGGCCGAGCAACGACCGGGGCACGATGCCGCAGCCGAAGTGCGCGCCTTCACAGCGGCGATCGGCGATCCGGGTCGATGGATGGACCGCATTGCCCAAGCCCGCTAAGCGCCTCCCATGTGCGGGATAACCGGGATCTATCACCTCGAGACGCCCAAACCGGTCGATCCGGCGCGGATCGAGCGGATGTGCGCCGCGATGGCTCACAGGGGCCCTGACGGGCGGGGGGTGTGGACTGCTCCTGGCGTGGGCCTTGGCCACTTGCGTCTGTCGATCATCGATATCGCCGGGTCGCCGCAGCCGATGGCCTCGAGTGATGGTCGCGCGATGCTCGTCTTCAATGGCGAAATCTACAACTACCGCGAACTGCGCGAGGAATTGCGCGGCACCGGCGCTCAGTTCCACACCGACGGCGATAGCGAAGTTATCCTCGCGGCATGGCAGAAATGGGGCCTCGGCTGTGTTTCGCGGCTCCACGGCATGTTCGCCTTCGCGATCTATGACCTGGGCGAGCGCGCCCTGTTCCTCGCCCGCGACCGCCTGGGCGTGAAGCCGCTGTTCTACGCTCCGCTCAGCGACGGCAGCGTGGCCTTTGCGTCGGAACTCAAGGGCCTGCTGGCCAATCCGCTATTGCGGCGTGAGTTCGATCCGTTGGCCGTCGAGGATTACATGACCTGGGGCTATGTCCCCGATCATCGCTCGATCCTGGCCGGGGTACACAAGCTCCCCGCCGGCCATACACTGCTGCTGCGCCACGGTGCGCCGCTGCCGGCGCCGCAGCAATATTGGGACGTGTCGTTCGCTGAACGGCGCAAAGGCAAAACGAGCGACCTTGAAGCCGAGCTGCTCCACCTGATGCGCCAGGCGGTCACCTCGCGCATGGTGGCAGACGTGCCTTTGGGGGCGTTTCTTTCGGGCGGGGTGGATAGTTCTGCGGTCGTGGCGCTTATGGCGGAAGCGAGCAACGCCCCGGTCAAGACATGCACGATCGGCTTCGATGTCGCCGCGCTGGACGAGACGGCCTACGCCCAGGCCGTTGCCACTCGTTTCGGGACCGACCATCACGTTCGGCAGGTTTCGCCCGACGATTTCGAGCAGGTCGATACCCTTGCGGCGATGTTCGACGAGCCCTTCGCCGATGCCTCGGCGCTGCCGACCTGGCGCGTCAGCCAGCTCGCGCGGGAGACCGTCACGGTGGCGCTGTCAGGTGACGGCGCGGATGAGGCGTTTGCCGGTTATCGACGCCACAAGTTCCAGCATGCCGAAGACCGGCTGCGCGGGATAGTGCCGCAAGCTCTGCGTGGGCCGCTGCTCGGCGGTCTGGGTGCGATTTACCCCAAGGCCGACTGGGCCCCGCGTTCCTTGCGTGCCAAAACCACCTTGCTCAGCCTGGCGGGTACCAGTGAGGCAGGCTATGCGCGGGCGGTTTCCATCCTCCCGCCCGAGCTCCGTCAAGAGCTCTATTCGCCGGAATTCCTGAAACTGCGCGGCGATTACCGCGCCGAGCAGCCGTTCGAGGCGGTGATGCGCGGTGCCCAGGCTCGCTCAGGACTCGATCGTGCACAATACGCCGACCTCAAGTTCTGGCTTCCGGGGGACATCCTGACCAAGGTCGACCGCACCAGCATGGCAGTCAGCCTCGAGGCGCGCGAACCGCTGCTCGATCACCGCCTGATCGAATTTGCCGCGGCGTTGCCCGAAGGCCTTAGAACCCGGCGCGGCGAGGGCAAGTGGCTGCTCAAGAAGACGATGGAGCGCTACCTGCCTGAAGAGGTCCTGTATCGACCCAAGCAGGGCTTCGTGCTGCCGATTGCCGACTGGTTCCGGGGACCACTTGCCGGCAGTGTCAAAGCGATCGGATCAAGCGCGGCCTTGGTGCGAACAGGGTGGTTCGATGCCAAGGCTCTCGGAACGATCGCCAACGATCACATTTCGGGGCGGGCCGACCATGGCCGGCTGCTCTGGCAATTATTGATGCTCGACAAGTCGCTCGCCGCGCTGATCGCTTAAGTCAAACGGCCGTCTGCAAGCCCAAATGAAAACGGCCCCGGATCGCTCCGAGGCCGTTTCAAAACTCGCGTGAAGCGCTTAGCGTTCGCCAAGTGCCTTCATAAGCCACTGCCACATAAGTCGCCTCCTAAAATGCATCGACCTCGGATGGAGACCGATCAGGAGTATTTTTAACCCAAAAGTAACCAAATGCAATAGCAGAAAATTTACCATGTGGGTCGACTTGGCGCATGATTTTGTCGGTTATTTTTCAGAGACATAGGATTATCCGCGCGGCGCATTCAATATTCGCGGCGTGGAGACGTTAAGGTCGCCGCCGGATGAATCGGCTGCGATGACAGTGATTTAGTGGGTTTATGATTCGGGGCGCATATAGCCCGGTGCCCGCCTCATCGGAATGTCGCCTGTCGAGCGATCAACGGCTGCGCAGACTTAGGGAGCGGCGAAGGGCCTGTCAGGCTGCGCGGATTGTCGCTTCGTTGGCCAGCAATGTAATCAGGGCATCGAGCTGCATCGGCTTGGCCAGATAGTAACCCTGCGCGATGTCGCACCCGATGGCGCGGAGCAGCGACAAGGTTTCCGGATTTTCGATTCCTTCGGCGATGACCCGGCGCCCCAACCCATGCGCCAGAACAATGGTCGATTCGACCAGCATCATGTCGCTGGCGTTGTCGACGAGGCCCATGACGAAGCGGCGGTCGATCTTGATTTCCTGGCAAGGCACCGAACGGAGGTATTCCAGCGTTGCGTTGCCGGTACCGTAATCGTCGATCGACAGGTCGATCCCCAGCGCCGCGATCCCGGCAAGGTTCTTCTTCACCAGCTCGTGCTCTTTGAACGGAGCCGACTCGGTAACCTCGAGCGTAAGGTTGGAAGTTGGGAACCCGGTGCGGGCGAGCACTTGCGAAATCTTGAAAGGCAAATGCTCTTGCTGCAGCAAGCTCGCCGAGACGTTCACGCTGAGGCGGAAGTTCGGATTGCTCGCGATCAGACCCCGTGCCGACCGTGTCGTTTCTTCCAGGATATGGAAGGTCAGGCGACTGATCCGGTTGTGCGATTCGGCCGGGAGGATGAATGCCTCGGGCGAGATTGCACCGCGGGTGGGGTGCTGCCAGCGGACCAGCGCTTCGGCACCCGAAATGTTGTTTTCGCGCAGGCTGAACTGCGGCTGATAGGCAATCCAGATATCGCCGTTGTCGATCGCAGCGTCGAGCTCGCTCATCAGCGAAAGCTCCCAGGCACTGTCTTCGTCATTGGTGTTGTTGTTGAACATCACCAGTTCCTGTTTGCCGGCAGCATTGTCCGCGGCGAGCAAGGCGCGACCGATGCGATTTGCCACCGGGCGCGACAAGTCCATGTCGATCCCGAACGCCATCTGTATGTCGACCTTGCGATCGCGAATCACAAAATGGCTTTCGACCAACCGGGCGAGGCCTTCGACGTGGCCACGCAGGTCATTGGCGTTAAGTTCGGGGGCGAGCCAATAAAGAACATCCTCGGCCTGATAATAGGTCGTGGTTTGGCCGGAAGCGCTGAGCCTGCGCGCGATTTCCGAGACAAGATCGTCCTCAACCGGCTCGGCGAAGCTCGCTCCGATTGCGGCGTAGTTACGGATGCGCATGGCGATGACCGGGCGCGTCGCGGCAAGCGGTTCTTCGCGCAATGCCGACAGGTTGGGCATCAGCGTTCCGGCGTTGCGCCTGCTCGCCTCAAGGATGTCACGGTGCGCGGTTGCTCTCACGACCACAATGCCGAACATGAGGTACGCTGGTATGAAATCTGCGGTTATAAGGAAGAAATCCAGCGCGAAAGGAATTACAAGTCCGACGATGAGCGTGACCATAAAAATGGTGCCCGCTTGGCGGCGTGTCCGCGCGCGCAGGAACAGCGCGGCAAAGGCAATCGCAAAGCCAACCGCGGGAAACGCCCCGATGTCACGCGGGCGGCCGTGTCGCAAAGTCTGCGCACCGATTGCGTGAGTGTAGACGCCCGGAAACCAACCCTGTCCTACAGCCTGGATCCAGTCGCTGGAAGTCAGGTTCGTCTTGCCAATGATGATGTCCTTTCCCGCGACCTGGCCCTTGGCAAGGGCGCCATTCAGGACATCAATGTATGTAATAGTGGGAACCGATTTGACGGTTATCGACCAATCCGGCCGAAAACTCTCATCCGGAGTGCCGTACCTTCCAGCGATATCGGCCGCGATTGTCGGAACCTGTTTTCCGTTCACGTCCGCGGCGAAGAACACGTCCGCCGACAGGTAGAACGGTGCAATCAAGGCATTAAGGGATCGAAGCTCCGCAACATCTGCAAAAGGCTTGGCCGGGGTCACCAGTTCACTCGAACCTGTGTTGGGATTGGAAAGCACCATAGTGCCAAGAAAGACGCGACCGCGATGTTTTGAGAGCGCGTCGGCGAATACCCCATCGCCTATCGGATCAACCGGGTCTGCATAGGCCTTATCGAAGTAGATACGGTTCGCACCGGCCTGCAGCAGATTCTCGAGGACCTTTGCATCCTTGCTGCGCGAATAGTTGACCGATCCAAGGTCCCGGATTGTGCGGTCGTCGATAGCGACGATCACGACTTTCCCATCGGCGGGCTGCGCACGGAGCCAATTGCGCCCGCCGCGATAGATGTCTTCCAGTGGCATCGCCATCTGCAGCGCTGCGACAATGCTGGTGATGATGCACGACCAGACAAAGATCCGGAGGCGGGTCGGGCGCTTTTTTTGCCCGGATTTACGCTTGAACGGCCACATTAGCGCAGCGTTCCGTTCAAGATGACCTGATCGGGTGAATTGTTATGCGAAATCAACCCGTTTCGCGGCCTGCGCGAAACGAGGTTGATCGTGCTCCGGGGTAGGCTCCCGATGGTCATGCCACCGGACTAGGCGAAATATGGTAATTTTTCGTTAGTGCTAAATTTCGCCGATTTTGGCGGTCAACGGCTGTCGACCAGCACCAATTCGGTATCGGCCAGAGCGGTCACAGCAAGCTGTGTTTCACCGGTGATGGCAACGCCATCACGCGGTGCGGCGCGGTGGCCGTTGGCCTCGATCTCGCCGCCGACGGCAACAAGGTACTGATGACGCTCTGGATCGAGCGGCAAACTAATCGTTTCCCCGGCCTTGAGGGTCGCTGCAAGAACCTTGGCATCGGCGCGGATCAGCAGGGCATCGTCTGCTCCCGGGTTATCACTGGCGACGATATTCCAACGCCCGGCGCGGTCACCCCGTGGAAACGCGCGCTGGCCCCAGCGCGGTGCATCGCCCTGGCGATCGGTTTCGATCCAGATCTGGAAGAGCGTGGTGGGCTCGTCCTCCAGATTGAACTCGGCATGGGTGATGCCGCTGCCGGCGCTCATCACCTGAACGTCGCCCGCACCGGTGCGGCCCTTGTTGCCAAGGCTGTCCTGGTGGGTGATCGCGCCGGTGCGGACGAAGGTGATGATCTCCATGTCGCGGTGCGGGTGAGGGGGA
>JANOAD010000136.1:0-4452 GCA_031410955.1 Novosphingobium sp. | reverse complement strand
GGTCGGCGAGTGCGGCCAGCGCTGCGGCCTGCGCGGTGTTGGCGACGTTGAATGCGCCGCGCAGGCGGTTGAGGATGTCGATCACGTCTGCTGCCCCGGTGCCCCAGCCGACCCGCTCACCCGCAAGCCCGTAGGCCTTGGAGAAGGTCCGGGTAACCAGCACATTGGGCTGGCTGGCGGCCAGTTCCATCGCACCGTCGTCGTCCTTGGGAGCGACATATTCGGCATAGGCGAGGTCGAGCACCAGCAGCACATCGCTCGGCACTCCGGCGTGCAACCGCGCGATCTCGGCGCGTGGCAGGTAGGTGCCGGTCGGGTTGTTGGGGTTGGCCACCAGCACCACGCGCGTCCGATCACTTACCTTGGCGAGCAACGCATCGACATCGTTGGCATAGTCCTTCGCCGGCGCTTCGACCGGTTCGGCCCCGGCGCGGCGCGCGACGATGTCGTAGAGCGAGAAAGCGTACTCGGAGAACAGCACCTCGTCATCCGGCCCGGCGTAACCGCTCGCCGCAAGGTACAGGAGTTCGCCCGAACCCGCGCCCATGATGATCCGCGCCGGGTCGATCCCGTAATGCGCGCCCAAAGCGGTCCTTAACGCGGTGCTGTCGCCATCGGGATAGCGTGAGGGATGCTGCGCCTTGCCGATGGCTTCCAGCGCGAGCGGGCTGCACCCCAGTGGATTTTCGTTGGCCGAAAGCTTGGCCACCACGCGCCCATCATCGCCCGCAGCCTTGCCGGGAACGTAGGCGTGGATCCCTGCGATCCAGGGCTTGGGACTTGGCGCATTGGTCATCGCGCGCAGCCCTTAGCAAGAATGGCGGCAATTGACAGAGGGAAGCGGCTCGCCCAATCGCTCGGGCTATGTCCGGGGCTGACCTCAACATCGTCAACGAAACGCTTGTCCTCCCGGCGCCGCTGCCGCTCGACGGTGGGCAAGCGCTCGCACGCGTCGAGGTGGCCTACGAGACCTGCGGCACGCTCAACGCGGACAAAAGTAACGCCGTGCTGCTGTTCCACGCATTGACGATGGACCAGCACGTGGTCGGCACCCATCCCAAGACCGGCAAGCCCGGCTGGTGGGCCAAGTCGGTCGGCCCGGGCAAGGTTATCGACACCGACCGCTATTTCATCATCTGCGCCAACGTGCTCGGCGGGTGCATGGGCTCAACCGGGCCGGCCAGTCTCGCCCCCGATGGCCAGCCCTATGCGATGCGCTTCCCCGTGATCACGATCCGCGACATGGTCCGCGCGCAGGTTGCACTGCTCGATGCGCTGGGGATTGATCAGGTCCATGCGGTGATCGGCGGCTCGATGGGCGGGATGCAGGCGCTGAGCTTCGCCGCCAATTGGCCGGCCCGGACCCGCGCCGCCTTGGTCATCGCCAGCACCGCGCGGCATTCTGCGCAAAACATCGCGTTTCACGAGGTCGGGCGACAAGCGATCATGGCCGATCCCAAGTGGAAGGGCGGCGATTATGGCGGCAAGGGCCCTGAGAACGGCCTCGCGGTGGCGCGGATGGCGGCGCATATCACCTACCTGTCGGAAGAGGGCATGCACGAAAAGTTCGGGCGCAAGCTGCAGGACCGGACCGAGAAGGCTTTCGGGTTCGACGCCGATTTCCAGGTTGAAAGCTACCTGCGCCACCAGGGCCTCAGTTTCACCGACCGGTTCGATGCCAATTCGTACCTCTACATCACCCGCGCCATGGACTATTTCGACCTCGCCGAGGAGCATGGCGGGCGACTCGCCGATGCCTTTGCCGGCAGCAAGGTGCGCTTTTGTCTGGTCAGCTTCGACACCGACTGGCTCTACCCGACCAGCGAAAGCCGCGGCATCGCGCACGCGCTCAATGCAGCGGGTGCGCCGGTTAGTTTCGTCGAATTATCTGCGCCGTTCGGGCATGACAGCTTCCTTCTCGACGTGCCCGCGCAGGACCGGGTCATCGCAGGATTTCTTGGCCAATGACCGCTCTTCCTCAGGGATACACGTGGGTCGATATCCCCGATCCGGTGGCTACCCATGGCTACCTGACTCGCAGCTATTGGGCGAATGGGATACCGCTTGAAACCGTGGCCAAGTCGATCGCCAATTCGATCTGTGCGGCAATAGCCTGCGAAGGAGCCCAGGTGGCCTTTGCGCGCGTGATTTCGGACCGGGCGACTTTTGCCTATCTGGCCGATGTGTATGTACTCGAGGAGCATCGCGGCAGGGGCTTGTCGCACGTCCTGCTGGAAGCACTTCACGGCCACCCGGATTTGCAAGGGCTGCGGCGTTGGGCCTTGTTCACTCAGGACGCGCAAGACCTCTACCGTCAGCACGGATGGTCGCAGTATCCGCATCCCGAGCGGATGATGACCCTGGACGATGCGGAAGTATACCTGTGACTGGCCTTCGCCCCGATCTGGCAACAATCGCCGCCAATGTCGCCCCGGGCGCGCGGGTGCTCGATGTCGGCTGCGGTGACGGCGCGCTGATGGCGGTGCTGCGCGATAGCCGCCAGGTCGACGCGCGCGGGCTTGAGCTCGATCAGCATAACGTGGCCGAATGCGTCGCGCGCGGGCTTTCGGTGATCCAGGGCGATGCCGACAGCGATCTGGCCTTCTACCCCGACGGTGGGTTCGATTACGCGATCCTCAGCCAGACCTTGCAGACCACCAAGCGCCCGGACCTGGTTCTCGACGAGCTGCTTCGCGTCGGGCGCAAGGCGTTCGTCTCGTTTCCCAACTTCGCCCACTGGAAGGTCCGCGCCAACTTCCTGTGGAACGGGCGCATGCCGGTCACCCGGCTGCTGCCGATCGCTTGGTACGAAACCCCCAACATTCACCACGTGACCGTGCGCGATTTCCGCGCGCTGGTGGCCGAGAAGGGTTACCGGGTGGAGGGCGAATGGTTCCTGTCAGGCGACCATCAGATCAGCCCTGCCGCAGCGGCATGGCGCGCCGAGCACGCGGTGTTTCTGCTGTCACGCTAGGCAGGTCCTCCCCAGATTTGCGGCATTCGCCAAAATGGAGAGGACCTAGTCAGAACCGTCGTTCACCAGCAGGACGCTGTCATCGCGGGCGAGAGCCCAGAGGCTGAGGCCCGCCGCTCTTGCCCGCTCTACCGCCAGCGAGGTGGGGAGCGACACGCAGACCAGCGTTGTCGCGCCGGCACGTACGGCTTTTTCGACGATTTCGTAGCTGCACCGAGCGGTCGAGAGGACGAAGCCCTCGGCCAGCGCCTCGCCTGCGCGCGCTTGCGCCCCGACCAGCTTGTCGAGCGCATTATGCCGACCAACATCCTCGCGCAGCCATTCGATCTTGCCATCACTGGCTGCATGGGCGGCGGCATGCGCGGCACCGGTTTGGCGGCCCAGCTGCTGGAGCGGACGCAGCGCGGCAAGTGCGGCGAAGATCGCGGCCGGGTTGATCGCCCGATGCGGCGCGACCGGGGGCAGGGGGCGCGCGACTTCCGCCAGGTTTTCGATGCCGCACAGGCCGCAGCTCGATTCGGCGACCCGGGTGCGGACCCGTTCGGTCAGCTTGTCGACGCCAAGCCCGGCGAGCTGTGCGCGGACGATCCAGCCGGGTTCGACTTCGGCGATTCCAATGTCGGAAATATCGGAAGCGGCAGTGGCCAGCCCTTCGCCCAAGGCGAAACCGGTCGCGAAGTCTTCCAGGTCCGCCGGGGTGGCCATCATCACGGCATAGGCCAAGCCGTTGAATTCGAGCGCCACGGGCGCCTCGGGCACCCAGTCGCGCGTTACCGCGCGCCGGGTGCCGTCAGAGCTTACTTCAGTGGCCTCGCTCACATCCGCTTGAGCGCGCAGAGCTTGTTGCCGTCGGGATCGCGCAGGTAGGCGAGGTAAAGATCGCCCATGCCGCCCGAACGTACGCCCGGCGGGTCTTCGATTGCCTGGCCGCCATTAGCGACGCCCGCCTCGTGCCAAGCATTGGCCTGTTCGGGTGATTCCATCCCAAACCCGATCGTGCAACCATTGCCGGCAGTGGCGGGTTGGCCATCGATCGGCGGGGTGACGATGAAGATGCCGCCGTTGTGCATGTAGATCAGGCGACCCTTGTCGTCCTGGATAGCTTCCTTGCCGCCCATGGCCTGGAAGGTGGCATCATAGAATTTCTTGGAAGCGGCGATATCGTTGCTGCCAACCATATTGTGGCTGTACATCGGGCTCTCTCCTGCCTGTTTGGTTTCGATGCGCCACTTGTAGACCGGTGGCACGAGCGGTCAATCGCGCGCGACAGTTGCGGTTCATATGAAGCCCGCTAGAACCCCGGCATGGCCAAACTTCCCGCGCTCCTGTTCGCCGCCGCACTTGGTACTGCTTCCGCCGCTTCGGCCGCGCCGAAGCTTCCTCCATTGGAAGACCAGGTGCACTGTGCGCTGGTGTTCGGGGAAGTAACCCGGCAGCAGAATAATCAGTTGCCGGGGGCTGGCCGCTTTCCCGCCATG
>JANOAD010000135.1:0-5916 GCA_031410955.1 Novosphingobium sp. | reverse complement strand
GCCGAGGCCGAGTACGATGCCGCGATCTGCGCACTGGCCAGCAACAACATTGCGGCAATGTGGCAGCATACCGAACTTGCCGAGCAGCTTTTGCCGGTGAAGGGCGGCGGCATCATGCGTACCGGGGTCGAAACCCTGGCGCTCGATATCGCAGCGGGTACACGCGACTGGGATCGCTACGCAGCCCACGTGATCCACGTGACGCAAATGGACGATCCGAAAGTCTTCGCCACCCTCGATGGCGAAAAGATTTTTGCCAATCTCTCGCAAGCGCCTCAGCCGCTTCAGGATCGGGCCTACCTGGCCTTTGCCGAGGCCAGCAATTTTGGTGCCATACCGGCCTATTTCCGCCAGGCGATCGGTGAATTTGCCGTGCTTCCGGCATTGCGCGCCGGAAAGCGCGACATTGCGATCAAGATGGTCGCGCAGGTCAGCGATTTAGACCACGTCTACCCATTGCTGATTGACCGGAAGTACGCCGAAATCTGGCCGGAAATCGATCGCCGGGTGGGGGCGCACCAAAAAGACGTCGCGGCGGACTTCGTTTCGTTTTCGAAAGCCGAGGTGGCGGCCGACCCCAATAACCGGTGGGCTTTCGGTGACGTAGTCAGGGCGCTGGTCGGCGCAGGCCGCAATCGCGAAGCTATCGCCCTTTTCAAGACCATCCCGACCGATCCCGACAGTATCGCGCACTATCAGCCGGGCGACGTTTGGGCGATTAATGCTGCGGTCGTGGCGCTGGATCGCGAAGGGCTTCGAGCGGAGGCTGACACAGCTTTCGATCTGATCACCAGAGTTCCCATTGAAGGAAATACCTGGCTGCTCACTGTCTGGTACAACCGGGCCATCCGTCTGGCTGACCAGGGCCGTTGGCCGGACGCTTTCAAGGCGGCAAAAGACGCGCTGAGCATGGACGAGAAATTCGGGAACGATCACCAGAAAACCTTTGGTGCGTCCTTGGTCACTTGCATCTCCCCGCATGTTCCTGCCGATCCCAGCGTCGATCGCGCGAAGGCCTTACTGGTCCTCAACGGGACGAAGGTGCCTGTTGCGGGCGCGGTCGCTGCACTTTGCCGTGGTGACAAGGTCAAGGCGAAGGCCTTGGCGCTTCAAGCGCTGGGCAATGAAGATACGCGGTTCCTGGCACTCCTGAACATGGAGCCTCCAAACGCGCTGGCCTTCCCGGTTGACCGCAAGAGCCCGCTACCCGGACTCTTCGACTTGGTACGCTCCGATCCGGGACTGCTTGGCGAATTCAACCGTTATGGACGGATGCTGCCGATTGAACTCTATCCGCCGATTTCGACCGACACGCGTTAGCGAGCCGCACTCTGGCGAGCGCGGGTGCATCAATCAGCGCCCCGACCTAATCCGCCGGGTTATTCTTCGTCAGGAATGCGCCGAGCGTATCGAGCCACTTGGTCGCGTCCTCTTCCTTGGCGAAGCCGTGGCCTTCGTCGGCAAAGGTCAGCAGCTCGACCGGCTTGCCCGCCTTGGCTGCGGCATCGCGCATCAGTTTGAACTGCTTGAACGGCACGGTCGTATCGTCTTCGCCGTGGACCAGCAGCAGCGGGCGGGTCAGCCGGGCGGCCTGCTTGGCCGGCGAAATCAGGTCGAGATCGAACTTGTCGTCATCACCCCTGATCTTGCGGCGGAACTTGCGTGAGCCTTCGCGGCTGAAGAACTTGTCGTCGTATTTGAGCTGCTGCTTGAAATCGGTGACCCCGGCAAAGCTCGCCCCGCAGCGATACCGTTCGGGGTTGCGGATCACCGCCCACATCGCGGCATAGCCGCCATAGCTGGATCCGACCACGCAGACCCGCTTGGCATCGGCGTAGCCGCGCGCCACTGCCCAATCCATCGCGTCGTCGAGATCGTCCTGCATCTTGCGTCCGACCTCGCCCTGGCCGAGCTTCTCGAAGGCCGCACCGTACCCGTCCGAGCCGCGGTAATTGGGCTGCAGCACCGCATAGCCGCGGTTGGCGAGGAACTGCACCTCGTAATCGAAGTCGAGCTTGTCGCGCACCCCGAACGGGCCGCCGTGGGGGAGGATGATCAAGGGCAGGTTCTTGGGATCGCGCCCCAGCGGGAGGGTCAGGTAGCCGCGGATCCGGGTGCCGTCGCGGGCCTTGAAATCGATCGAGCGCGGTTGGGCCAGCTGGTCGAGCTGCA
This sequence comes from Novosphingobium sp., assembly GCA_031410955.1. GTDB lineage: Bacteria > Pseudomonadota > Alphaproteobacteria > Sphingomonadales > Sphingomonadaceae > Novosphingobium. Next base: position 3,744 of record JANOAD010000135.1, on the reverse strand, counting down.
GCTCGGTCTTGTAGGCGTGCATCAGGTCAAGATGCGCGGTCGCCGCCGTGTAGACATAGATCGCGCCGGGATCGTTTTCCGCGCCTGCCCAGACCAGCATCCGTGAGCCATCCTTGGCCCGCGAGAAGATACGCACTTCCTGGCCCTTGAGCGCCTTTTCGAGGCGCGCCTGGAGCACCTTCACTTTGGGGTCGAACCACACCATGCGGTCGTGATCGTCGGTATAGGTGGCCCACAGCGGTTTGTCGGCCTGGTCGAGCGTGAAGTCGCTGAGATCCCAGCCGTCGGGTGCGGAATAGACCACTTCGCCCGGGGTGCGGGTGGCATAGTTGAACTTGCGCAGCACCACCTGGCCGGCATCGTTCGGTTTGAGGACATAGCCTTCGTCGCTTGCGCTGACGATGCGGATCACATCCCACACCGCATCGTCGACATTCTTTTCGGTCAGCTTGGCGATCGGTTTAAAATCGTCTGCAGCGGTGCGGCGGTAGAGGATTTTGATCGCTCCGTATCCGTCGTACTGGAAGCCCATCCGGACCACGCCGGCTTCATCGGCCATCCAGCTCCAGACGTTGGACTTGCTCGGCTGAATCACTTTGCCGGTCTTTGCGGCGGTCCCGTCCAGCGGGAAGCGCCAGACTGCCGGCGGATCGAACAGATCGCGCTGCATCGATTTCAACACATATTCACCGGCGGGATCGGTGTAGAGAAGATCGTCGCCATCGATCCCTTCCTGCTTGCGGCCCACATCGGTGAAAGTCCGCGTGTTGAGATCGTAAACGAACATCCGGGTGAAGCGGACTTCGACATCGTACACGTTCCCAAGCTGCGAGAGCGAAACGAGGACGCGGTGGTTCCCCGCCCATTCGAACCATTCGAGGGTATTTTTGTCCGGAATCATCAGACTGTGCTGCACCGCGCGCGTGTCTGCATCGAGCACCGCCAGCCGCACCTTGCCGTCCTTGGTGGTGGCCTTCAGGGCGATACGGTTGCCGTCGGGCGAGAGCGCCATGTCTTCAACACCGCTCTGCTGAGTAAATGCAGTGGTCGTGATGTTTGGTGGGCGGGCGACTTTCACCGCCGCGGCGCTCGGGGCCGAGGCAGTAGCGGCAGGCTGCGCCAAGGCAGGCGCGCTCGCGCCAGCCAAGAACAGCGCCGCCAATGCGACCCGCGCGACCTTTAGTACCATCCTGCCTGCCCCCGATACTTGAATCGAAAGCGATAGTTCAATGCTTGCGCAGTAAAAGCAAGGACTTGTTGCAGGATCAGGCAGCGTTTTGCGCCGGCATGGCGCTCCCGGTTCGATCCTTAATCGCGCGATTAAAATGCGTTGACCGTGCCCATGCGCGCGGGCAACGTCTTGGGCGATGCACACCGAAACAATCCGCATACCCTTTGCCGACGGCCTTCACCTCGCCGCCGATGTCGCCGGACCACGCGGCGCGCCGACCGTGGTGCTCGGCCACGGCGGGGGGCAGACCCGGCATTCGTGGGACAAGTGCGAAGAGCAGCTCGCCAATGCTGGCTACTACGCGATAAATTACGACCTGCGCGGCCACGGAGACAGCGACTGGTCGCCCGATGGCGATTATGGGATCGAGGCGCGCGCGCGTGACTTGATCGCGGTTGCGGGGCAGGGCAGCCAGCCGGTCGCGCTGGTCGGGGCCTCGCTCGGCGGGATTACCGCGCTGGTCGCCGCCGCGCTCGGCTTCGATGTCGCCGCGCTGGTGCTGGTCGATATCGTGCCCAAGATGTCGCCAGTCGGAGTGGCCAAGATCCGCGGCTTCATGATGGCGCACGGCGATGGCTTCGCCAGCTACGAAGAGGCCGCCGACGCGATCTCGGAATACTATCCCGACCGGCCCCGACCCAAGGACCTTTCGGGGCTGGCCAAGAACCTGCGGCACCATCCTGACGGCCGCTATCGCTGGCACTGGGACCAGCGGATGATGACCGACACACGCGCCGATCCGCGCCACATGCTGGCCCTGCTCGACGCGGCCGACTGGACCGACCGGGTGCCCACCCTGCTGGTCCGCGGCATGAAGAGCGATATCGTCACCGACGACGGGGTGGAAGACTTGAAGCGCCGGGTCCCCGCGCTCGAGATCGCCGATATCCGCGGTGCCGGCCACATGGTCGCAGGCGACCGCAACGATGAATTTAACGCCGCGGTGATCGAATTCCTTAGCCGGGTCATGCCGGCCAACCCATAATTTCCGCGACTCGACAGTTGCCCGTAAATCCGTAACTTCTGCGGCTTAAGGATAGGCCTTGGCGGGCAGGGGAGAGTCGATGAAGTTTACGCGTGCCGCATTGGCGCTGCTGATGTGTCCGGGGATCGCCTTGGCCGATGCCCCCGGCGTGCTGCAGGTCGCGCCGCAGCCGGCCGCCCAAAGCGCGCAGAGATCCGCTGCAGCGCTGCCGCGCCCGCTGGTCGCTGCCCCGGCAGGTTGGGTCGACATATCCCCGCTACCCAAGGCGCCGGCCGATTCCGCCGGTGCTGCGACGATCCAGTTGCTCGGCGACGTTCAGGTGCGCTTCGCCAAGGCGGGCGATACCAGCTACTACGCCAGCGCCTGGCAGATCGGCACGGCGCAGGGGCTCGACGGCAGCGCGCTGCAGGTCGATTGGGACCCGGCGCTCGAGACGCTGACGATCCACCGCTACCGCATCGTGCGCGACGGCCGGCCGATCGACCTGCTCGGCGATGGCCACGCGATCAAGGTGATCCAGCGCGAGGGCGGGCTCGAACACGCGATGCTCGACGGGCGGCTCACCGCGACGCTTCAGCCCGAAGACCTGCGGGTCGGCGACGTGGTCGAACTGGGCTATTCGATCGACATGCATGACCCCGCCATGGCCGGGCGCAGCGAATATGTCGCCGGGCCGTCGGACGGGGTCACCTTCGGCCGCTTCCGGGTGCGGATGCTGTGGGACAAGGACAAGAAGATGCAATGGCGCGTCTTCCCCGGGATCATCCAGCCCAAGCTGAAGAAGACTTCGCAGGGCAGCGAATTGCTCGCCGATGTCTACAACGATACTGCGCCGCTCGGCCCCGAAGGTGCGCCATCGCGCTACAAGCTGGTCAACGGGTTGGAGATCACCGAATTCGCCGACTGGCAGGGAGTATCGCACACCTTTGCACCGCTCTATGCCAAGGCGGTCGCGCTCGGCCCGAACAGCCCGGTCAAGGCCGAGGCAGCCAAGATCGCGGCGCAGACGCAAGACCCCAAGCGCCGTGCCGAACTGGCCTTGAAGCTGGTGCAGGAGCAGATCCGCTACCTGTTCCTGGGCATGGACGGCGGCGGCTTCGTCCCCGCCACTGCCGACCAGACCTGGAGCCGGCGCTTCGGCGATTGCAAGGCCAAGACCGTGCTCCTCGTCGCGCTGCTTAACGAACTCGGGGTCTCGGCTCGCCCGGTGCTGGTCAACACCAAGCAGGGCGATCTCGTCGCGGCGCGGCTGCCGACGATGGCAGGGTTCGATCACGCGATCGTCGAGGTGCAACTGGGCGGCAAGAGCTACTGGCTCGACGGCACCCGGCTGGGCGATGACAGCCTCGATCGGCTCGAGGCTCCGAATTATACCGTGGGCCTGCCGGTTACGGTCGCGGGATCGCCATTGGTCGCCATCGTGCCCGATCCGCTCGACCGCCCGACCCAGGTGGTCAGCCTCACGCTCGATGCTTCGCGCGGGATCGACGTGCCGGCGCTGGCGAGCGGCGAAATGCGCTTCCACGGC
>JANOAD010000134.1:0-2124 GCA_031410955.1 Novosphingobium sp. | reverse complement strand
GCAGACCGGCCAGCCTTCCTCGGCAATCACCAGGCGATTGGTCTTGGCCAGACTGGTCAGCACCGCCTCGCGGTCGAGCGGGCGCAGGGTGCGCAGGTCCAGCACTTCGGCGTCGATCCCCTCACCCGCCAGCGTCTCCGCCGCGTCGAGCGCGAGCCCCACGCCGATCGAGTAGGTGACGATGGTGACGTCCTTGCCCGCCCGCATGATCCGCGCCTTGCCGATCGGCAGGACATGGTCGTCGAGATCGGGGAGTTCGAAGGTCCGGCCGTAGAGCAGCTCGTTCTCGAGGAAGACGACCGGATCCTCGGTGCGGATCGCCGCCTTCAACAGCCCCTTGGCATCGGCCGCGTCATAGGGCGCGATCACCACGAGGCCGGGCACGCTGGCATACCACGGCGCAAAGTTCTGGCTGTGCTGCGCGCCGACGCGGCTGGCCGCGCCGTTGGGTCCGCGAAAGACCACCGGACAGCGCATCTGCCCGCCCGACATGTAATTGGTCTTGGCGGCGGAATTGATGATGTGGTCGATGGCCTGCATGGCAAAGTTGAAGGTCATGAATTCGACGATCGGCCGCAGGCCGCCCATCGCCGCACCGGTGCCGATACCGGCGAAACCATATTCGGTGATCGGCGTGTCGATCACGCGCCGGCCGCCGAATTCATCGAGCAGACCCTGGGTGACCTTGTAGGCGCCCTGATATTCGGCGACTTCCTCACCCATGACGAAGACGCGGTCGTCGCGGCGCATTTCCTCGGCCATGGCATCGCGCAGCGCCTCGCGCAGGGTGATCGTCGAGCTATCGGGAGCCTTCGCCGCAACGGGCGCGGCAGGCTGCTCGGCGGCAATCGGCGCGGCTGCCACCGGCTCGCTCGCGGCTGGATCTGGCGCAGCGGCCTCCCCTTCCCCGTCGAGCAACGCGATCTCAGTGCCCACGGCGACGCCTTCGGTACCCTCAGCCACCAGCAGCTTGCCGATTGTCCCCTCGTCAACCGCCTCGAACTCCATCGTCGCCTTGTCGGTTTCGATCTCGGCGAGGATGTCGCCCGATTTGACCGCATCGCCTTCCTTGACCAGCCAGCGGGCGAGCTTGCCTTCCTTCATCGTCGGCGAGAGCGCCGGCATCTGGATCGCGATGCTCATGCCTCGTTCCCCACCAGCACGTCGGTATAGAGTTCGGCGAGGTCCGGCTCGGGCGAATTCTCAGCAAAGTCGGCAGCAGCGGTGACGGTCGCCCGGACCTGCTTTTCCAGCTCCTTGAGCCGTTCCTCGGCGATGCCGCGCTCGATCAATTGCGCCTTGGCATGATCGATTGGATCGCGATGCTCGCGTACTTCCTGAACTTCCTCGCGGCTGCGGTATTTGGCCGGATCGGACATCGAATGGCCGCGGTAGCGGTAGGTGACCAGTTCCATCAGCACCGGGCCTTTGCCTGAGCGGACGTGAGCCACGGCGATCTCGGCCGCCGCGCGCACTTCGAGCACGTCCATCCCGTTGACGCTGATGCCGGGGATGCGGAACGCGGTGCCGCGGCGGTGGAAATGGGTTTCGGCGCTGCCGCGGTTGACCGCGGTGCCCATCGCATAGCCGTTGTTTTCAACCACAAATACAATCGGCAGGCCCCACAGCGCGGCCATGTTGAAGGCTTCGTAGACCTGGCCCTGATTGGCCGCGCCATCGCCGAAATAGGCCATGCACACCCCGCCATCTTCGCGGTATTTGTGGGCGAAGGCCAGCCCGGCCCCCAGCGGCACCTGCGCGCCGACGATGCCGTGCCCGCCATAGAATTTATGCTCGGTCGAGAACATGTGCATCGACCCGCCCTTGCCCTTTGAAATGCCCGCGCCGCGCCCGGTCAGTTCGGCCATGATCACGTTCGGATCAATGCCATAGGCGAGCATGTGGCCGTGATCGCGGTAGCCGGTGATGACGCTGTCACGCTCCTGATCGAGCGCCGACTGCAGCCCCACCGCAACCGCCTCCTGGCCGATATAAAGGTGGCAGAAGCCGCCGATCAGCCCCAGCCCGTACAATTGCCCGGACTTTTCCTCAAACAGGCGGATCAGCAGCATCTGCTCATAGAAATGCAGCAATTCATCGTCGCTGGCATCATAGCGCGGCGTG
>JANOAD010000133.1:0-3593 GCA_031410955.1 Novosphingobium sp. | reverse complement strand
CGCCGACAAGGCCGACGCGATGGCCGAGACTTTGCGCGCGCTCGAGATGTATCGCGCCCACGCCGAGGAAGACCTCGCCATGCCGGTTATCGCTGGCGAAAAGCCTGAAAACGAGCGTTTCCCCGGTGCCGCCGCGACCTATTCGATCGAGGCGATGATGCAGGACGGCAAAGCACTGCAAGCCGGCACCTCGCACTATCTTGGCACCGCTTTCGCCGAGGCTGCGGGGATTCGCTATCAGGACAGGGAAGGCCAGCAGACGCTGTGCCATACCACCAGCTGGGGGGTCTCCACGCGCCTGATTGGTGGGGTGATCATGACGCACGGCGATGACGACGGGCTGCGCGTACCTCCGGCCATTGCACCGCACCAGGTCGTGATCTTGCCGATGCTCCGCGACGACGACGGTGACGAAGCGCTGCTGGCTTACTGCGAGAGCCTGCGCCAGGCGCTGGTCGCTCAGTCGGCGCTGGGCGAGCCGACCCGTGTGCTGCTCGACAAGCGCGCGGGCAAGGCGACGCAAAAGCGCTGGGGCTGGGTCAAGAAGGGCGTGCCCTTGATCCTTGAAATCGGTGGCCGCGATGCCGCTGGCGGGCAGGTTTCAGTGCTGCGCCGCGACCGGCTTTATCGCAATGACGGCAAGGCCAACTTCATCGCGCAGGGTCGCGACGAATTTGTGTCACAAGCGGCGGCCGAGCTGGAAGACATCCAGCGCAGCCTGCATTCTGAAGCCCTCGGGCGCCGCGATGCGCAGATCGAGCGCGGGGTCACCGACCTTGCCGGGCTCGAGCAGTACTTCGCGGCTGACCGCAAGTACCCCGGCTGGGTCGAACTCGCATGGTCGCGGCCAACCGGTGCGGCACTCGATGCGGTTGTGGCGAAGCTCAAGGCCCTCAAGCTGACGGTGCGTAATACGCCCATGAACGGTGAAGCGGTGTCGGGCACATGCCCGTTCACTGGCGACCCGGCGGTTGAAAAAATCTACGTTGCGCGCGCTTATTGAGCTCAAGCCGAACGCTTGCTTTGCTCCCGGATTTGGCGAACTGCAGTAGCCCATTCTTCGGTCATTGTTTGAGTTGCACGCGCGTAACACTCCCACTCGCCACACCAGAAGCCATTCTCGGTTAGGTCAACATTCTCATATCTGATCACGTTGGCAAATGGCATTCTCGGTGGATTTCCGCGCCTGTCATTTACATAGTATGGAATCATTTCCTCCAATGATTTCGTTCTCGTCCGTACAACGAGAGCATGGAGGAAGCGGCCAACTTCATGCGGCCCCAGCTTATGAGCCGGAACCACAAACCCGCAGAGTTCCTTATCCTTTTGCCATACGCTGAACTTCCAGGGAGGCGCTTTTGAAGGTTTCATGCCCAATCCTCGAATTTGATGTCACCATGGGCTATCGCATAAGCGATCTGGTTGAAACCGGATGGAGGCCAATTGCCATTGCCCTTCATCTAGCTTATGTTTCAGTAACACCGAAAGGCCGATCATGGGCAAGCATGAAATCATCAAGCCAAGCAGCACCGAGCGGGTGCGCAGGCACCGCGCCGACATGCGCGCCAAGGGTTATCGGCTCAAACAGGTGTGGGTCCGCGATCGCAACGATCCGGAACTTCGTCGGTTGTTGCGCGAAGAAAGCCGCATTGTTGCGGAATTTGAGCGCGCAAATGCCGATGAAATGGCTTTCTGGGAAGAACTTACGGCGCGGGCCTGGCAAGATATGCCATACTGAGAATGGAACGCGCAAGGGTGATCACAGCGGCAATGGGCGGGGGAAGTGGGCACAAGCCGCGTCCTGTGCTTGTCGTACAGGCAAGCGATTTCGAGTCTGACGATACCCTTGTAGTGGTACCGTTCACAAGCGGGCAAAGTTCCGATTTGACCACCAAACCAGTTTTTCGACCTGATGGGGTAAACGGTTTGCTTGAAGCCAGCAGCTTGATGACACATCGCATTTCAGCCGTTCGCAAATCGGACGTTGGGACCATTATAGGTAAATTGTCGCCGGACGACATGGAGCGGGTCGATCTTGCATTGGCGCTGGTCCTGGGCCTGCAAACCATTTCGACACCTCGTTAAATGCCCAAACCAATCCCCGGCCTGCCCAGCCGCAAGCAAGTGCTCGATTTCATCGCCAACAGCACCGATCCAGCCGGCAAGCGCGAGATCGCAAGCGCCTTCGGGCTCAAGGGGCAGGAAAAGATCCAGCTCAAGGCGCTGCTCAAGGACATGGCGGAGGAAGGCCTGATCGACGGCAACCGCACCGCGTTCCATCGCATGGGCGGGGTGCCTAAGGTTACGGTTCTGCGCGTGATCGAGATCGACGAGGGCGAGGCGATTGCCGTGCCCGACAGCTGGACACCCGACGATGCCGTACCGCCGCCGCGCATTCGCCTGCGCCCGATCAAAGGCCGCGACAGTGCACTGCGCTCGGGCGACCGGGTGCTGGCGCGAACCGAAGAAACTGTCACCGGGTGGATTGCCCATCCGATGAAGAAGCTCCCTGCGGCCATCGACCAGACGATGGGCGTGGTCGAGATCGATAAGGCGGGGAAAGCCTGGCTTGCCCCGGTGGACAAGCGCGAACGCAGTTCGGCTCCGATCGCCGATCTTGGCGGGGCCGAAGATGGACAGCTGGTGCTGGCCGAACCCGTCGGGCGAAGTCCGCGTTCCGGGGTCAAGGTCACCGCGGTGCTCGGCGATCCGCTCGCCCCGCGCGCGTTCAGCCTGATCGCGATCCACAAGCACGGCATTCCCTATGCCTTCGATCCCGATACGATCGAAGAAGCGGAAGAGGCCGCGAAACTCCCGCTCCACGCCGAGAAGCGTGAGGATCTGCGCCACCTGCCGATTGTCGCGATCGATCCGAGCGACGCGCGCGATCATGACGATGCAATCTGGGCCGAGCCCGATGGCGAGGGCGGCTTCCGCGCGGTGATCGCGATTGCCGACGTCAGCTACTACGTCCGCCCCGGCTCATCGCTCGACCGCGACGCGCGCAAGCGCGGCAATTCGGTCTACTTCCCCGACCGCGTCGTGCCGATGCTGCCCGAAGTGCTGAGCGCTGACGTTTGCTCGCTGCGGGCTGGCGAGGACCGCGCAGCCATGGCCTGCCACGTGGATTTCACCGCCGATGGGAAAGTGACGTCATGGCGCTTCACCCGCGCGGTGGTGCGGATCCATGAAGTCATTGCTTATGAGGATGCCCAACGGCGGATCGATGATGGCGAAAACGAGCCGCAGCTGACCGCGCTTTGGGCCGCGTGGCGCGCATTGACCGCCGCGCGCAACGCACGCGATCCGCTGGCGCTCGACTTGCCCGAACGCCGCGTAATCCTCGACGAGCATGGCAAAATCAAGGAAATCGCGCTGCGCCAGTCGCTCGATGCGCACAAAGTGGTCGAGGACTTCATGATCACCGCCAATGTCGCCGCCGCCAAGGCGCTTGAGGCCAAAGTTGCACCTGTTGTCTACCGCATCCACGAGCCGCCAAGCCGCGAGAAGCTGGTGGCGCTCAAGGATTACCTCGCGACGTTCGACAAGCAATTGTCGCTGGGTCAGGTCATTACCCCCGGGCTCTTCAACCG
>JANOAD010000132.1:0-13076 GCA_031410955.1 Novosphingobium sp. | reverse complement strand
CCCGAATTCCGAAAGCAGCCGTGAGCCAGGCACATAGGTTAGCTGAACAGATGACGGCTTTCGGGAAGTTCGGCTGGTAACGCTAACGTCGGCTATGTTGGCGAAACAAGAAAAGGGCCGCGATTGCTCGCGGCCGCCCCTCCGTCAGCCCTAAAGGGCTGCCACCTCCCCGAGCTAGCTCGGGGAGGATCAGTAGGTCATTCAGTCGTCGTTCTTGAGGAAGGCCGGAACGTGGCTGGGCGCGGGGCCTTCGTCACGATCCTGACGCGGACCACGATCACCGCCGCCTGAGCGCGGACCACGGTCACCGCCGCCGTCGCGGCGCGGACCGCGATCACGGTCACCGCCACCACCCGAACGCGGACCACGGCGATCGCCGCGATCACCGCTGGGGCGATCAGTACGCGGTTCGCGCGCCGGACGGGTGTCTTCGAGCTCGGCACCGGTTTCCTGGTCGACCACCCGCATCGACAGGCGGACCTTGCCGCGCTGGTCGATCTCGAGCACCTTGACCTTGACCGCCTGGCCTTCCGACACAACGTCGGTCGGCTTCTCGACGCGCTCGTTGCGCATTTCCGAAACGTGGACCAGGCCGTCCTTGCCGCCCATGAAGTTCACGAATGCGCCGAAATCGACGATCGTGACCACCTTGCCGTCGTAGACCTTGCCGACTTCGGCTTCTTCGACGATGCCCAGGATCCAGGCCTTGGCGGCCTCGATCTGTGCCGGATCGCTCGAGCTGATCTTGATCAGGCCTTCGTCGTCGATGTCGACCTTGGCGCCGGTTTCGGCAACGATCTCGCGGATGACCTTGCCGCCGGTGCCGATCACTTCACGGATCTTCGACTTGTCGATCTGCAGGCTTTCGATCCGCGGGGCATAGTCCGACAGCTCGGTCCGGGCCGAGCCCAGGGCCTTGGTCATTTCACCCAGGATGTGGGCGCGGCCGGCCTTGGCCTGATGCAGCGCGGCTTCGAAGATCTCGCGCGTGATGCCCGCGATCTTGATGTCCATCTGCATCGTGGTGATGCCTTCGCTGGTTCCGGCCACCTTGAAGTCCATGTCACCGAGGTGATCTTCGTCACCCAGGATGTCGGACAGCACCGAGAACTTGTCGCCTTCCAGGATCAGCCCCATCGCGATACCCGAAACCGGGCGCGTGATCGGCACGCCGGCGTCCATCATCGACAATGCGCCGCCGCAGACGGTGGCCATCGAGCTGGAGCCGTTGGACTCGGTAATGTCCGAGACCACGCGGATCGTGTAGGGGAAGTCTTCCTTGGTCGGCAGCACCGCCCGCAGCGCGCGCCAGGCGAGCTTGCCGTGGCCGGTGTCGCGGCGGCTCGGCGCGCCGAAGCGGCCGACCTCGCCCACCGAGTACGGCGGGAAGTTATAGTGCAGCATGAAGTTCGAGTAGGTCAGGCCTTCGAGCCCGTCGATCATCTGCTCGCTCTCGCGGGTGCCCAGCGTGGTGGTGCAGATCGCCTGCGTTTCACCGCGGGTGAACAGCGATGAGCCGTGGGTCCGCGGCAGGAAGCCAACGATGGCTTCGATCGGGCGGACCTGATCGGTCTTGCGGCCATCGATGCGGGTGCCATCCTTGAGGATCGCGCCACGGACGATGTCGCCCTCGACCTTCTTGACCGACTTCATCGCCACCATTTGCGTCTGCGCGTCTTCGCTGGCGAAGGCGGCCTTCGCCTTGTCACGGGCGAGATTGAGCGCATTCGAGCGGGCTGACTTGTCGGTCAGCTTGTAGGCTGCGGCGATATCCTTGCCGATCAGGTCCTTGAGCTTGGCCTTGACTGCGGTGTTGTCGGTGACTGCGACATCCCAAGGCTCCTTGGCGGCCTTTTCAGCCAGGTCGATGATCAGATTGACGACCTTCTTGATCTCGTCATGGGCGAAGATCACCGCGCCGAGCATGATTTCTTCCGAAAGCTCCTTGGCTTCCGATTCGACCATCATCACCGCATTGCCGGTGGCGGCAACGATCAGGTCGAGCGCGCCATTGGCGGCTTCTTCCTGCTTGGGGTTAAGGGTGTATGCGCCATCGACATAACCGACGCGGGCAGCGCCGATCGGGCCCATGAACGGCACGCCAGATATAGTAAGCGCGGCCGAAGCGGCGATCATCGCCAGCACGTCGGGCTCAACCTCGCCGTCATAGCTCAGCACGTGGGCGATGACGTTGATCTCGTTGTAAAAGCCCTCAGGAAACAACGGCCGCACCGGACGGTCGATCAGGCGCGATACCAGCGTTTCCTTTTCGGTCGCGCCGCGTTCACGCTTGAAGAAGCCGCCCGGGATGCGCCCGGCGGCAAAGAACTTTTCCTGATAGTGAACGGTGAGCGGGAAAAAGTCCTGCCCTTCCTTCACCGACTTGGCGGCCGTCACGGCGCACAGCACCACGGTTTCGCCATAAGTGGCCAGCACCGCGCCATTAGCCTGGCGGGCAATGCGGCCGGTTTCCAGGGTGAGCGTCTTGCCGCCCCACTCCATGGATACAGTTTTAACGTCGAACATTTGGGTATTCCTTCAGCCCGCCGGCCCTATTGCGCGGCGGGTTTTTGCTGCCGGGTGTTCCGTCCCGGTCCGGTGCGAGGCCTTAGCCTCAGGCCCCTTCACCGAATTGCGAAGGAAACCGATTTGCGAGTCTCCGCGAAGGCGAAGATCTCAGGCAATTGTGCCGGACCTTGCGGCCCGGGATCCCCGCCTGCGCGGGGATGACGCGATGCCAAACGGCCCGCCGAAGCGGGCCGAAGCATCACGTCACTTGCGCAGACCCAGCTTCTGGATCAGCGAATTGTAACGGTCGACATCCGTGCGCTTGAGATAGTCAAGCAGGCTGCGGCGCTTGTTGACCATGGTCAGCAGGCCGCGGCGCGAGTGGTTGTCCTTGTGGTGGTCCTTGAAGTGGCCCTGCAGCGTGTTGATGCGGCTGGTCAGGATCGCGACCTGGACTTCGGGCGAACCGGTGTCACCCTTGCCGCGGGCGTTGTCCGCGATGATTTCAGCTTTCTTTTCGGTCGATACCGACATGTCTTCTACTCCGCGACATCGGGAAGGTTGAAACCCCTGACGACCCGGGCATCTCCGCCCGAAAGCTCCATGAGTGCGAGGGGAACAGTCCCGCTACGCGCCCAGTACAGCCCATCGTGTTGGGGCAGTCCGGTGAGAACCCGGCCCTGTCGGACCAAGCCTGCCTGCTGCGGACCGAGATCAAGAGCCGGGATGTCGACCAGCCCTGCCTCCAGCGGCAAGAGTACTCTCTCAAGTGGCGCGCCCTTACCCACATCGTTCAAATTGTCCAGCGAAATCGCCTGACTTTCGGTGAACGGCCCCGCAGACAAGCGGCGCAGCATGGTGACATGGCCCCGCGTGCCCAGCGCCAGCGCGATGTCGCGGGCGAGGGAGCGGATGTAGGTGCCCTTGGAGACGTGGGCGATGAGGGTGACGGCATTCAACAATCCAAACTCGTCACCCTGAACTTGTTTCAGGGGCCATTTCTCCCCACCACCGTTCGTCTCCGGCGGCGCGATGGGTCCTGAAACAAGTTCAGGATGACGAAGAGAAAGAGAATGGATGGTGATCGCCCGCGCCGCCAGCTCAACCATTTCCCCCGCCCGCGCGAGATCATAGGCCCGCGCGCCGTCCACCTTCAGTGCCGAGTACGCTGGCGGGACCTGCTCGATCGGACCAGTGAAGCGCGGCAGAATCGCCTCGACCTCCGCCAAGGTCAGACGAACGTCGCTTGTCGCAATCACCTGCCCTTCAAGGTCGAGCGTATCGGTCTCCGCCCCGAACGCGACGGTGAAGGCATAGACCTTGCTCGCATCGAGCATCCGGCCCGCCAGCTTGGTCGCCTCGCCCAGCGCGATCGGCAACACGCCGGTAGCCAGCGGATCGAGCGTGCCGCCATGCCCGACTTTGACTTTGCCAAGGCCTGCCTCGCGCAAGTTGCGCTTGACCGCCGCAACCGCCTGCGTGCTGCCGAGGCCATGCGGCTTGTCGAGGATAATCCAACCGTGCGGCAAAGGTCAGACCCCCGCGATCAGCACAGTCAGTTTGAGGTACCAGTTGATGACCCACTCGACCGGGGCGACCAAGTATTTGGTCACGCTGAAGCTCGGTATCAACTGGGGCAACACGATGATCAGGAAGATCGGGATCAGCATGCCGACCGTGCGGAACTTCGCGTAATTGCGCGCCGCGCGTTCGGGCAGCAGCCCTTCGACAATGTGCGAGCCATCGAACGGCGGGATCGGCAGCAGGTTGAACAGCGCCAAGAAGACGTTGATCGAAATGAAGTTGAACAGGTTGAGGACGATGAATCCGACCACCCCGGCAGGCTCCTGTTCCCCGCCGTAGGGCCGCATCACGATCCCCAGAACCACCGCGGAAATCGCCGCCATGATCAGGTTCGAGCCCGGCCCGGCTGCACCCACCAACATCATGTCGCGGCGCGGATGGCGTAGGCGGTTGGCCATCACGGGCACCGGCTTGGCCCAGCCAAATACCGGCATGTGCGCCAGCGCCAGGATGCCCGGCAGGATCACCGTGCCGACCGGATCGACATGCTTGAACGGATTGAGGCTGAGCCGGCCTTGGCGCTCGGCCGTGTCATCGCCGAGTTGCCGCGCCATCATACCATGCGCGACCTCGTGAAACACGATCGCGAAGATCAGCGGGAGGATCAGCGCTGCGGCCTGGATGACGGTATCGCTCATAGTCCCAATTTCTCCCGGTCGCGTTCGACCACCGAATAGATCGCCGAATCCCGTTCGTAACCGGTCCAGGTGATCATGTGATTGCGCAGTACGCCGTCAAGGCTCGCCCCGATCTTGCGGCACGCGGCCTGCGAGCGCTGGTTGCGGGTATCGACCGAGAAGAACATCCGCTTGAGCCCGCAGGCAAAGCCGTGCGCCAGCATCAATCGCTTGAGCGGACCGTTGACCTGCCCGCCGCGATGGCGCGGACGCAGGTAGGTGTTGCCAATCTCCGAGCTACGCCACGCGACATGCGTTCCGATCCACGCGGTCATCCCGGCCAGTTCGCCATCGACCAGGATCGCGAACGGCAGCCGTTCCGGATTGGTCAGCAGCTTTTCAAAGCTCTCGTCGAAATGACCGGGATCGTAGGACAGGCCGTACATTGGCCAGATCTCGAGATCTTCGGCGCAGGCCTTGCGCAGCGTCTCGCGGTGGCGCTCTTCAAGCGGCTCGAGCCGCAGCTCGCCCACCTCGAGCACGGTCAGAAGCCCCAGCGGGTCGTCCTTCACTGCCACCACCCGAGCGCCTCGGCGAAGTGCTTGCGGCAGAGGGCAACATAGCGGTCATTGCCGCCGATCTCGGTCTGCGCGCCTTGGCGCACCGCCGCGCCGCTTTCGTCGACGCGCAGGTTCATGCTCGACTTGCGGCCGCAGTGGCACACGGCCTTGAGCTCCACGAGCGAATCCGCAATGCCCAGCAGCAGCTTGGCTCCGGGAAACAGTTCGCCCTGAAAATCGGTGCGTAGGCCGTAACAGAGCACCGGGATGCCCGCTTGATCGGCGAGCCGGGCGAGCTGCCAGACTTGCGGCTCGGTGAGGAACTGCGCCTCGTCGACCATCACGCAAGCGAGCGGCTCGACCTTGTGCGCAGCCATGACCCGTTCGTGGAGATCGGTATCGGCGGCAAAGCGGTGCGCCTGCGAATGCAGCCCGATGCGGCTCTCGATCGCCCGGTCGCCGCCGCGATCGTCAAACTCGGCGGTCCACAGCATGGTCGTCATGCCGCGCTCATGGTAATTGAAGTTCGCCTGCAGCAGCGTGGTCGATTTGCCCGCGTTCATGCTGGCGTAGTAAAAGTAGAGTTTGGCCATCCCGCCCTTCACATAGGGTGAAGTAGGAAAAGCGCCAGTGCGATTGACAGGATGGCGCGGATCGGCAACCGATTGCACAAGCCGCGTGACAAGCTGAAGAAGAGGGTCTCGGTGCGATTTGTGCTTGCCTTGGTTCCGTTGTTTGCCATCGCGGCGACCGCACCATCACCCAGTCACCACTACTGGCTCGACGGCGCACACAGCTCGGTCAGCGCCAGGGTTTCATACATGGGCTTCGGCAGCAAGACCGCGCGGTTTCCGCAGATGCGCGGCTCGATCCGGTTGAGCCCGGCGCGGCTCGACGCAATCGACCTTGACGTGGAGCTCGACGCCTCGGCGCTCGATGCGGGCGGGAAATCGGATACCAATTACCTGCGCGGCAAGAACTTTTTCTGGGTCCAGCAATATCCACTGGTGCGCTTCACCGGCCACCGGATGATCATGACTGGTGCCGTCACGGCGCAAGTCGATGGCGAAATCACCGCGCGCGGCGTGACCCGCCCGGCCACCCTCGCGGTCACCTTCAAGGATCCACCGGCCAAGGCCACCGGTCGCGACCCGGTCCAGCTCAACGCCCAGGCCCGGATCAACCGCCGCGATTTCGGGATGAACGCTTATTCG
Organism: Novosphingobium sp.; assembly: GCA_031410955.1. Lineage (GTDB taxonomy): Bacteria > Pseudomonadota > Alphaproteobacteria > Sphingomonadales > Sphingomonadaceae > Novosphingobium. Next base: position 6,593 of record JANOAD010000132.1, on the reverse strand, counting down.
ATGGTGGTGGGCAAGACGGTGACGATCACTATCGATGCGCGGCTGATGCCGGGCTAGTCTTCCATATCCCGACAAGCTGGGCGCGTTTCGGGCATCCACCACAACACCGGGAGCAGCGCAAGCGCGACGCAGGCGATCATGATGCCCGGTACGATGCGTAGCCCGCTCGCATCGATCCAGCGCTGCGCAAGATAGGGAGTCAGTCCGCCGAACAGCGCGGTTGCCGCGGTTGTTCCGAGCGCAAGGCCCGAAAGCCGCCCTTCCCCGGGCAGCAGTTCGGCAGTCGTCACCGCGCCGACCGCGCTGAACGCGCCGCCAAGCGCTGCAAGAACAATCGCCGCCGCAAGCGCCTGCGCAAAGCTGGCACCCGACATCGCCGCGAACAGCGCCACCGGCAGCACGGCACATAGCAGCGTAACTGCAAGCAGCACCGGACGCCGGCCGAACCGGTCGGACGCCAGGCCAACGAAAGGGGTGACCGCGATCACCACAACCGCGGCGAGCGTCGCCAGCACCAGCGCGCGACCTTCCGCCATTGCGCCGGTCGAAATGAGCATCGTCGGAACATAAGTTATGCCCACGTAGTAACTTATCGAGCCCAACGCCGAGATCGCAAACCCACGCGCGATTGGCTTCGGGTTGCGGGTCAGCACCTGCCGCGCCGGGTTCACAGGGATCGATCCCACGGTGCGCTGGCGCTCGAACTCCGGGGTTTCCTGCAAGTGCATCCGGGCGACGAGCACTATTCCTGCCATCGCCGCGCCTAGCATAAAAGCGATGCGCCAGCCCCATGCATCGAGCGCCGCCGGAGCGAGCAGCAGCGCAAGCGCCGCGCTGATCCCCGCGGCGAGCAGCGCGCCCACCTCGCTCGCTGCGGCAGCAAGCGAGGTGATCAGGCCGCGCCGACGGAGCGGCGCGCTTTCGATCAGATAGGCGACCACACCGGTGTATTCGCCGCCCACCGCGAAAGCCATCACGCAGCGCAAGGCGATCAACAAGGCCCCTGCCGCCGGACCGATCGCCTCGCGCGTGGGCAGGCAGGCAGTCGCCAGCATCGCTGCAGTCATCAGCGCCATTGAAGCCAGCATCGTGGTGCGCCGACCATAGCGGTCTCCGATGTGGCCGAACACCAGCGCGCCGAGCGGCCGCATCAGATAGGCAAGCGCAAATCCCGCCAGCGTCGCGGCGATACTCGTCGGGCCGGTCCCGAAGAAGGCGCGCGAGAGGACGGTGACCAGGTAAAGGTACAGCGTGAAATCGTACCATTCGATGACCGTCGACGCCGCCGCAATCGCAAGCGAGGTGCGCGATACCGGGGCGGTCAGATCAGTTGTCTTCGGCAAGGTCGCGCTGCACCTTGGGATCGGCCAGCAAGGCCTCGATCCGGCTCGCTTCGTCGAAGCTCTCATCGCCCCGAAACTTGAGCTTGGCGGCAAAGCGCAGCTTGAGCTTGCCCGCCACTTCCTTCTGGAAATAGGCGGTGTTGGTGCGCAGCGCCTTGAGCACGATATCCTCGTCAGCTCCCAGCAGCGGTTTCACGAACACGGTCGCATGGCGCAGGTCAGGGCTCATCCGCACCTCGGTGACGCTCACCGTCCGCGCGGTCAGCACCTCATCATGCACCACCTGGCGCGCGAGCAGTTCGGACATCACATGGCGCACCTGCTCGCCCACCTTCAGCAGGCGGACCGAGCGGGTTTCGGGGGTGGCGGGCGGTTTGGCCATCTAACCGGTGAGCCGAACGGCCCCTTAAAGGGTCCGTTCGCGCTCCTCGACCTCGAACACTTCGAGGTGATCGCCCGGCTTGATGTCGTTGGTATCCTGCAGCACAACCCCGCATTCGAGGCCCGCGCGCACTTCGGCAACGTCGTCCTTGAAGCGGCGCAGCGAGGCGATCGTGGTTTTCGACACGATCACATCGTCGCGGGTAAGCCGCGCGAACAGGCCCTTCTTGATAAGACCTTCGACCACCAGCAGACCGGCCGCCTTGTCGCGCTTGCCCGCCGGGAACACTTCCTTGACCTCGGCGCGGCCGAGCACGTGCTCGATCCGTTCGGGGCCCCAGATGCCCGCCATCTCCTTGGCGACTTCCTCGGTCAGCTTGTAGATGACGTCGAAGTACTTCATCGTCACCTTGTGCCGCTCGACCATTTCGCGCGCCTTGGCGTTGGGACGAACGTTGAAGCCGATCACCGGCGCCCCGCTCGAGAAGGCGAGGTTGACGTCGCTTTCGGTGATCGCACCCACGCCCGAGCTCAGTATCCGGACCTTGATCTCGTCGTTCGAGATCTTGTTGAGCGCGTTGACGATCGCTTCGGCACTGCCTTGCACGTCGGCCTTGATCACCACCGCGTATTCGAGCAGATCTTGCTTGGCGGCAAGCGCCGAGAACATGTTCTCGAGGCTGGCCGGCGCGGTGGTGGTGCGCTTGGCGGTGGCCTTCTCGGCCCGGTAGAGCGCCACTTCGCGGGCGCGCGCTTCGCTATCGACCACGGTCAGCGTATCGCCGGCCATCGGCACCCCGCCAAGGCCGAGCACTTCGACCGGTAGCGACGGCGGCGCAGCCTTCAACTGGCGGCCCTTGTCATCGAGCATCGCGCGGACGCGGCCCGAATGCGTGCCGACCACCAGGATATCGCCGACCTTGAGCGTTCCGCGGCGGATCAACACCGTGGCGAGCGGACCCTTGCCCTTGTCGAGCTTGGCTTCGATCACGGTCGCCTCGGCGGCGCGTTCGGGGTTGGCGGTGAGTTCGAGCAATTCGGCCTGGAGACCGATCTTCTCGATCAAGGTATCGAGCCCGGCCCCGGTTTTGGCCGAAAGTTCGACGTCCTGGACATCGCCCGACATGGCCTCGACCACGACTTCGTGTTCGAGCAGGCGTTCGCGGATCTTCTGCGCATTGAATTCGGACTTGTCGCTCTTGGTGATCGCCACGATCATCGGCACGCCGGCCGCCTTGGTGTGGTTGATCGCCTCGATCGTCTGAGGCATCAGCCCGTCGTCACCCGCAACCACCAGCACCACGATATCGGTGACGTTGGCCCCGCGCATGCGCATTTCGGTGAAGGCTTCGTGGCCCGGGGTATCGAGGAAGGTGATGAGGTCACCCGCCTTGGTCTTGATCTGGTAGGCGCCGATGTGCTGGGTGATCCCGCCGGCTTCGCCGCGCACCACGTCGGTGCCGCGCAGCGCGTCGAGCAGGCTGGTCTTGCCGTGATCGACGTGACCCATGATCGTCACCACCGGCGGGCGCGCCTGCAGCGTTTCGGGCGCATCGACATCTTCGGCGTGGTCGATATCGACATCGCTTTCGGACACGCGCTGGATGGTGTGGCCGAACTCTTCGACAAGCAGCTCGGCGGTATCGGCGTCGATGATCTCGTTGATCGTCACCGGCACACCCATCTTGAACAGTGCCTTGACCAGGTCGGCGCCCTTTTCGGCCATGCGGTTCGCGAGTTCCTGGACCGAGATCGCCTCGGGCACGATCACATCGCGCGCCTGCTTTTCGCGCGGCTGGCTGTGCCCGGCGAAGTGGGCGCGCTTTTCCTTCTCGCGCGCACGCTTCAGCGCGGCAAGGCTGCGGGCGCGCGCGCCTTCGTCCTCGTTGAGCGCACGGCTGACGGTGAGCTTGCCGGCATGGCGGCGCTCGGCCGGGGTCTTGTCGCGCGGATGGGCTGGTTTCTTCGCCGGTTCGGGGCGCTTGGGCGCAGCCACCGGAGTAAAGCGGCGCGCGGCCGGAGCCGGAGTGGCTCCGCGCGGCGCGTCATCTTCGGCTTCCGCGGTCGGAGCTTCGACCTCGGCGGGCGCAACCGCTTCAGGCTCTGCGGCAGGCGCGGGCTTGGGCTCGGGCGAGGCGTCAGGCTTGCCTTCGGCGCGGCGGCGTTCCTCTTCCTGCGCGGCGGTGCGTTTTTCCTGCTCGCGGCGGCTGGCGAGCTCCATCGAGTTCATCCGCGCTTCTTCGGCCTCGCGCAGCAGGCGAGCCTGCATTTCCTGGCGGCTCTCGGCGCTGGGCGCGGCGGGTTTTGGCGCAGGCGCGCGCGGTGCTTCGGCCACCGGAGCGGGTGGCGGCGGCGGCGGTGCAGCGACCGGGGCTTCGCCCGGCTTGCCGATCAGCTTGCGGCGCTTGACCTCGACCACCACCTTGTTGGTGCGGCCGTGGCTGAAGGTCTGCTGGACCTGGCCCGCTTCGACCGAGCGCTTCAGCCCAAGCGGCTTCCTGCCCAGAGTCGGTTTGTTGTCGCTGTCGCTCATCTTCACTCGTGTCCTTCAAATCTCAATTCGTCGCGAGCCGCAGGAGCAGCCGAGTCGGCTGAACCTGCGTCCATTCCATTTTCGTATCCGTGCCCCAGAAAGCGCAGCAAGCGCCGCAGCGGGAGGTCGAGGCGCGCCGCGGCTTCGCGGTCGGTCAGCGCCAGATGGACGACGTTGTCGCGGCCCAATGCCACAGACAGCGCCGCCCGGTCCAGCGGAAGTGTTAAGCCGTGCAGGCCCGAGCCCTCTTCATCGCGCCCGACCCGCCAGGCCTGATCGAGCTTGCGCGATCCGTCCTCGCCGGCATCGGCGGCGTGCGCCAGCCACGCGACTTTGCCCATCCGCGCGTTCTCGGCGATCCGGTCCGAGCCGGTGAGCAGGCGCCCGCCCTTCATCTCCAGCCCGAGCCGGTCGGTAAAGGCGCGGCGTAGCGCCACCTCAGCGCGTTCGGGCAAGTCGGCCGGAATGGTCAGAACCGCACCTTTGAAGGCGCGCGCCAGCGCACCCTTGAGTTTGCCCTTGCCGATTGCGGTTTCAAGATCGCCGCGCGAAACCCCGATCCACGCCCCCCGCCCCGGCGCGCGCGCCAGAGCATCGGGGAGGACGTCGCCATCAGGCGAAATCGCCAGACGCAGCAGATCGTCACGGGAACCGCAGTCCCCGCTCAGGATGCAGCGCCGTTCGGGCTGCCCGGAGGTGCCGGAATCTAGCGGCTCATTGTGAGGAATCCGCATCAGCGGCCTCCTCTGCTGCCGGTTCGGCGACGTCTTCGTCTTCGAACCAGTGTGCGCGCGCGGCCATAATGATTTCGTTGCCCTGCTCTTCCGAGAGGCCATATTCGCCCAGCACCCCGCCGCGGTCCTGTTCGCGTTCCTTGCGCGCCGGGGCGCTGCCGTCGCGGCGGCGCTGCTCGACCCGCTTCTTGGCGATCAGTTCGTCGGTGGCGAGATCGGCAAGGTCATCAAGCGTGAAGATCTTGGCCTTGCCCAGCGTCACCAGCATGGCTTCGTTGAGGTGCGGGATTTCGGCCAGCGCATCTTCGACGCCCAGCGCGCGGCGCTGTTCACGGTGCGCTTCCTCGCGCCGGTCAAGCGCTTCCTGCGCGCGGCTCTGCAGCTCTTCGCCCAGTTCCTCGTCGAAGCCTTCGATGTTGGCCAGTTCGGCAACGTCGATGTAGGCCACTTCCTCAAGCTCGCTGAACCCTTCGGCGACCAGCAGCTGCGACAGCGTTTCATCGACGTCGAGTTCTTCCTCGAACATCTTCGAACGCTCGGCGAATTCGCGCTGGCGCTTCTCCGAGCTTTCAGCCTCGGTCAGGATGTCGATCTGGCTGCCGGTGAGCTGGCTGGCGAGACGCACGTTCTGGCCGCGGCGGCCGATTGCCAGGCTGAGCTGGTCATCGGGAACCACCACTTCGATGCGATTTTCTTCTTCGTCGATCACCACGCGGCTGACCGTGGCCGGCTGCAGCGCGTTGACCACGAAAGTCGCGGTATCTTCCGACCAGGGGATGATGTCGATCTTTTCGCCCTGCATTTCCTGCACGACCGCCTGGACGCGGCTGCCCTTCATGCCGACGCAGGCGCCGACCGGGTCGATGCTCGAATCGCGGCTGATCACGCCGATCTTGGCGCGGCTGCCCGGATCGCGGGCGGCGGCCATGATGGTGATGATCCCGTCATAGATTTCGGGCACTTCCTGCGCGAACAGGTTCTTCATGAAATCGGGGTGCGCGCGGCTGAGGAAGATCTGCGGCCCGCGGTTCTGGCGTTCGACCTTGAGGATCAATGCGCGGACGCGTTCGCCGATCCGGGCAACTTCGCGCGGGATCTGCTGGTCGCGGCGGATCACGCCCTCGGCGCGGCCGAGGTTGACGATCACATGGCCGAATTCGACCGACTTGATCACGCCGGTGACGACTTCGCCGCCGCGGTCCTTGAATTCCTCGAACTGCCGGTCACGCTCGGCATCGCGGACCTTCTGGAAGATCACCTGCTTGGCAGACTGCGCGTCGATCCGGCCGAGATCGACCGGGGGCAGCGGATCGACGATGAAATCGCCGAGCTTGGCATCGTCCTGCAGCTTCTGCGCGGCCTTGAGATCGATCTGCTTGAAGTAGTCCTCAACCTCCTCGACCACTTCGACCACGCGCCACAGCCGCAGGTCGCCGGTGCGCGGATCGAGCTTGGCGCGGATGTCGTTCTCCGCGCCGTAGCGGTTGCGCGCGCTTTTCTGGATCGCTTCTTCCATCGCCTCGATCACGATCGACTAGTCGATCATCTTCTCGGTCGCGACCGAGGTGGCGATCGCGAGCAGTTCGGCGCGGTTGGCGGAAA